>UQMA01000004.1 GCA_900542055.1 uncultured Azospirillum sp. | reverse complement strand
GGTATTGCATTTTGTTACATTTAAATGTACGTTTAAATGTAACAAAAAACGCCGCGAAAACCTTTGTTTTTACAGCGTTTTTTATTTTAGATATTTGGAACTATTTTGCTTCCGTCCAATGGAGGGTTTTTTGCTCCGCGGCGCAATATTTTGTCCGGCACAAAACCCATTTCACCGCTGTCCAACATCACACGGTACCAACTCTTATCAAGAGTAAAACCCGTAATTCGAACTGTTTGATCTTTTTGACCATTTGCCATAACATCAAATTCTTCTCCAGGACCGTACATAATTTCGGTATCTTGCGAAAAATGATACAATTTACTGTCATCAGCCACATTTACGGGGATTGAAAATATTTTAGAAACAACGACATCGTCCACTATTTCGCCGCCGCCGTTAAACTTGACTTTTTGAAAATAAGTAACCTCGTTTTCTTTTTGCATATAGCGAACCAAACTGAGTTGCTGTGCAAAAGGATACAAAACTGACAACAAAATTAAAAACGGAACAATAAGCTGAACCAATTTTAAGGGCAAGAGGCGCCAACTCGGAATTTTGTCGGGTTTGGAAATCCCCAATTTTTTTATGAAACGTTCCAAAAGCTCTCGTTGCTCCCCATCGGCGTATTCCATCGCCTGCAAAGCTGAAACCATAGCCTGACGAGGTTTTCCGTCTTGTTCAAAAGCAACGGCATTATGAACCAACAGAAGCAAATTATCCTGATTGTTTTGACCTATATTACGAAAATTATCAATAAGCGCACGAACATTTTTTACCAGCGCTTTTGGATGCCACCAACCCAAAAACCAGTTTGACAGCGAATAAGCCAAAGCTTCTTGCCTTGCTTGTTCATAAGTGCAAACCAAGCGGTCTTCTGAAACATTATACCGTGTTATTTTACCAATTATTTTACGCAGAAAAATCACCCTAACCAAAGGATTTTCTTTATTATATTTATCTTTAAGCACACTCAAATTCTGCATATCAGGAAAGTTGTCAGAAGTATAAACTTCACTCAGCAAGTCATAAATCAAACGGCTGTTTTTGTCTTTGAGCACATCATAGGCAACTGACAATTTTTGAAAATGCTCCATTGCATTTTCCGCTTTGTTAAAATCAGGGTGCCATAACTTGGCTAAATCACGATATTTTATTTTCAGTGTTTTTTCATCGGTTGAAGAATCAACTTCAAGCACTTTATAATAGCCTAACGCATCTTTCATTTTTTCAACAACTTTCGAGCAATATTTATAACATCGGCAGCCGCTTCCGACGTTGGGTAGCGACTGATTAGGGGCATTTGATTGCGAATGGCATCGCGCACTCGGGCGTCACGACGCACAATTCCCAGCAAAGGCGGTGTAATTTTCAAAAAAGTTAAGCAGGCTTTGCATAAAATATCATAAGTGCGCTGCCCTTCCTGTATGGTATCTGCCTGATTGACCACAATAGAAATTTTGCATTTCGGATATTGCACAGACATCACTTTTATTAAGGCGTAGGCATCTGTCAAAGATGTCGGCTCGTCCGTGCAAATCACAATAATATGTCCGGCGACTCCCGATAAAATACGAACCGATTTATCAATTCCTGCTCCCATATCAAGCAAAACTTTATCGTAAGATGTCGCCAACAATGCCAAATCTTCCGCCAAAATTTGCAATCGTCCGACAGGCATTGAAGCTAACCCCGAAGAACCGGAACGGCCGGCTATGAAATCAAAACGGGCTTTTTCACAATTGTTGACAATTTGATTTAGCGTTGTATCGCCGGTAATCACACAGCCTAAATCGTGCGTAACCATCAACCCAAGCTGCACATCAACGTTTGCCAACCCCAAATCGCCGTCAAACAGCAAGGTTTTTTGCTTTAATCCCGTCAGAGCGTGTGCAAGCGTAACTGAAAACCAAGTTTTTCCGACTCCCCCTTTTCCTGAAGCAATGGCTATCATATTGTGGCGCGTCGGTATGATATTGCCTATTTCGGCTCTCGGGGCAATGTGCAATTCCGCAGTATCCATATTTTTATCCCATTATCAAAGCAGCCAAAGCTTTACTGTCAACCGCCGCCAAACCGCCGGCGATATTGCGTCCTACACCGGCAAACCCCAGCTGCATACCGCTGAGAGCTGCCAAAGACAAAACAGCACCTATGCGGCGGCTGATGTCCATTTTTGACGGAAGCAGCCACTCCGCCCCCAACTTTGCAAAAACATCAGAGGTTTCAATAGCATCTTCAGCATTTAATCCGGCATCGAAAACCATTACTTTATCACAGCTGACAACCGAACATAAAGATGAAAGGCGGGCAAAATCCGTGCCCGAAAAAGGATTGATTCCGGGGGTATCAATCAAAACCATACGGCTATCAGATTGCGCCGCTAAAATTTTATCAAACAAATTTTCGGGCGTGCGTACCAGTTCATATTCAGCTTCTAAAATAGAGGCAAAAGACCGCAATTGTCCGTCAGCACCGGCACGAACCGTATCCATATTAAGAATTGTTGTCGGAACATTATGTATTTTTGCCAATGCCGCAACTTTCACCAAAGAAGATGTTTTGCCGCTTCCGTGTGTTCCGATAAACATCTTGACCGTACGCGGCGTATCAAACAAATTGCCATAATGAAATATACTGTTAAATGCACCGGCCAAAATATCAGTATCGCAGGATTTTTTCATCCCCTCAGAAAGACTGCGGCAAGTCGATAAAATGATGGCTTCGGCTTGCGGAACAAGATGATGAAACGCTAAGCGTTCACGTAAAAAATTATCATTATATAAAGGTGCTTTTTCAGATAAACGACTGCTTTCGGTGTTCAAGTCTACATCATTGGTATCCAAAGCCGCAATCAATTCCGTTTTTCCGTCATTCAAAACCGAAGTAGATATAATGACAGCTTCGTCTCCAAGTTCTTCTTTAACCTGATTAAGCAGCAAAGACATATCTGCCGCTACATACTTTTTTATTTTCATCGGTCGTCACCATCTGCTAAAATTTTAGTTATGCAAATTCCCAATTCTTCACCGGATAAAGCCAAGCGCCCTTTAGCAACAGGCGTTCCATTTACGCAAATATCCAAATCTTCGTCAATATTTTTATCAAGTTCAAGAATTGCACCGATCTGCAGGTCGGAAAGTTGTTGCAAAGTTAAACAGGTTTTCCCCGCAACAACCGTTATTTTAACATCAATGTCCGCAGCTGCTCCAATTTTTTGCAATTTTTCTTCATCAGTCATTTTCCATCACCCCATCAAGCTGCTTGCGAATCTTTTCTAAAATTTGCTCTGTTGAAAAAAGTTCTTCGCCGTCATTCCAAACAATCCGACATTCGCCTTGCCGCATATTTTCGTCTTTGTGCAAGCATATCCGTCCTTCATAACCGTTTTGAATTGCCAAATTTTCAAGTTTTTGACGAATTGACGGCAAATTATCCGGATTAAAATAAAAATCGAGTTTTGTACGATTTTTAATATCTGGAAAACGACGCTCTATATAGTCATCAATGATTTTTTCACCACATTGTTCAGCTAATGCCGGTGCCACTTCAGACAAAACCATTTTTATAAAACGCAAATTTTCCTTATTGCGGTCATTTAATAAAACTTTCAGCTTAGTATTTATATCTTTCAACAGCATTTCCATTTGCTGCGGAGGCAAATTCTCTTGCCTTCGGTTAACAGATAAATCAAAAACCGGCTGTTCATCATCTATGATAAAATTATCAAAACCGAATATTTTTAACTCATTCATATTTTCGGCTCCGCAAAGCGCCGGCATACATCTTTTTACCTACAGACAAAATCTCTTGTTGAGCTTTTTCTATATCACGCAATTTTATCGGTCCGAGTTTTTGCAAAGCTTCCTTAATCAAATTGGATTGACGGACAGGCATGGCTGCATATAAATGACTGCGGAGTTTTTCAGATGCTCCGCGCAAAGCTATCACCAATTTTGCCTCATCTATTTGAGATAAAAATTCCGCTGTTTCCGCCAAAGTCAATTTTTGCAGATCCTCAAACAAAATATTTTCTTCTGATATTTCATCTGCCGCTGTCGGATTGTTTTCTTTTATAATTTTTAAAACTTTGTTTTCAATAGAATCATCCATAAAATGGAAAATTTCATATACTTTTTGCAATCGATTTTCGTTTTTTTGCGTATGTATATTTTCAAAAACCGTACGCCCGATAGTTTCAGATAATTGTGTATCGGGCTGACGGTTCTCCAGCATAGCAGATACAACTTCTGCTGCAAAATTTGTATCAAATGATGATAAAACCCGCGCACTTAGTTCAGAATTCAATTTTTCCAAAACAATAGCCGCCACCTGCGGACATTCGCATTTAAGATACCGGCACAACACTTCAGAAGAAAGGGAATTTAATTTTTCCCAATTATTTTCTGTTTTTTTATCTTCTTCTGCCTGCTCTATATTATTTTCATTTTTACTTTCTGATTGCGGAATACTGTTTTCAAAAGCTGTAAACGGAGGAAACACATCGACAGACTGTTCTTCTCTTTTAGTTTTGCTTTCTTGAACAGACTTGCGGAAAATCTGTAAAAAACGGACTATTACCACAGACACCGCTATAAATAAAATCAAAATAAGCAAAACTATTTGAGCGGCATCAAAAACCGTTGCCCCCATTAGCGCTCGTATTTCTTGCACCCAAGCATAGCCGCGGGTTGAAAACAAAAAATCTTTAATCAAAAAATAGCAGCTGCCGCTATTGGATAACATTGCAAGACAAAATGCAAAGCCACAGGCAAAAGCCGCTATTGCGCAGGCAAAAGCGGTGCAAACGGCAGATTTATCAATTTTTGTCTCAATCACGGCTTTATCTCTATTTTTCCTCTATAAATAGATTAGCTAATTTTCAGGGCATTTAGAACTTTTAATTATCAGATATTCACAATATTTGCAACAGATGAGCGTAATTCTACCAGCGCTTCATCGTCATTCAACCGATGATTTGCATTTTTAAGCAATTTAACAACAACTTTTTCCGATGCAATACAATCGGCATATTCAAGCACCAACCGCCAAGGAACACTGGCATCTTTCATCCCCTGTATCAAGCATACAGGACAATGCACAGGCCATTTTTCTCCATTTTCCGGCAAACATGCAGCCATTGCCGTTTGTACAAAGCGAGCCGTTATCGTGTATTCAAAATCATTATTGATAATTTTAAATTTTCCGTATTTTTCAAGTTCATGCTTTTCTTTATCACCGATACCCGAGGCAAAACGCTTTACAAAATTCGGCGCCGCGGCCAAACCGATTACGCCTTTCACCCTTTCGGGAAAAGCCATGGCCGTATCCAATGCCAGCCAACCGCCCATAGAAGCTCCGATTACAATAAAGTCACCGGCAATAAACTTTTCAACCATCTCACGAATTTGATTTCGCCAAATATCAAAATCAGCTTTTTCAAAATTTACCGAATCGCTTCCATGCCCTGCGTAATCAAAACGCAAAAAGCCCATTCCAAGCTCATTGCAAACTTTTTTAACAGTGTCGGGTTTGCGTCCCCAAGCATCTGAACAAAAGCCATGCAAATAGAGCACCGTCAGTTCATTATTTTTTGGCGCAATATATTCAAAATCTATTGCAAATTGAGAATTAAGAGTGTATTTTTGCATATTGTTACTCGATTTGATATAAATTAAACGATTGAAAGATTATAGGAATAAAATGGTTAAAGGTAAAGAAGAAAAACCTGTTGTTTTACAAGTTATTCCCGAGCTTCAGCATGGCGGCGTGGAATGGGGAACGGTTCAAATTGCCGAAGCGCTCAAACAAAAAGGATATACGCCTTTTGTCGCTTCATGCGGCGGGCGTTTGGTTTATGAACTCGACAAGATGGGCATTAAACACTTTACTTTGCCGTTAAAAACCAAAAATCCCATAAAAATGTATTTAAATTCCTTAAAATTGGCGAAAATCATTAAAGAAAACGGCATAAACATTGTTCATGCAAGATCACGCGCGCCGGCGTGGAGTGCCTATTGGGCCGCCAAGAAAACGGGCGTTAAATTTATGACGACTTTTCATGGAACTTACGGTTTGGGACCAAAAGGAATCAAGAAATTCTATAACAAAGTTATGACGTTCGGGCAATTGGTTATAGCTATTTCGCAACATATAAAGAAACATATGCTGGCAAACTATCAAATTGATGAATCAAAGATCAGGCTGATTCCGCGGTGTGTCGATATAGATAAATTTTCACAGTCTGCGGTTACTCAAGAAAGAATTATCCGTGCAATCGCCGACAATCATTTGCCGGAGGACCGCCCGATTATATCTTTAATCGGCAGAATTACACGTTGGAAAGGACAGCACCTTCTGGTAGAAGCCATGTCCAAAATAAAACATAAAGAAGCTTATGCACTTATTATCGGTTCCGATCAGGGAAGAGTTAAATATACTAATGAATTAAAAGAAATGGCGGAAAAGCTGAATGTCAGCGACCGCATTCAATTTATCGGTGAAAGTTTTGATATTCCGGCATTGCTTATGGTGTCGGATATTGTCCTCTCAACAGCCATTGAGCCGGAAGCTTTCGGAAGAGCTGCCATCGAGGGTCAAGCTATGGGCAAAATTGTTCTAGCTTCCAATATCGGCGGTTCTTTAGAAAATGTTATTGACGGCATCAGCGGTCGTTTGTTCAAAAGCGGCGATGCGCAGGCTTTGGCTGAGGCTATTGATTGGGCGCTTGATTTGCCGGACAGCGAAAGACAAAAAATTTCGGCTGCGGCAATAAAAAATGTACACGACCATTTTACCATGCAGCAAATGTGCGATAAAACAATGGATGTGTATAACGAATTGTTGAAAATGAACTAAAATGAAAAAGGATTAAAAATATGGTTGCTATAAAATTACCAGACGGTAGTGTTATGGATTTTGCCGGAAATGTTTCAGGAGCTGAAATTGCCGGAAAAATCAGCGCCGGTTTAGCAAAAAATGCTTTAGCGGTTAAGGTTAATAATAAATTACAAGATTTAGATACCACAATCACTACAGATGCAACCGTAACCGTTATTACTGCAAAAGACAAAGAAGGCCTTGAAATTTTGCGCCATTCTTGTTCTCATGTTATGGCAGAAGCTGTCAAAGAATTGTGGCCTGATGTACAAGTTACCATCGGTCCGGCTATTGAAAACGGCTTTTATTATGATTTTTCCAGAAAAGAACCCTTTACGACTGAAGATTTTGAAAAAATCGAAGCAAAAATGCATGAAATCGTTAAAAGAGATGAAAAAATCACCCGCAAAGTTTTACCAAGAAATGAAGCTATTGCTTACTTCAAATCTATTAACGAACATTACAAAGTCGAATTGATTGAAGATTTGCCGGAAGATGAAACAATCTCCCTTTATTCTCAGGGGAACTTTACGGATCTTTGCCGCGGTCCTCATGTTCCTTCTACAGGAAAAATCGGCGACGCTTTCAAACTGACAAAAGTTGCGGGAGCTTATTGGCGCGGAGATTCCAGCAAAGAAATGCTGCAGCGCATTTATGCTACCGCTTGGGCAAACAAAAAGGACTTAGATGCTTATTTGACTATGCTTGAAGAAGCAGCAAAACGCGATCACCGCAAACTCGGCCGCGAGATGGATTTGTTCCATTTTGAACCGGAGTATGCTCCAGGAGCTGTTTTTTGGCACGACAAAGGATACCGCATTTACCGCAAACTTATTGACTATATGCGTAACCGTCAGGAACATAACGGCTATATTGAAATAGCAACGCCGCGTATTATGGATCGCTGCTTGTGGGAAACTTCAGGTCACTGGGACAAATACGGCGCTCACAACTATTCCGGTAAAACCGAAGACGGTAAAGTATTCTGCGTAAAGCCGATGAACTGCCCAGGCGGCTTGTTAGTTTATAAACAAGGAATTAAATCTTACCGCGATTTGCCTTTACGTATGGCCGAATTTGGCATGGTTAACCGTTATGAAGCTTCTGGCTCCTTGATGGGATTAATGCGCGTACGTGAATTTACGCAGGATGATGCTCATATTTTCTGCACTCCTGAACAAATGGAAGAAGAATGCATTACAACTTTGAAATTGATTTTGGATATTTATAAAGATTTTGGTTTTGAAGATGTAAAAATTTACCTTTCTACTCGTCCGGACAGCATTTACCGTATCGGATCTGATGAAATTTGGGATTTGTGCGAAAACGCTTTGGCAAACGCACTGACTTCTCATGGCTACAAATACGAAATCAATGCAGGCGAAGGCGCCTTTTATGGTCCTAAACTTGAATTTATTTTGCGTGACGCTATCGGTCGTGAATGGCAATGCGGCACAATTCAGGTTGATATGAACTTGCCGCAACGTTTCGATATTTCATATATCGGCGAAGACGGCGAAAAACATCAACCTGTTATGTTGCACCGCGCTTTGTTCGGTTCGATTGAACGTTTCTTGGGAATTTTGATTGAAAACCATGCCGGCAAATTGCCTTTATGGCTTTCACCGGAACAAGTTGTTGTTTCGCCTATTGTCAGTGAGTTCAACGATTACGCAAATGAAATTACCGACAAACTGAAAGCTGCCGGATTGCTAGCAAAAGCAGATTTGCGCAATGAAAAAATCAATTATAAAATTCGTGAACATTCCGTTGCAAAAATTCCTGTTATTGCTATTGTCGGCGCAAAAGAAAAAGAAAACGGAACTGTAACTGTCCGCCGTTTGGGGTCTGACAAACAGACGGTTATGAAAGTTGATGAGTTTATTGCAGCTTTGGTTGAAGAAGCTAAGATGCCTCATATCAATGAATAAATAATCAAAAATTAAAAATAAAACCTCCGATATTCGGAGGTTTTATTTTTATATCTAATTTATAGCAAATAAACAGTTTCGTTATTGTTCTGCTATTTTATCCTGTTATTCATCTTCTTTGGATAGCTTTTTCCGTAACATAATCAGCCAAATTAACACCAAACGTCTGATGAACATAATCTGTTATTTTACTTGGTTTGGCTTTATAACTTTCAGCTTCAGCCTGCGCTTGCAAGACTTCCTCTATTTTTAGCTTTTTCTCTAAAAAGTCTCGTTTTTCCGCTGCACTTTTAGCATCGTAAACAGAAGCAATATTGTACCAAACATAAGCTTTATATTCATTTTTTGGATAACTCGTTCCTTCTGCAAAAATATCCCCCAACCACAGCATAGAAGGAATGTGTCCCTGCAAAGCAGCCTTTGTTAAATTATTAACCGCATTTCCATAGTTTCTCGGCGTTCCTTCGGCATTCATATAGCGCAAAGCCAATTGATATTGCGCTTCGTCATATTGTGATGCCGCTTTTTTTAGCAGTTGAAAAGCGCGGTCGTCATTTTTTGCAATGCCGAAGCCATTATAATAAATCATTCCCATCATATATTGAGCAGTAACATTTCCGCCTTCTGCCGCTTGATTAAAAAGCTTTAATATTGCGCTTCGCAAATTTCCGCTCGCTCCTTTTGATGAGGTCAAATAAACAAAAGCCAAATTGACAGCTGCTTCATTGTTTCCTAATTTTGCAGCTTCCTCAAACAATTTAACAGCTTTTGCAACATTTTTAGTTGTGCCTATACCGCTGTAATACAAGCTTCCCAGATTATTTAAAGCGATTTTATCACCTTTATCAGCTGCAAGCGTGTAATATTTAAAAGCTTTTGTATCATCTTGCGCCAAACCGTTTTCGCCATACAGATACATATAACCCAAAGTCAGACAAGCATCGGTATCGCCTTCTTCTGCCAAACGCACCATGCGTTCTTCATAACTTTCCTGCGGTTCATCTGATTTACGGGTAAACTCTTTAGCCTTGTCTTTACGCAAAAAAGAAAAGTTTAAAAAGGAAAATACACCATCATCGTCAACTTCTACTTTATCATTGCCTTTATTGTTTTCAGCTGCTATCTGCTGGCTTGAATTTTGCTTTTCTTGTTCCTTATTCGTTTGTTTGCTTTCCTCTTCTCCAAACAAATCTATCAAAGAAGGATCACTCTCGGCAAAAACCGGAAACGCACAAAAAGTCAAAAGAAAAAAAGTAAAAATATATTTTGTCATTATCAATCCTAAAAATTTCTTTTTTTGTTTATCATATACGTTTTTTACTGTTCTTCAACTCTATTTTACTTTTTACTTTTTGTTATTGTATTTTTCGCTTACAGATACTTCTACTTTTATTTTTTCTGTTTATTTTTCCGTCTTAATAGCTATAATGCTGAACAATATAAAAATATGAGAGGAAAAAATGCCGACATTTGAACCACCTGTTTACACATTAAAAGATATTAAACTGCGTTTTGGAACCAATCAATTGTTTCGCGGAGTTGAACTCTATATAAACCGAGGAGATAAAATATCTTTGGTCGGACGCAATGGTTCAGGAAAATCGACATTGCTCAAAATTATCGCTGGATTGCAAGAACCGGACGAAGGCGAAATTTTTATTCAACCTAATACCACAATCGGCTATATGCCGCAAGAAACGGATTTAAGCGCTTACAAAACTTTACGCGATGTTGTGCTTTCGGGATTGAAGGATGAAGAAAGCGCAACCAAAGCCTATAAAGCGCAAATGCTCATTGATCAGCTTAATATAGCCGCCGAACAAAACCCCGAGGTTTCTTCGGGAGGAGAACGCCGCAAAGCAACTTTAGCAAAAGCGTTGATTGCCGAACCCGACATTTTGCTCTTAGACGAACCGACAAACCATTTGGATATGCCGACAATTGAATTTTTGGAAAAATTAATCGCCTCTTATTCCGGCGCTGTAGTTGTTATCAGCCATGACCGGCGCTTTTTGTGTAATATTTCACGTACAACCTTTTGGCTTGACCGCGGAACCATGCGCCGTAATAACCGTGGTTTTCAGTTTTTCGAAGAATGGCAGGATCAGGTTATAGAACAAGAAATTATAGCACAAAAACATTTAGATAAAAAATTAGCAGAAGAAACTGAATGGCTTCATAAAGGCGTGACTGCCCGCCGACGCCGCAATCAGGGCCGATTGCGCAGATTGCTGCAATTACGGCAGGAACGGCGTGAACAAATCAAACAAATCGGTTCCGTTAATATGGATGTTGAAAACACACTATGGAAATCTAAGCTGGTCATTGAAGCTAAACATATAGAAAAGGCTTTCGGCGACCGCCAAATTGTCAAGGATTTTTCAACCAAAATCATCAGAGGAAACAGAATCGGAATTGTAGGTCCAAACGGTGCTGGAAAAACAACACTAATAAAACTTCTGACCAAGAAATTAGAGCCGGATTCCGGCTTTGTCCGTATCGGAAAAAACTTGCAGGAAGCTTATTTTGATCAAAACCGTTTCAGCCTCAATCCTCAAAAGACTCTTTGGCAGACGCTCTGTGAAGAAGGCGATCATATTTGGGTCAGAGGTTCTTACCGACATGTAGTTGCATATCTTAAAGACTTTTTGTTTACCCCTGATCAAGCCAAATCTCCTGTAGCTTCGCTGTCCGGAGGAGAAAAAAATCGTTTGATGTTAGCCAAAGTATTAGCTGTTCCTTCAAACTTTTTATTGCTTGATGAACCGACAAACGATCTGGATATGGACACCCTTGATCTACTGCAGGAAATGCTGAGCGATTATGACGGCACAATGCTTATTGTCAGCCACGACCGCGACTTTTTGGATAAACTTGTAACCTCTATTATATATATGAAAGGCGACGGCAGCGTTGTGGAACATATCGGCAGTTACAGCGAGGTATTGGCAAAAATTTCACCAGATGCGGAAAAAGAAAAAACTACAACAAAAAACAAATCCTGTCCGAAAAATGACAAGCCCAAAATGATAAACACACGCAAACTGACTTATAATCAACAGCGTCTGCTACAAGTTTTACCTACCCAAATAGAGGAAATAGAAAAGAAGATTGCTGAAGTAACCGAAAATCTTGCTGATACAAACTTATATCAAAACGACAAAGAGCGTTTTTTTGCTTTGAGCGATGAACTGAAAGAGCTTGAAAACCAAAAGTCGGAAGCTGAAAACCAGTGGTTGGAAATTTCTTTATTAGCTGAGGAAATTCAATAATTACCAGCGCAAATTGGAAATAACATAGTCGGGATATGCACCGGCTGTTGTTGCCAATTCGCGGGTTTTGGTAACATCAGGTATATATCCTTCTCCCAAATAGTTTACATGGATTCCCTTGCTTACTAAAACACTGGCTATTCCTGCTGCATTTGCAGCTTTTATATCAACAGGCATACTGTCGCCTATCATTAATATTTTAGACGCATCCACACCTTTATAAGCCTCAAGTGCATAGTCAACGATATTTTTGTCAGGCTTTCCGACCGTAATGATTTTTCCGCCCAAAATAGCATATTGTTCAGCAAAAGCTCCTGAAGCAACGCGTATCTCTCCGTCATTAAAAGCAGAAGTATCATTTCCTACACAAAGCATCGGTATATCCAGCGATGCAGAGTGGCTTAACAAATCAAGATTATCTTCCACAGAAGCTCCAGGTAAAATCGAAGTTCTTCCGATATACAAAAAGTCAGCACGAGCCGAATTTTCAGTGCACTGATAATTTAAGCCTTTAAAAATTCCGTTATCAGCAGCGTCACCCAAATTGTAGTAGACTCTTCCCAAAGCTGCATACCGGCTGTTAGCTGCCTGCAACTGGTAATGAGTGATTTCACCGGCCGTAACAATATTATTAAAAAGCCGCGGCGAAATGCCTGAGGCGTACAATTTATCGCATAATTCAGATAAACGCATAGATGTATTGCTTAGCAATACTATCTGTTTGCCGTTTTTGCGCAAACGTAACAAAGCCTCTACGGCTTCAGACTTAAAAGCCGCGCCATCAAATATAACACCGTTTAAGCCGCAAATAATTATATCATGAGCATCCATGATTTTAGAAATATTCACTATCGGCTTTATCATTTTCATAACTGTAATTTCCTCTTTTACAGGGATAATATTGTATCTATATTAAAAAATTTTTAATGTTCGGCATCTGCCAGCGAAAGAATTACGGCATTTGCAATCGTCAAACCAAAAATAGCCGTAATTGTCGGCAAAGATCCCATGGTATGCCTTTTGCGGTTGCAACCGGCCGGCGGTTCTCCCTCTTCCATAAAAACAGCCGTATCAGGAAGATCGGTTTGTTCATCCGAAGCTACACAGAGTATTCGGCTTATGTCAACGCCGCGTCTTTTAAGGCGTTTGCGGATAAAACGAGCTAAATGACAATTTATTGTTTGGCTGAGATATTGCAAATGAATATGCGCAGGATCTGTTTTAAGAGCCGCACCCATTGAAGAAATAAACGGAATTTTTTTGAGGCTAAGCGCTTCGATTAAACAACATTTAGGATTAAGCGAATCTATTGCATCGACCACAAAATCAATTGGCTCAGACAGTAAATCAGGTAAAGTTTCGGCATTAACGAAAGTTTCCTTAATTTCTATTTGACAATTCGGATTTATATCAGCTGCCCGCACAGCAGCCAAACGCGCCTTAGATTGTCCGACAGTAGATTCCAAAGCTAAAATTTGGCGATTAATATTTGTTTCATCCACTTTGTCAAAATCAACCAATATCAAATGTCCGATACCTGCCCGCGCCAAAGCCTCCAAAGCATATCCTCCAACTGCTCCCAAACCAACAATCATCACCGTCGATTGTTGCAGGCGTTTAAATCGTTCAGCTCCCAATAAAGCTTCAGTTCTCATAAAACGATTATCTGACATTGATAAACTCCAAAGAATTGCAATAAATTTGATGAGCCGTATATTCAACTGTATCATTGCGGATTTCAGCAATACGGCGTATCAAATCCGTTATTTGAAAAGGTGTAGATATTTCGCCTTTTTGCAAGGGTTGATAAGGACCGTCACTCTCACATAAAATTTTTTCTTTCGGCGTAGAAATGATAATCTGCTCAAAATTTTTATTTTTTAAAATTGAGTTTCCGAAAGAAACATAGCCTCCATAACGCAAAATTTGTTTTAATTGTTCCAAATGCGCATTAAAAGAATGAAACATAAATTTTTCAGGCAATAAATTCCACAAATCATCAAATTGAGCAAATGATTTAACCGCATGTATAATTAAAGGACGGTTAAAAATTTGAGCTGATTTTATATGAAATTTAAAATATTCTTTTTGCAGAAAAACGTCCGGTTTCAAACCATCTATTCCGGTTTCACCAACTAATGCACAAGGAAAATTTTGCATATAATTTTCCAAGCTGTCCCGCCACATTTCTCCAGCTCTGTCAATATACCAAGGGTGCAAACCAAAAGCAGGAATAACAAAATCAGGATATTGTTCAGTCAAATCCGCAACTTTTTTCCAATCATCAGGACTTGTTCCGGCACAAACAATTTTTTTTAATCCTGATTTTTGCGCTTTTTTAACAATATCTGTTGCAAAGTCATCTGTATAGTCTTGCAAGTGGATATGCAAATCAATAAATTCCATTTAATTTTGCTTTCAATTAAACAAATGCAGAAAGGATAATAGGCAGTTATGAGTGTTTTGACAAGACCAATTTTAGAAATAGATTTAGACAATATTGTTAATAATTATAGGCAGTTACAGAAAATTGCCCCCCAAGCGGAAACCGCTGCCGTGGTAAAAGACGATGCTTATGGAATCGGAGCAGAAAAAGTGGCTGCAAAATTGTACAACGATGCCGGCTGCCGTTGTTTTTTTGTAGCGCACGGTATTGAAGGAGAAAGAATCCGCTCTGTTGTTGGAAATTCGGACATATATGTTCTACAGGGAATAGGTGAAGACAGTTTGGAATCATTTATAAAAGCAAAATTAATTCCCGTTATTGCTTCGCCATGGCAATTTGAGTTTTGGAAAGAAAACAGAATAAATGGCATAAAACCGGCAATTCAAATAGAAACCGGTCTAAACCGCCTTGGATTCAGAGAAGAAGAACTTGAGCTGCTGTCTGAAAAAGATAAAGAAGAATTTTCAGTTGTTTTATCCCACCTTGCCTGCGGTGATGAAAAGGAGCATTTTATGAATGAGCATCAATTGCTCAAATTCGAAGAACTAAAAAACAAATATTTTCCCAAACAAAGAGCATCGCTTTCAGCATCGGATGGAACATTTTTAGGCCAACGTTTTCAAAAAGACATTGTACGCCTCGGCGCGGCTTTGTATGGAATAAACACAGCGCCTTATCGCGAAAATCAAATGTTGCCTTGTATTAAGGTTTTGGCTCCCGTACTTGATACGGCAAAGCTAAAAAAAGGAGATTTTGTGGGTTATTCCGTGACTTATCGTGCAGCCAACGATAGAAAATTGGCTGTTGTATCCATTGGATACGGCGACGGCATTCCACGTTCATTATCAAATGTCGGAAAATTGTTTTTCACAACCGGCGGCTGTGTGCAAGAAGCTAGAATTATCGGCAGAATCTCTATGGACAATATTATCTGTGATGTCACTGATGTTAAAAACCTGCAAGTCGGCGATATGGCTATTGTCATCAATGAATTTTATACATTGGACGATATAGGACGCGATGCCGGAACAATCAGTTATGAAGTATTATCCAGAATAGGAAAAAACACGCGTTTTATTCGCAAATACATCGGATAATTATTCTATCTTATAAGCAAAAAGCCCAGTTATTAAAACTGGGCTTTTCATATTGAGGAAACATCCTAATTCTTAGTGTTTTTCCATTCATCAAGCATTTTGGCATAAACTTCATCAGATATTTTCCCTGCATCATGAAGGTCTTTAGCCATTTTCTTTCCGGCGGCACGCTGACTCTTGGTCAAGCCTTTATCGCTGCCTTCAGACAAAATGTTTTGTGCGTGGTTAACTCCTTCGGCTCCCGGACGATTGCTCATATTGGCGCGAGATCCTACTGCTACACGAATGTTTGGTTTATCTTTTTTAACAACCGGTTCCGGTTTAACACGAATTGTATCAGGCTTTTCTTCAATCACAACATCCGGCAACTTATGGCGGATAGTGTCGCCCGGTTCTTCAATTATAACATCAGGCAATTTGCGGCGAATAGTATCACCGGGTTCTTCAATTACAACTTTTTGAGGAACGACTTTTTTAACAGCTTTCTTTTTAGCACCTACATTAAATTCAACTTCAGCTTCACTGCCGCAATCTCTATCCATGCCGGTCATAACGTTATTAGTTGTTCCAATAATCCATCCTTGTGAATCATGTTTGTTGTATTTTGAGGTTCCTGGAGCAATTTGGTCAAAAGTAAAGACATTAATCTTACCATCGGTTCCTACCCCGTTCAGCATAATTTTAGCTTTTTCCAAAATTGCCACATCAATTTTTTCATTACATTTAATAACTTCCATTGTCGAGCCGATAACTTCACCTACAATACCGGTATGATTGTAAGCCCAACCATTAGAACGCATATGATTTGTCCAAGCTGCTACTCTCATTGACTTAAACAAAAACTGCTCAGCGGTCATCGGATTGTTTTTATCCATGCTGAATTTGGCAGCATTATTATATGCATTTGTATACATTGTTGCCCACAAACTTCCGTCAGGACTATACTTATGAGCAATTTTGTACATATTGTTAAATTGCTTTTCGGTTATGCCCATTTTAGCGTTCCATTGGGTCGGCACATCGACAACTTTATAGTCATCAAGTGCAACCGTATCAACTCTTGTAGTATCTGCGCGCAATGTGTCAATAGGTGTTGTTAAAAGCTCTGTTTTATCTTTCAAATTAACATCATCATTACGAGTATTATTTGTCGGATTACCACTGCAGGAACGACCGGCTATAAATGTTACTACAACTGCACCGGCAATCACAGCAGCATTGCGGATTTTACGTCCCCACTTTTTCCAAAAGCCTTCTTTTTTCTTTGATTGAGCGGGAACTTTAATCTCTTGCTTATCAGTAGGTTTCTGCTCGTTATTATCTTGTTTATCCGAAGCAGCAACAAGTTTTTCATCTTCGGGTTTAGCCGGTTCATCTTGAGTTTGAGAAGCCTGTTCCGGTATTACGGCATCTTTTTCAGCGGCTTTCTTTTTCTCAGCTTCATTGGCAAGCTTAACTGCGTCTTCCCATGCAATCGTTCTTCCTGCATTATCCGGCTTATTTTTATTTTCTTTATCTTCATCTGTTTTCTGAACCGGAGCAGAATCGGAATTTTCATCATCTTCCAAATCGCTTACCTGAGCAGGAAAACCTAACGGGATACGATTGTCTTCTTCATTTTTCTTGTCATCAACTGTTTTATCTTTTGCAGTCGGTTGCTTATCAGCCTGAACTTTTTCATCAGCAGATTTACCGTCAGCTTGAGCATTATCGGTATTTGCAGTTTGCGGCTTGTCTGCCTGAGCTGGCTGAGCATTTGTTTTTTGCTCTTTCTGTGCCTGTTCTGCTTTATGGTCGGCCACGGATTTAACAACATCAGCAACGCCATTATTTAAATTTTTAACAGCGTTTTTATTATCAGCCGAATTTTTCAAAACAGACTGGATTGTTTTCCACTGTTCATCATTAACGTGGCTGTAAACATCGACATCAAAACCTTTTTCATGCAAAGTTTCCAACTGTTCAGAAGAAAGCGATTGCAGAGAATGTCCGCGGTTAACGGAATTTAATTGTTGCTTATCTTCTTTATGCTGAGTCTGAGCACTTTGAGAATTGCGGGTTTTATCTGAACTGTCTGAATTTTCTTCAACGTTCAGCAATTGTTTTTCAGGTTTTGCGGCAAATTTCATATACATATCCAAATCTTCAAGAGACAAATTGCTGATTTGAACATTTGCGGTCGCACAAGCTTCAATCAAAGCTTTGCGAAATTCCGGTGTCATATTTTCGCCGAGTTTTACTTTCTTTTTATTTTTCTGAGCCAACGCAACAACAGCATCAAAATTTTGAGCCTTAGGTTCAGCAGGCGTTTTTACTGAAACATGATTTTCAGCCAAAAAGCTCAATTTTGTGCCGTCTTTGAATTCTGCATGCAAACCATCTTCAACCGCTTTAATTTCGGAGACTTCGCGATTTTTAGTTTTAGCAGCCCACTGTAAAATATCATTGCGAGCCTGAATTTTCCATGGTTCCACATCTTTATTTTGAACTTTTGTATCTTTTGAATTGTTTTTTGATTGTTCGACAACCAATACAGCATCAGACGGTTTAGCATCGCTCTGGTTGATTTCAATACTATCGCCTTTAGCATAAGCTTTCAGCATACGAATGCGCAAAGCGTTAAATTCCTTAGCAAACTCGTCTTTTCCACTCAGAGCGGCATACAAATCTTTAAATTCAGAATCAGAATAGTTTCCTGATTTAATGATGTCGGCTGCTTGTTTTGCGTCCATTGTTTTGTCTCCTTTTATAACCTGATTTTGCAAGCACTATAGCATATAAATTGCTTACCCTCAAGCATTTTTTGTCAAATTTTGATTATTTTTACAAAATTTTAATAATTAGCTTTTAACGCCCTTCAGGCTGCTGTCCATTAAGAAAAGCGCCGGATCTTTGTTTGTATTTATTGCTTTGATTTTCGGCCGTATTTGAGCGTTGTTCCGATAATGTTTTTATATCAGAGGCAACGGCTTCTTTGTCATATTTGGATTTGTTTATTGAAACCTCAAAATCAAGTTTTTTACCATCTTCAGATTGCTTTTTTCCAACTTGCATACCATATTTTGTCATAACATTTTCAAGTTTATGCATAGTTTCCGCATCTTCTTTGTTATAGCAGGCTTTGGCATACAAGGCCATTGTATATTTTTGGCTTTCGCGGTTTTCGCCGCCGATAGTTGCTCCGGCTGCTTCCATGCGAGCAATTGTGTCATCCAGTTCTTTTTTGCCTTCTTCGCCTTTTTCTCCCGAAGCCAAGCGATTATATTTACGGAGTTCTATTTCAGCGGTTTTAGGCAATCCTATGTAGCTTTTGGTTTCTTCATTATTTGCTGCCTGAACCGGCTGAGCCTCTGCTTCTCTGTTTTCCGTTTTTTGTTCTTCTGGCTTGCCAACAATAGAAACGCCGTATTTTTCACAGGCTTCCATCATTTTTGCCTTAAATTCTTCGCTCCATTTTTCATTGAAGTTAATATCTTGTCCGGTTTCTTTGGCCAGATTAACCAATCCTTCAATACCGGCAGCATTAACACTTACCTTGTCTTCTGCTGTAAAATGATATTTTGCATCTCCGATACTTCCCTGAAGCCCTTCAATATCGGCACCGTTTTCATCTTTAAGGTCGCGTTTCCATTCTTGATTGTTGGCTTCGGCATAACCTTTTAAAATGGCTTCATATTTATCAACCCAAGTTTTATCATTATCGACTTGTATTGTATCCTGAGAAGGAGATAATCGAACATCTTCCATATCATTATCTTTCTGGTCAGCCGCAGGCTGCGCATCATTTTCCTGATCATCGGCGCCCTGATTTTCTCCTTTATTTTCTGCGCTTTGTTCTGATGCATTTTGCAAAGACTGTTTGGCGAATTCCTCTTTCAATTCTTCCAATTGAGCTTTAGTGACTTTACTGTCCGCAGTTAAATGTTTGCTTTGCAAAAATTCATCGCTGAACCCTAAATCAGCCAGACCTAATTTTTCTTCTTCAGCATTTTCCGAAGTTTTTTTGTCTGTAGAATTATCCTCTGTAGCCATGTTTTTGTCCTCTGCGTTAGATTGTTCAATAGTTTCTTTCAATTCGCCCAATTCGCTCAAATCATTATAAGTTGTATTATTCTTTCGCTTTTCAGTATCATGTTTTTTAGAATTATCTGCTGTTGAAACTTGTTCTGAATGCACTTCCTGCTTTTTATGAGTAGCATTTCCATATCTTTGATTAAACTTATCGATTTGACTCATCAGTCTTCTCCTTATTTTGAGATAAGGATAGCATGTTACTTTGGTTTTGTCTAGTTTTTTTGTTTATTGTTTTGATTTTCAACCCCAATTTTTTCTATTTGCGCACACCAAAAACTGAAAATTTTGCTTTTAGATCAGATAAAAGTTTTTCATTAAGGAAAAAACTTTCGCAATCAGCGTCTTGCGTCTTCAAATCTGTCTCTATCGGACGGTATTTCTGCAAAAAATATTTCTTAACGCCGCGCGAGGAAAGTTCTTCTCCGATACGCGCTATATCGGCTATAGACAAAATACGCGGATCACATGTTGTCCTGCATTCAAAATCAGCACTGCCATCCAACAAAATCTGCAACGACTTTAATATATTCGGCAGCTGCAAAGCTGCAGAACAACCGATAGTGCGCGAATAATGTTCAGGAACAAGCGGAGCTTTTATATCAAGTCCTACCCAATCAACTAACGGTAAAATTTTTTCTAGGTGTGACGGACGATACCCGCCGGTATGCAGTCCGATTTGAAATCCCAGTTGTTTTACCTCTTTTACAGCGCTTTCCAACTCATCTTGCAGTAAAGGTTCGCCGCCGCTGAAAACAACGCCGTCTAAAATTTTTTGTCTAGTCTTTAAAAAGTCAATAAACTTTTCCCAAATAAAACCGCTGTCATAATCAGCCTTTTGCAATACTGCATTATGACAAAAAGGGCATCGCCACGGACACCCCTGCATAAAAACAACTGCACTTATTTTATCAGGAAAATCGACGGTGCTGAAAGTTTCAACACCGCCGACTCTAATGGAACTCCGCTGCATAACCTACTCGGCAGCAATATCCATATGTTCGCATCCACAGCCTAAAACAGCTTTATTTTCAGCGAAATATTTACGAGAATAAAATTCAGATTTTTTACCTTTGTTAAATTCTGAAACCGGACGCAAATATCCCATTACACGTGTCCAAACTTCGCAAGGCTGTCTTTCCGAATCATTCAATTTTACATCTTCAATATTAACAACTGTCATTTTATATCTCCAATTTATAGTATAACATTTTTTTACAAATTATGCAACTTCGGCAGAAGCCGCGGCTTTTCTTTTTTCTGCCATTTTCTCCTCATCGCAGATAGGGCAGTATTTATGTTCTCCCGAAATATAACCGTGTTTTGGGCAAACGGAAAATGTCGGGGTAATTGTAATGTACGGTAAACGATAATTGGTCAGAACGCGTTTCACAATGTCGCGGCAAACTCTAGCCGAAGAAATGCGCTGTCCCATATAGAGGTGAAGAACTGTTCCCCCCGTATATTTTGATTGTAAATCAGCTTGCAGTTCCAAGGCTTCAAACGGATCATCCGTGTAACCAACCGGCAATTGCGAAGAGTTGGTATAATATGGATTTTCAGGTGTACCGGCCTGAATTATTCCGGCAAAGCGCTTTTTATCTTCACGAGCAAAGCGGTAAGTTGCACTCTCTGCCGGAGTAGCTTCAAGATTATACATATGACCTGTTTCTTCCTGAATTTTCACCAACTTAGCACGTATATAATCAAGGAATTTTTCAGCAAAAGCGCGTCCCCATTCATCAGCAATATCATGTTTGCCATCGGTAAAATTGGCAATCATTTCATTAATACCATTGACCCCGATTGTGGAGAAATGATTACGCAAAGTTCCGAGATAGCGTTTTGTAAACGGGAAAAGTCCGTTATCAATCAAGCGTTGTATCAACTTGCGCTTCAGTTCAAGAGAAGTCCGCGCTATGTTCATTAACTCGTCAACACGTGCGAACATTCCCGCTTCATTATTTTTATAAACATATCCCAAACGAGCACAGTTAAAAGTTACAACCCCGATTGAGCCGGTTTGCTCAGCTGAACCAAATAAGCCATTGCCTTTTGCCAACAACTCGCGCAAATCCAACTGCAAGCGGCAGCACATAGAGCGAATCTGCCCCGGTTTCAAAGTAGAATTAATGAAGTTCTGAAAATAAGGCAAACCGTACTTTGCTGTCATTTCAAACAAAAGCTCAGTATTTTCATCCTCCCACGGGAAATCCGGCGTCATATTATAAGTAGGTATCGGAAAAGTAAACGGACGCCCCTTAATATCACCCTTCATCATTACTGTGATATAAGCTTTATTAATCATATCCATTTCAGGTTTAAGGTCGCCGTAAGTAAAAGGCTGTTCAACACCTGCTATCATCGGGTGCGTATTGCGCAAATCATCAGGGCATACCCAATCGAACGTAAAGTTTGTAAACGGTGTTTGAGAACCCCAGCGGGAAGGAACATTCAGGTTATAAATCAATTCCTGAAAGCATTGCTCAACCTGTTCATACGACAATTTGTCAGCACGGACATACGGCGCCAAATATGTATCGACCGAAGAAAACGCCTGCGCACCCGCCCATTCGTTTTGCAGTGTACCCATAAAATTAACCATTTGTCCTACAGCGGCAGACAAATGCTTTGCCGGACCAGCTTCGGTTTTGCCGGGGACACCGTTAAAACCTTCATGAAGTAAATTTTTCAAAGACCAACCAGCGCAATAAGCAGCCAACATATCCAAATCGTGAATATGAATATCGCCATTTCTGTGCGCTTCGCCCACATTAGCCGGATAAACATGGCTCAACCAATAGTTTGCCGTAACTTTACCGGAGACATTCAAAATCAAGCCGCCGTTAGAATATCCTTGATTGGCATTAGCATTAACGCGCCAGTCCAATTTTTCAAGATATTCATTGATTGAACTTTCCACATCAACCACAACCTTATGATCGCCGCGAGCGCGGTTACGTTGATCACGATACAAAATATACGATTTTGCGGTCGTAAAATAGTTTGCAGAAATCAATACCTGTTCAACCACATCCTGAATATTTTCAATTGACGGAAGAGAATCGGAAAACTTATGTTCCAACACCTTTAATACCTGTCCGGTCAGCAAATAGCATTCCTGTTCTCCAAATTCACCTGTCGCCTCACCGGCTTTGCGAATGGCATTAAAAATTTTATCACTGTCGAACGGAACCAAAGTACCATCTCTTTTGGCTACATTGGCTATTTTTGCACCTTCCGCAATCTTTGAAACTTTATATTCGTGGTTGGACATTTCGCTCTCTTTTCCTTTATCTTTAGTTTGGTTAAAACTGCTTTTGATACACTATATTTAGTTTGAAAATATTAAAATATACTAAATATTGTATTATGCACAAAATTTTTATCATCTATTTTTAATAAGAATCGGATGACTTAACATGCTTATAATAGTGCAATAAAGAATTTTATTTTTCCATGCTAAATATATTTTTTTTCTTATTGACAAGCTACCCTATTCTAATAAGGCATTTTTTAAAAAAACGACTGGTGGATAATTTTTTGAGAAAATAAAAATACAAAGTAATATCAACATATTATTATCAAAATAAGAAAACTGAGCGATATTTTGCATTTTTAATAATAAAGATAAGAGAATCTAATAATTGCAATAATTGCGAATCATATTATATATAGTAATTATAACTTTAATTTGAAGGATACTCGGGATATGAAACTCTTGAAAATTTTACTGGCTGGGCTTTTTATTTTAGAAACTCAAAATGCAACCGCTCAAACAAAGAATGATTTATCCCGAATCGAAAACTATCTTAACTCGGTCAAAACACTGCAAGCACGCTTTGTGCAAAATGCAAGCAACGGCAACGTTTCGGAAGGCACCCTTTATATTGAAAAGCCCAATAAAATCCACATGGAATATGCGGCGCCGACAAATGTTTTGATTGTCGGAAACGGCGATTATATTGTATATAACGATAAAGATTTAGATCAGGTCAGCAATATAGATTATGACGATATTCCGGCTTCGCTTATTTTGGGAAACGATATTAAAATTGACGGCAAAAATATAAAAGTGGCCTCTTTTTATAAAGACGCCGGAACAACGATTATCGGATTGGATTATAAAGGCAAAGGCAATCTGGGAACGATAACTCTGACTTTTAACAACTCTCCTTTTGAGCTGCGTCAATGGAAAATAATCGACCCGCAAAGCGTTGAAGTTGCGGTTTCGCTTTACGGAACACAAATAGATAAGCCATTGGACCAATCCTTATTCAAATTTCGTAAAAACAAAAACCCGCTTAAAATCAACAAAGGCCGTTAATGTTTAAGCTGGCCACATGGAATGTCAATTCAATCCGAATCCGTTTCCCTTTATTACAAAAGTTGGTTAAGGAAAAAGATTTAGATGTTATTTGCCTACAAGAGGTAAAAGCAAAAGAAGAAGACTTTCCGTTTTCTGAAATAAATAATTTGGGATATAAGCATATCGCTCTGTATAGCATGCCTGCTTATAACGGCGTTGCCATTTTTTCAAAAACTCCTTTAACCCAAATAAAAAAGCACACACATACAAACCGCGATGACGCCCGCCATATCAGCGCTATAATCGAAAACGGAGTAGAAATTCATAATATATACATTCCAGCCGGAGGAGAAATTCCAGACATAAAAACGAATCCGTCTTTTGTTCACAAGCTCGATTTTGTTGATGAACTTGGAAGCTTTTTCTCTGACAAATCTGCTAAACGTTTAATCTGCGGAGATTTTAATATTGCACCTTTGGAAAATGACGTATGGAATCATAAGGCCATGCTTAAAACAATTTCACACACGCCGATTGAAATTGAAAAGCTGACAGCATTTTTCAAAAACGGCAATTTTGTTGATGCAGCCCGCCGAATATATCCAGAACCGCAAAAGCTTTATTCATGGTGGAGCTATAGGAATCCAAACTGGCAAAAAAACGACAAAGGGCGCAGATTGGATCACATTTGGGTTGCTCCTGATTTGACCGAAAAAATTTCTAATATTGAATTTTGTCGTAATTTCCGCGCCGAAGAGCGCCCTTCCGATCACATTCCACTGATAATCACTTTAAAAATTTAGTTTATATCCGTTTTCTTCCGTAAGAATAACCTGAGAACCATCGGTGCCATCTTCTATTTTTTGACGCAAACGATAAATATGAGTTTCTACCGTATGAGTTGTTGCATCAGGATTGTACCCCCAAACTTCAGATAGCAGCTCATTTTTGGTAACGTTTTTTTCATGAGTTTTGTAGAGGTAATTTAAAATTGCCACTTCTCTTTCCGTTAACTTAACCGATTTTCCGTTTTTCTCATATACAATATCTTTTTTACCGCTATTTAACACATATCCGCCAAATTGCAGCTGTCCATCATTGCTGTGGGCAAAAAGATTGGCGCTGGACAGTATTAAATCCAACAGCGCTTCCAATCTTAAAGGTTTGTTGACAATTGTAATTGCACTAACATTTTCATCAGCATTGTTGCCTAAATAAATTATAGGCGTTTTCCGCAATTTTTTTTGCAATAAAACCGCTTGTTTCCAATTTTCATCAACAATCGCCACATCAAAAACGACATCATCATTTTTTTCGCCGTAAACGGCAAAATCAGCCGCATTAAGATTTATTTGCTCTTTTAGATCAGTATAAAACTCTTCTGAAGATGACAAAAGCAAAATATTAGCCATTATATTCTCCTAAAATTTAACTCCGGTTCCGGCTATAACAGCATATCCCGAATTACTGTCGCTTGCTGTTTTTCCGTCAAAATCACCGTGAGCCACAGCCGCATAAATCGTCAAATATGAATTGTATTGGTAAGAATTTGAAAATTGAATGATTTTATCTTCATAATCTTTTCCATCAGCTTTAGAGTAAAAATAAGTTAAAGCGGTTTTAAACGGTCCGATTTCATAACTGATTCCAGCATTGTAAGCCCAAGCATCACGGTAAGCGTCATAATCTTCAAAAGATTGACGAACCCGATGGTTCATATGAGCATCATAATGATTAACCCATGTTCTGCGTATGCCGCCGCCTAATGTCCAGCCCTTGCGATAAATATTCACACCGGCGGAAATTTCGTTATCATTATCTGCATAATAAGCACCGCCGACAGACCCGGATAATGTTAAACCGCCGACATCTTCTGAATGATAAACTGTAGCTATATAACCTGCTTTATTTTTATATGAAGCATAGCGGTTAATCAAGCCATCGCGGCTATAACTATTCGGAACATAAGAAAAACCGACCATAGTTCCGTCATTGAACTCTGGAGAAATATATGTAACTTTTGCAGCTGTTCCGTCTGTGTTTATATCAGTTGAATTAAGCGTACGATATCCGGTAGCAAGATGATTTCGCTGCCAATTTGGATTGGCTATAAAATTTACGACGTCACTCTGATTAACCCCGAGAACGCCGATTGACGGAGCGCTGACACCTAATTGGTAGGCCGCATTGTAACTTTGCCCGAAAATAAGTTTTCCAAAATCAGAATCGAAAATACCATAAACCTCTTCGCCCCAGATGCCATGATTATAATCTTTTAATTGTTGATCAACCCCATAATGTAAATCAGCATAAGCTCCCAATTGATAACCGGTATCAAATTGATATTGCGCCATCAAACTGCCATTTAAGCGAGAAGGCAGATGGTTATGCGATTGATGATGGGCATAATCAGAATTATAATTACTGTATCCATAGAGAGTTTTTGTTTTGCCGAATGCTTCAAAATTCCATTCACCGGCAGAAACTTCTGTTCCTAATATTGCTAATGCCGTTGAAAGAGCCAATATTTTCTTTATCATTTTTCATTCCATTATAAGAGATCTGTAAAACTGATTTGTTATTACCAGTTTATCTTTTATAAATTATTAAAATTTTTTCCTTCCGTAATATCCTGTCATTTTTTATTGGCAAAAAAACAAATATGTTTATATAGTATTATAAGTGTGATTTTTAGGAGAGAAGAATGAAAAATATATTTTTTGCATTAATAAGCGTTTTACTTATCAGTTGTAAAAGCAACAACGATTTACAAGGAAACGAATACCAAACCATAGGTGACGCCGGATTGGAGATAACTCTCAGTTTCAGTGATAAAAACAATGATTTTCACGGACAAGCCATAAATAATTATTTCGGTTCATATCATGCCAAAAATGGAAAAATAAAACTTTCGACCACAGGCACAACAATGATGGCAGGACCAATGCCGCTTATGGATGCTGAAAGAGCATATTTTGAATTTCTCGATGAAGCTGATACATACAAAATTGAAGGCAACAAACTAATTATCAGCACGCCGGAAAAAGAAATGATTTTTGAAAAAACTTCCGGAGAATAATGTCATGTGGAATGATTTTAATAATGATACCATGCAGCAACAAATAGATGCTCTTTATCAGCAGGTGCGTGCATTGGAATATAACAACACCAATGGAATTTTACGCACTTTATCAATGGCAGAAAAGCTTTCTTTACAATATAAAAACAACACTGAATTATTAATTTTGCAAACAAGACTGCAAATCATGAATTCACAGGAACAAAGGGCTCGCTCCATTGCTAATCAGGTTTGGGGAATCGGCGGAAACATAAGTTTAATGTACGAAAAGATGTATCTTGACGACCTTATTAACTTAGGCATGTTGGATATGGCAGCAATTTTAATCCGTCCTAGATTTGAAAATCCGGCTGAAAATGTTAAAATTTTTCCATTGGAAATGTTGAGGTTTGCATTAATTACCGGCAATATAAATTTAATAAAAAGAGTCGTAGCATCGGCTCCCAATAATATTCTTTTCAGCGCAATGAATCAGTTTGCTGACACCTATTTAAAAACAGGCTATGCGGCGCATTTTTCAAATATTGCTAAAATTGTCCTGAACAATATCGGAACAGCAATTTGCGGCTATGACTTCAATTTTTATACAGACCGTGGTTTTACCGATGTTGAAATTGTATTATATTTCAGTAATTATGATTTCAATCTGAATAAATATACAATGTTAATCAACAATAAAATTGACGGCTATTGTCTAACATCAGGCGTAAAACGCATTAACAATCTGAGTTTTGTTTGCAAAAGCATTAAAGACCGGACGAAGATTTAGCCGGAATGAGGAACGGGCGGTCAGCCCGTTTGCTTTCATTTTGTTCAACACGGGCAATCAATTTTTCGCCTGATTTTTGCAATAATTTCTTTAAGAGATTCATTGCAACTTCTTGTTCGTTTTCGGAACTGTCAAACAAAACAAAGCGATTTTGATGATCGCTGATAGAACCGTCAGCTCCGTTTATTTTCAATTCAACTGACACTACCATTTGCATTCTTTTGGTCTTTTGGTTAACTGAATCTATTTTTGCTTTAAGCACTTTTGAAGAAATTGTATAATCTGCGCCATCAGGATTATCTAATAAAGTATATAAATCTTCATTGGCAAAAAATTCTTTTAAAACGCCCAAAGGTTTAGAAGTATGCGTATTGTTGTTAAATTCGACCGGAGCAATATAAATTAATGCCTTAGCCGGTTCTTCTATAACCGGTTCTTCTATAACCGGTTCTGGTTTTGGTTCAATTTTAGGTTTATCCAATTCTATTGGTGTCGGTTCTTGATTTATTACACTGGAATCGGTTGGTACTACATCATTATCTTCAGGAACATAAACAGCCGGAGCCGCTATTTTTTGAGCTTTAGGTAAAACTTCTTTTTCTTCAGCCGCCTGAACTTGAGGTTGAGGTTCTTGCTCGGGTTGGTAGGCTATTTCAGCTTTGCTGGGTTCAGCTATTTTATCAAATTCTTTCGGACCATTATACATAACGGCTGCCTCGGAAGGTTTGTTTTCCTTGAACGGCTCAGCCTTTTCCGTAATAATTCCATTGGCTTTTTTAAAATCATACTCCGGAGCCGGATTAGCCGGAGAATAATTGGCGATAACTGTCACAATGTCGGCTGCAGGAATAGCGCCCGTTACTTCAACGCAAAGCTCATTATTATCCTGACTGGTTGTTCTGACAGACATATTCTGAACATAGTTGTCTACCAGATTATAGACAATAACGTTATAATCATGCTCTAACATCTGCGAACGCAATTCCGCCAGCGACGGAATTTGGCTAACGGCGTTATAGCTTGCCTTATCCGTTACTCGAACGCGCACACTTGATTTTGACTGTCCGTTGTTGAAAATTTCACAAGCCGAGCCCGAAACCTTTACAACATCGTCATCGGCAATTGCCTGAAATGGAATCAGCGCTGCCAGCGCCGAAGTTATCAAAAGTCTTTTTTTCATTTACCACCAACTCTGATCATCATTCATAATAGGGCTTAATGTTTCAACCCATGTTCCAATTTCTTTTTGCTGATTGTCTTTTAAGATAATTTTATAGACAATAACTTTTGTATTTGCGGCTGCCACAGAATTGTTGCTGATAAAGCTTTCAAGCACGTAGTTTGCTTGTGTTTTTTTATCAGACAAAACATAACTGTGTGAACCTGTAACAATATCTTTAACTATCGCCGTTAAATATTCCGGTTGTTCGACGGCGACCGTTCCCTCGCTGACAGGATTGCCCACATACAATGACGGATACTTAGCTCCAGCATACAAAGCCTCTGTCGATTTCAGCATTTTGTTTGTAGCCCGCGATGCTAAAACCGTGTATATCTGGCGTGTGGTTGTTCCTTGCTTCCGACCAAGATAATAAGGCGCATAATCGGGACGAATTTCTTGTTTTTCATTCGTTTGTTTTATAACATTTTCTTGTTGCGGCTCAACAGAATCGGACGGATTATTCCCGAAAATACTTCCGCTGGCGCACGCAGATAAAATTGCCAACAATGGCATAATATACAGCCGTTTCATATTTTATCCCGTTTTTATTAAAAATAGAACATAGGTATGTTTTATAACATCACAATCAGTTTTTTGCAACTTATTAAACAAAATTTTAGCTTATATTGCAAAAGAAGATTTTATGTTTTATATTGCTTTGAAATTTTAACTTCAAAAGGACAAGTCTATGGTTCTGATGATTGCAGCGGTTTTAATTGTTTTACCGGCTCTGTTTCAGCCTTTGCGCCGCAATAATTTCTATATGTTGCATTTAGGATTGGTTGTTGCTGCCGCATGGTATATCGAAACATCTTATTTTGCCGATATTCCGCTTCCGGTTTTTATTACAAAATGGCGCAGTGTTTTACTCGTTTTTATTGTATTGCATTTAATTTCAATCAATTTTGTTACTTTTATTGCTTATGGAGTAGATAAAAAAGCCGCTCAAAGAGGTGATTGGAGAATTCCCGAAGCTCAATTGCATAGTTTGGAGTTTCTCGGCGGTTGGTGCGGCGCTCTTCTCGGACAGAAAATTTTTCATCATAAAAACAAAAAACGCAGCTATCAGGCTTTTTTCTGGGCTCTAATGTTTGTCGAAGCCTTATTGATTTACGGCATTTTAAAATATCTGCACTTTATTTAGGATTATAAAATATGAAACATAATGAATTCGTTGGTAAAGAAATGAATTTTACCCAGCACTATCGTGAAATGTGGCCATTTGTAAAACCGTATTGGATAAGAGCCTTGCTGGCGATTTTGATTTGTATTCCTGTCGGGGCTTTGGATTCAGTTATTGCTTTGGCTTTAAAACCTTATATGGATAATGTATTGGTTGACAAATCAGCCACGTCACCTGCTTATATCCCCGTACTGATTATTGCTTTTACCACCGTACAAGGTTTTTTGAATTATGCAGCCACCTATCTGAATACCTGGGTCGGAACCAAAATAAATCATGACCTTAAAAGAGCTTTATTCAAAAAATTAATGAGTTTGGAACCCGCTTTTTATGATCGCAATGCTTCCGGTTATGTGCTTCAGCGCTTTACAACCGATGCTGACACGGCTTGCACAGGCTTGCTGGATAACTTGAAATTGTTTGTTTCACGTTTTTTCTCTTCCGTTTCTCTGATTGCCGTTCTCATTTATAATTCATGGCAGCTGGCTATTATCGCCGTTATTGTTCTGTTGTGCGCTCTTCTGCCGTTATCACAAGTGCGGAGGCGTATCAAAGGCATTATAAAAAATACTATTGAAGAATCATCGACAATTATCACTCATTACAACGAGAGTTACGCCGGGAGCAAAACCATTGCTTCTTATAATCTGCAAGACAAGATGTATAATCGTTTCAACGACATTCTGCGTTCTTTATTCAAATTGACAATGAAAATGGTTAAAAAAACCGGTTGGATGACGCCAATGATGCATATTGTGGTTTCAATAGGCGTTGGCGGCGTTATCGGATACGGAAGCTATTTGATTGTCAACGGCACAATTTCATCTGGAAATTTTGTATCTTTTATTACCGCTTTAATTATGCTCTATACTCCGATTAAAGGTATCGGTAAAAATTTCAATAACGTTCAGGTTTCATTTTTAGCCATTGAAAGAATAGTTGAAATTCTTAACACCGAACCGACTATTGTTGACAGTGACAACGCAAAAAAATTAAAGAACGTTAATCAAAATATTGTTTTCAAAGATGTCGAATTCGGATATTTACCGGAAACAAAAGTTTTGAAAAAAATCAATTTGAACATAAAAGCCGGCTCTACCATCGCTTTGGTTGGAAATTCCGGCGGCGGAAAGACCACAATCGTAAATCTGCTTCCCCGTTTTTACGATGTTACAGCCGGAAGCATATCCATCGACGGCATTGACATTAGAAACTATAAACTCAGCTCGTTAAGAGATAGCATTGCCGTTGTTTTTCAAGATAACTTTTTGTTTTCAGGCACTATTCGCGAAAATATATTGCTGGGAAAGCCTAACGCAACCGAAAGCGAAATACATAAAGCTCTGCAAATGGCCTATTTGGATGATTTTGTCAACAGTCAGGAAAACGGCTTGGATACCGACATCGGCGAAAGAGGCTCGTCTTTATCGGGCGGACAAAGGCAAAGACTGGCTATTGCCAGAGCTATGATTAAAAACGCTCCGATTGTTATTTTAGATGAAGCGACCTCAGCTCTGGATAACAAGTCTGAAGCCGTTGTTCAAAAAGCAATTGAAAATCTTATGCAAGACCGCACAGTCTTTATTATTGCACATAGACTGTCAACAATTCAAAACGCTGATACCATTGTTGTTTTAAACAATGGCGAAATTGTAGAAACCGGCAGCCATGAAGAGTTGATAAACAAAGAAAACGGCGCTTATAAAGCTTTATATAACGCTCAATTTAAAAACAGATAGCATTATTTATACAATTCGGGCAGCGGAGATATTTTTTCTTTGCTGCCTTTTTTTTCACGGCTTAGTTTTTTCATAAGCAATAAAAGCTTTTCGGCATCAAAATTTTCTTTATAAGGCGAATACAAAGCAGCATCGAGCTTACGCAAGATAAAAGACAACTCTTCATTGTTAAAAAGCTTTGCTACATCATCCAAATTACGAATATTTCGTTCGGGGTATACTTTTTCCGCCCATTCTAAAACCGTGCAGCGAACAATCTTCAAATCACTGCTGTAAATTCCGCTTTGGAAATTCTTTTTTTTCTTATTTTCTTTCGGCAATGATTGTTTTGGAGTATTTGTTTCTTTTTTATGATAGCTCAAAAGCCCCCAGCTTGCCAACAAGCCCAAAGCAAAAGCCATTACCGCAATAGCTATTATATGTTTTAATGATAAATTCTGAGAAGCAGTGCTTATATTTTTAACATCAGTTTTTTTCACTGCAGCCGGAAGAGATTTTGCTGCTATTGCAGAATTTTCTTTTTCAATCACAGGAGAAACAGTCGCAACTCCTTTTACTTGAACTTGAAGCTCAGGCAAAAATGTTTTTTCCATTTTTGCCGTTGAAATATTATACCATGGAATCGAAATTTCAGGAATTGTCAGCTGCCCGCCCTTTTCGGGAATATAAACAATATTTACATTCACTACTGAAACCAGACCTTTGTCTGTGGCTATGCTTTCAATTGCCGGCTTCTCCGGATATTGTTTCAATCCGGCTGTTTCCTTAAATTCTATCTTGGGCATTTGTGCTTCGGACACGCCGACAGCCGTTAAAGTAATTTTACGATTGACAGCCTCTCCTGCTTTAAATTGCGGTATTTGTTTATCCCAATCGGATGAAATTTCAATATTTGAGGAAGGCAGCCACCAATATCCGTTATTTGCGTTTGGAATCGGGCGCACATCAACTTCAATCGGTTTAGCTGAAAGATTAATACGCTGCATTCCTGACATTGCACCAAAATCCGAAAGAAAACTTTCATCCACAAAAGCATTGAACATACCTGAAAAATTTCTGGAACTCATTTTATTTTTGTCCCAATAATAGCCGTTAAAATTTAATGCAGGTATAGTTAAGCGTCCGCTTTTTTGCGGAAACATAGCATATTTAATTTCTATCTTGTGAACCTCTATTCCGTTATCTATTTCTGAAACCTCAGTCGGCTGGCCAAGCTGTTTAATTATCCAATCAGAACCTCCATCAGAAAATTGCGGCAGGCTTCCTTGAATTTGTTCTGGTGTTTTTATAACCAGAGTATAAATAATTTGCTCCTGAACTAACGGATTTTTTTTATCAATATACCTTCCGATGGAAAATCTAGGAACATTACTTCCTGATATTGTTTCATCAGCCACTTTTATTTTTATAGGCTGACTGGCAAAACTGCGGAAAGCTATGGAAGGAATAACGGCTACACCGGATACCTTTGGGGTCAAAGCTACATTCCATTGATAGATATGGCTTACCTTTCCATTAATACTGCTGCGTTGATAGTCGCGTCCGACAGAATAGATTGTAAAATCTTTTTCTAATGGTGAAAAATCAGGCGTTGCATTTCCAGGGTTACCGTCATATTGCAGCGTGAGCACAAACGTTTCTCCCAAAGGAACCTGATTGCGATTAACTTTAGCCACAAAATTTTCGGCAGAAACCGGAAAACTTATAAACAAAAATGTAAAAAAACACAGAATAAATCTAGCCATGGCTATTTATCTCCATATCTGTTTTTATAATATTCTTTGCGGATAAATGCACGCAATAGCCCTCCCGTATCTTCGGGAATATTGCGATAAACCATCTCACGCGCCTGACGCTGCTCATCAAAATCGCCTTTTTCGTCATTTTTCTGCCCTGCAGTTCCTTGCGCGTCGTTTTCATCTTTTTCATCTGCTTCCGAACCTGAAGGAATTTGAGTTTCAGAACTGTTGTCCGATTGTCTGTTATCATCAGATGAAGACTGAGCTTGTTGGCGGTTTTCAGAACCATCTTCTTTTTTGTTTTCTCCGGTGCCGTTATTTTCAGAAGCATTTTCTGCAGACTTTTCGTTTTCGGAAGAACTGTCCGCGGCATTGTCTTGATTATTATCAGCATTTTCACTCTGACTGTTTTCCGCAGAATTTTCCTGCTCTGAAGACTGCCCGCTATTATCTTGTTGATTTTGACTTTCAGATTTGCCTTTGTCTTTCTTATCCTGATTTTTGTTATTCTGCTGTTGGCTTTGCTGTTTATTTTGTTGATTTTTCAAATAGTCCAGATTGAATTTTGCATCTTTGTGTTCGGGATTTTGTTTTATAACTTCCTCATAAATTTTAATGGCATCTTCAATTTTTCCGCTTTTAGCTAAAGCATTTCCTCTATTGTACAATGCGTCAACATCTTTTCCCGTTTGATAATATTTCGCCGCCTCGGCATATTTGCCCTGACGATACAAAGCTGAAGCTTTCCAATCAGGCTGATTGAACTTTTCGGCTGCAACAGCATAGTTTCCGGAATTAAAAGCTTTTTCAGCATCCTGATTATTATTTGTAAAGAATCCGGCAAAAGCATTTACCGGCAAAATAAAACAAAAAAACAAAACCAAAATACCGCGTCTGAAAAAATATAAACAACACAACAATGGTATAAACAACAAATAATATCCTCCGTCTTCCCATACCTCTCTTTCATTTTCAGTTTGTTGAAAATCTTCGGATATTTCAGCATTTATACTCTCTGCGAAGGCTTTAAGCTGGTTAATTTCCAAATATCGTCCCTGCCCCTTTGAAGCCAGCATAACCAATTTATCGTTTGGACTTTTCCGCACACTGACAACATCAACCATATAGCCTGTTTTTTTTGCTTTTATAGCAGCTTCAAGCGCTAAATTAAATTCCTGACCAATATCGGACGTAAAAATGACTATATTTCCTTGTGTATATTCTCCCTCTTTTAACCTCTCAACGGCAAAATCAATCGCACGGTTAAGCCTGTCACCGTTTTCAGGCATAATATCTCTTTGCACAGCTGGCAATAAATTAATAATAATATTTCTATCTTCGGATATAGGCGTAATTAAATAAGGCTCATTGCTATATACAATTAAACCGGCTTGTGTTTTTAAGTTTTGCAAAAAGTCTTTAATTGCAAATTTAGCACGGGATAACCGATCAGGTGTAACATCGCCGTTATCCATATCAGAGGACATATTAAGCAAAAGCATTACCGGATTTGAAGGGACATAGGCAGGAATATTTTTTTTGCTCCAAGACGGTCCTGATAATGAGATTATTGCTCCGCACAATCCCGCAAAAAGCATATAGCCGATAAAGCTTCGCTGTTTTGAACTTCCTTTTATTAAAAGAAAATTCAACAAATTTCTATCACAAACATTTTCCCATGCAGATACACTTTTATAACCTGAAAAAAAATACCTGTATAAGAATAGCGGAACAAACAACAGCAATAAACACCAGGGGCGAAGAAAATGAAAATTAATTAAAGCTTCAATCATTTTTAAGCCCTCCTTTTCTGCCATCTTAAAAACATGAAACTTACAATCAATCCAAGCGCCAAAGGATAGAAAAATAAATCCTTACGTTCCTGAACAAAACGGTCTTCATTCAAACTTGGTTCCAAACTGTCGATTTCTTGATAAATTTGCTGCAATCCCTTAGTATCCGAAGCCCTAAAATAGTTTCCTTTGGTTTCATTCGCCAATTGACGTAAATCCGTTTCATCAATAGCATCGGTTTGAGGAATTCTTATGCCAAAGAAAGTGTCGATAATTTGATTTTCAGAACCGATGCCTATTGTATAAATTTTAACATTTTCAGTTTTGGCGATTTTTATAACTTCAGGCATACTCAAACTGCCATCATTGTTTTCGCCATCAGTAAGCAATATAATTATTTTTCCAGAATCGGACGACTGCTCAGCACGTAATGTTTTTAAGGCCAAACCGACGGCATCGCCTATTGCGGTTGAATTTCCTGCCATACCTGCATCAGCAGACAGCAAAATATCAAGCACGGCTTGTTTATCAAATGTAGCCGGAGATTGCAAATATGCACGTGTGCCGAAAAGAATTAAGCCAATACGGTCATTTCGGCGTTCGCGTATAAAATTGCTTGCTGCAATTTTTATAGCCGTCAGGCGGTCAATTCTTTTTCCTTGATAAGAAAAATCAGGAGTTTGCATAGAATTTGAAATATCCGTAACCATAAAAATATTGCGCCCGTAATTCTTCAACGGCATCGGATCGCTTACGATTTGCGGACGGGAAGCCGCCACCGTCAAAAACAGCCAAACCAAATAAAGCAAAAACCATCTTTTGCTTTTTTCCCTGCCTATCAGCGGACTTTTCCATAAAGAACCTGAAAGATTGTTAATTCTTATAATATCCTTTAAAAAAGGAACTTTTAAAGCGTCTCCGTACAGCCCTTTAACCGGCGGAAAAAATTTATGAATAATAAAAGGAAGAAATGCAATTAACAAGAGCCATGGATAAGCTAAAACAATCATAAATTTTCTCCTATCCAAATTTTGCAAAAAGAACGTAATTTTTCCACATCAGACAAATTATAAACGGTTGATGAAGGGTTAATATACGGAGCATTAATCAATAATTGCGAAACCGAATCATCAAGTTTGGCCCTTTGACAATGATTATTGAGGAAAACTATCCATTCTCTGCCGTATAAAGCAGCAGCCTGCGGATATTTGCAAAGGCAAATACGGCGCAAAATTTCAGATAACTCAACCGCAGCTCCGGAAGATTTTAAATCTAAACTTGCCAACATATTTAAAGCATAATGCTTTTTGCTTTTCAATTTCCATATTTTGTACATCACTGCAAAAACAGCCAGCAGTATCACCAGCAAAGCAAGCAGCCACCATCCATAAGCTAACGGCCAAAGGGATACCCCTTCGGCCGGAAGATGAATGTCACGCAATTCTGGTAAATTATTTTCCATTATATTAACCTCTTTCCGACAACCCTAAATTTAGGATTTAATCGGACAAATATCAAGAGATTAAATTAAGCGGCATTTGAAATTTGTTCGATTAAAATAGTTATATTGGTAATAAAAATCTTTACGGAAATCGCCAGCAAAATGATACCGAAACATTTTTTCAAAACATAAATACCGCTGTGTCCGACTTTGTTTTCAATCCATTTAGCGGCTTTAACCACAACATAAATCACTGCAATATTTGCCAATATGGCTAACAAAACGTTTATATCGGCATATTCAGCGCGGATTGACATTAAAGTTGTCAAAGATCCGGCACCTGCCAACAACGGAAATACCAACGGCACAAAAGTCGCATCTTTCGGAGTATCGGGACCTTCGCGAAAAATATCGATATCCAAAATCATTTCCAAAGCCATAATAAAGATAATCAAAGAACCGGCAATAGCAAATGATGACAAATCGAGTTTGAACAAATCAAGAAAGAATTGTCCGATAAAGAAAAAGCCCAAGAACATTAACAGTGAAAAAACAGCAGCTTTTTCAGGATTAATTTTTTTGCCGTGTTGTTTTAAATTGATGATAATAGGAACAGCGCCGATAACATCAATTACCGCAAACAAAACGACAAAAGCACTGATAAACTGTTGCATATTGAACAGTGAAAACATTTTTTTATCTCCTAAATTAAAAAAATTAAGGCATTTTTAACATTAATAATTTGATAGTCAATATCTTTTCAAAAAAATATTTATTATAACTCAAAATGTGTTATACATAATTATCGTTAATAACATGGACTTTTTATGATAAAGCAAAATAAACAAATACTTATCAAACCGATTGATATTGAAAATCTATGCATAAAAAAACATTTAGCCGGCAAAACCAAAATCTGCTCAAAAGATGGACGTTTTAAGACCATCGCGCGTATATATTTGTGCCCGAACAGCCGGTTTGATGATGAAATGGAAACAAAATGCGAACTCTATAAAGTGGTTATCCGCAAAAAACACGTGGTGGGCTATTGTTTATTATATAAAGAAGGCAGCTGCTTAAATGTTCCTTTATTGGGCAGCATTGACAGCCATTATCACATCGGACATATTTTATCGCAAATTCTCATTGATCGTATGTTCGACCTCAATTGCGACAGAATCGAACTTATAGCCAGCTGGAACAGCATATTGCACCATTATCACAACGGATATTTTCCTTGCGATCAACTTAAAGTTAATGCGGCAAAATGCGACTATTCTTTAGCTCAAAACAATATGCGTGAAATCCTTAAACTCGGCTGTTTGCCAATGTATTTGCCAACAAACATTTTAGAAGAAAAATACAATTCTTTTTCTGAAAAAATCCTCGATTTATCTAAAATTGCTGCCGGAGAATCGAGAGTTGGAAAAACAACTTTGTTTAACCACCACAGCCGCACCAAAGAAAGTGTTACGGTTTATCGCAACGACTGCGATACAGAAGCCGAAATTTACACTCTGTGCCGTCCGGCGGCGAGAGGACGCAAAAAACTTGTTCTCGGCAATATTGTTCTTAACTATTTCTATTGGAAAGACGGAAAGTTTATAAGTAATTTTGGCACCTATCCCGAATGGTCTGTTTTTTCACGCTATGGAAAAGAGCATTTTCTTGATAAAACATTCGCCGAATATTGGTCAATATGCAACAACGATTGCTTTGATGAAACGGAAATTGTCAACATATTATTCCAAATTGCCTTGGAAGCCGGACGCTATTATGACTGTCCACGTTTGCAAATTGAAGCTGACTGGGATGAACATTCAGCCATGTATGAATATGGTTTTCGCACCCAGCCTTTTGATTGCCCTAAAAAAGCAGATGAAATTTGCAAAATTATCGAAACCGAAGCGCAGCAAAAATCCTCAATAAACCTTAACAAACTCGGAAGCATTGAAATGTTTTTAGATAAGAAAAACGTTAACGATCAAATTCGTAAACAACGCGTTTTATATTCAAAATGCAGGATTGATTGCAACAAACGGCGCGGACTGCATAAAAACAGACGTTAATTTTATCAACAAAAGAAAAAGCTTTCCGAATTTCAAAATTCAGAAAGCTTTTTTAATTGGTGGGTATGACAGGGATCGAACCTGTGACCCCTACGATGTCAACGTAGTGCTCATACCGCTGAGCTACACACCCAATATTTGTATATGCTTTTACAGTATTTGTTTTTATTTGGCAAGAAATTTGTTATTAAAAATTTAATCTTTGTTGATTAGTATAAATTATATCCACAACAAAGGAAAAGATATGAGCGAAAAACATTTGGACTTTCAAATAGACTATTCCAAGTTAGATATCATAAGCGAATATAACACCAAAAACCAACGCTATCCGTTGGTCTTGTCAGTTCCGCACAGCGGACAGTCTTTCCCGAAAGAATTTATTGATAACGTCTGCGTAAGTGTGAACGAACTCCGCTCTAACGAAGATCCTTTTGTTGATGAATTGCTGATGGATGCCTCTAACTGCGGCATTCCCATGGTTTCGCTGAATATCGGCCGTGCTTTCATAGATGTCAACCGCGACGCCATCGAAATTGATCCGTCTATGTTTTATAATTACCCCGAAAGCGATGTAGTCGTCGGAAACAAACGCTGCCGCGTCGGTTTAGGACTGCTGCACCGCATTACTTCCGAGCGTAAAAATATATATAATGGTTTATTAAACTATAATGAAGCGCAGGCTAGAATTAAAAATGTTTATAATGTGTATCACCGCGCTTTACAAAAAATGGTTGACCATACTGTCAAGAACTTTGGATTTTGCTTAGTATTAGATTGTCATTCCATGCCTTCTAAAATATGCAACATTATGCAAGACAACCGACAAATAGAATTTTGCTTAGGAACACTGTTTGAACAAAGTTGTCCATCGGAAATTATTGAATATATGAACCAGGAACTCGGGGAAAAATACAATGTGAGTTTGGACTGTCCATATTCGGGAGCATATATCAGTTTTAATTACTGTCAACCGCGCAAAAATGTTCACACCCTGCAAATGGAAATCAACCGCGGAATTTATGAAGACGAGTCTTCTCATGAAAAAAATGCTAATTTTCAATATATTAGCTCAGACATTTGTCAAAGTGTAACCGGTTTGGCTAATTTTTTGCTGGATTTTAAAAAATAGTTGTGTTATAAGCGTTTCTGTTTTTAATAATTTAGTGGCTGTAAAGAAAGCCGAGTTTATTTTAATAACCTGCCCCTGAATTTTTATCAGGTATGGCCTTAAGCAGATTGAAACCGCCGATTGCGGGGGATAACTGTGGCAGTTCGGGGAAACAGAGGGATACTTTTTATTTTATAAGTATCAAAACAATTAATGATTTTTCTTATATTGCTGATGTTATTTCAGCCTATGCCGGCAAAAGCGCAGGAAACTGCTATTGTCGATGAAGATTTAATATGCCTTAACGCGACATTAAAAGCTGAAGAAGAATATCAGATTCAAAAACATTTACTGACTTCTATATCTACCGTTGAAACAGGAAGATGGAATCAGCGTTTACAACAAAAGACCGCTTGGCCTTGGACTGTTAATGTCAAAGGAAGGGGATATTTCTATAAAACCAAAGCTGAAGCCATCGCAGCGGTTAAAGATTGGCAGCGACGCGGATATAAAAGCATTGATGTCGGCTGCATGCAGGTAAATCTGCGTTTTCACGGCAAAAAATTTGCAAATTTGGAAGAAGCTTTTGATCCAAATAAAAACGTTGAAGTTGCCGCACATTACCTGAAAAAACGCCATGAAACACGTGGAGATTGGTTGAAAGCAGCAACCGATTATCACTCAAAACGTCCAAGTAAAGCCAAACGCTATAAGACAAAACTGTTGGCAGCTATAGATAATATAAAAGCAATACAAGAACAGAATATTGCTCAATATGCTTCTAATTTTTTGGTCATAAAAGACAATCGCGGATGGTTTTCCCGTTGGTTTAACAATGATAAAGACGAACGAGAAATCAAGCTTTCTTTAAGAGGTTAATTTTTTATGGAAATCGGCAAATTTATTCGGGAATATAAGCTTCGCAGTTATGAATGCGACCGCAATGGAACTTTACGGATTGTGGCTTTGATGAATATATTTCAGGATGTTGCCGATTCTCATGCTTCTCTTTTGGGAATAGGCATTGAACATTGCCTGCAACACGGACTGGCTTGGGTAGGATCTAATTATCACATAAAAATTGAACGAATGCCGGCCTGGCATGAGCAAATAACTGTCTGTACATGGCCGTCGGCAGAGAAAAAAATAAGCGCTATCAGAGATTTTGAAGTCAGAGATGAACAGCAAAATATAATCATCAGAGCTTCCAGCCAATGGGTTTTAATTGATTTTGCCAAAAAACGTCCGGTGTCTTTACGCGATAATTTGCCAGATTATCAACCTATCGAAGAACGGGCTTTAGACTCTGATTTTCCGAAAATAGAATCTTTACAAAGAAATGATGTTCAGAAAATTTTTGAAGTCCGTTACGATGATATTGATGTTAACAAACACGTTAACAATGCTGTCTATCCTTTATGGGCAACAGAAAGTGTAACCAACGACTTTCGTTTGACACATCAGCCGGAAGAAATCGAAATAGCATTCAAAAAAGAAAGCCTTTACGGTGAAAATATCGAATCGGACACCCAAATCGATGAAAATATTTCCCTGCATAGTTTGATTGCCGGAGATGACAGACGCGAAGTTGCACGGCTAAAAATTACTTGGAAAAAGTAATTTTTAGGTCAGCCGACATAAAACCAATAACTTAATAATATCGCTGAGATTATACCTGCCGCATCTGCTAAAAGCGCACAAGGCAGAGCATGGCGGGTATTGCTGATTTTGATTGCCCCGAAATAAACCGCAAGAACATAAAACGTGGTTTCGGTTGAACCTTGAACAACCGAAGCAACAAAAGCCGGAAAGCTGTCAGCTCCATAAGTTTGCATAGTTTCAATCATCATTGCACGCGCGCCGCTTCCTGATAAAGGTTTAAGCAATGCCGTAGGCAGCGCGGGTACAAAATCAGCGTTTATGTTGAAAAATAAAATTATCTTTTCAATTCCCAGAATAAATAAATCTAAGATCCCAGAAACACGAAACAGAGAAATTCCCACCAACATTGCAACCAAATAAGGAATTATCGAAATAGCCAAATTAAAACCTTCTTTGGCACCGCTGACAAATTCATCATAAACATTAACTTTACGGAATAATCCGCAGAGTACAAATGCGGCAATAATCGAAATCAGAATAAAATTTCCTAAATCAGAAGCCACACTGTTGCGCACTTCTGAGCCTAAAAAAGCAAAACCGACCGCCATAAAAAGAATTATACTGATAAATATTACGCCATAAGTAAGTATGACTCGATTAAATAAATTAATTTTCTGTACGATAGCCACGCTTAAAAAGCCAACCAAAGTTGAAATTGAAGTTGCAAACAAAATCGGCAGAAAAACAGCTCCGGGGTTTGAACTTCCAAGTTCACTCCGGTACATTAAAATAGTCATCGGAATTAATGTTACGGAGGAAGAATTGATAACCATAAACAAAATTTGCGCATTAGAAGCCGCGGTTTTATGACGGTTATCAGCTTGCAATTGCTCCATAGCTTTAATTCCCATCGGAGTAGCTGCATTATCCAACCCCAATATATTGGCGGCAATATTCATTACAATTGAACCCAAAGCCGGAGAATTTTTGGATATCCCCGGCATAATTTTATTAAAAAGAGGGTAAAGGCCGCGAGCTAAATAACCGGTAATACCAGATTTTTCAGCAATTTTCATCATTCCCAGCCAAAAACATAAAATTCCTGTTAAATTAAGAGCAATAAGAAAAGCTGATTTTGCAGAACTAAACGTTTCTTCTGCCAAATTATTCCAAATATCCATATTGCCTAAAGCAAAACTTTGAAATAGCGCCCCGACATAGGTTGCCACAAAGAAAAACGCCCAAATATAATTTAACATAGTATTGCCTTAAAAATTTAATTATTCCGATTAATTAATTTTACAATAAAAGCAACAGGTTAAATTTTTAGTTAATATTTGTGGAATCGCTATCCATAAAACCAGAAGACTGCATTTTATAAAAGCCGTAATATGTTCCTTGTTTGGCTAAAAGTTCAGAATGAGTTCCAGATTCAACAATTTTGCCATTATCCATAACAACAATTCTATCCATTTCTTTCAATGTTGAAAGCCTGTGCGCAATGGCTATAACTGTTTTTCCGCGCATAAGTTCTTTTAATGAATCCTGAATATATTTTTCGCTTTCGCTGTCCAACGCCGATGTCGCTTCATCCAAAATCAAAATCGGCGCATCTTTCAAAATCGCCCGCGCAATGGCTATGCGCTGCCGCTGTCCGCCCGAAAGCATTAAACCGCGCTCTCCGACTGCTGTTTCATAACCTTTAGGCAATCCGATTATAAAATCATGAATGCGAGCCATTTTTGCCGCTTTATAAACATCCTCATCCGAAGCATCAGGCTTTCCGTAACGAATATTATCCATAATACTGCGGTTGAAAAGCCCAGGTTCCTGAGGTATTAAAGCTATTTGCTGACGAATACTGTCTTGTCGCACTTTAGCAATATTCTGTCCGTCTATTGAAATTGTGCCTTTCTGAATATCATAATAACGCGACAACAAACGAACCAATGTTGATTTTCCCGATCCTGAGTGTCCAACCAATCCGACTTTTTCACCAGAGTGAATTAATAAACTAAAATCTTCAAACAAAGGATTGGTATGTTTATAATGATAACAAATATTATCAAAGACAATTTCTCCGGCAGAAACTTTTAACTTTTGAGCGCGGGGACAATCAACGACATCGCAGGGTTTTGACAACAACGCCAAACCATCGCGCAAACTGCCGTATAATTTGAAAAATTGCATAAAGTTCATCGATAACATATTAAACGTATTATTTAAAATTGCTATCAGAGATTGAATAAGCACAAAATCGGACACATTGATTTCGCCTATATACCAATACCAAATCGGCAGCAAATAAAATAAAATCTGTAAAGCCGAACGTAACAAATTTTGCCAAATAAAGACCATACCGAATTTTTTGGTTTCAGCTCTGTCCGCTTCGGCTGCAATGCGCATATAACGAAAATAATATTTTTTCTCAAAATAGTAACGGCTGAAATTTTTGACTATTCCGGCATTGGTAATGCTGTCCACTAACACACCGTTAGCTTCGGACATTGTTTTTGCTCTTTTTTCCGAAACAGGGACCATGGTTTTTGAAAGCTTGTAAATAATATAGATTAAAAATAAATTCAGGCTTATCAATAACAAAGACAATTGAAAATTTATTTTAAAAATAAAGAAAAAAGTAATCACCATTGCAACCAACGGCGAAAAAAATCCCCAAAGCAAATTATAAAAAGCCGGATATATACTGTCGATAATCGTTTTAACTTTTCCAGAAATATTACCAGCCATTTCTTCGGCAAAAAAAGCCGTTGAGTGCTGATGAACATAAGCAAATAAATCTTTTGATATCCGAACAACACAATTCGGCATAAAACGAGCTTCAACAAAAACCGTTCCATTTTGCACCAAACTTTTCAGCAGCAGCGCCAGCGACGCCCAAAAAGCCGATAAGACACCAAACACAAGATTTGCTTTTGTTGCTTGAGAAGAAGATATGGCTTCCACAATTTGCGCAGCAAAATAAAGGGAAACACGCATAAGCAGTTCGCTCAAAACGATTGTCGCCACAATGCTGAAAAACAAAATCCGCTGCGCCGACAAATAATGCCATAAAAAACTCCAAACAGAATTAGGAATTTTTTTTACTTCCATTTCAAACGTCTCTTTTTCAGTTTAGTTAATTTGGCGCTGACAACCGCCGTATCACTTCCGGTTTTTGCCAATCGTTCATACATACGCTCAATTTCTTTTTCAAGATATGCCTGTTCTATTTCATTGTCGAGCTCATGTTTTTGTTCTTCCGTACCATTTGCGCGAATTTCATCCATTTCGGCAATTAAATCTTCAACATGAATACTGCTGTCTGTTTTTTTCTTCAGAAAATACGGAATTTCATATATCAACTGACGCGTATTGCTATATGCTATTTTAGAATCCTGACTGTCGACATAGCGTAACTTCAAAAGCCTGAACACAATTTCAAGTTCATTTGAATTGTCTACCACGATAAATGGCAGAGGTTCGGCAAAAGCTGTTGCTGCAATTTGTTTAAGATATTCCAGCAAGTGATAAAAAAAGCCGTCAATATTGTAGAGAATAAAAGGTTTTACATCCAAAAAGCCATCCTGCATAGCAACACAGTCATACGCCAATTCATCTAATGTTCCAACTCCCCCCGGAGCAAAAACCACAAAATCGGCTTTCAGCAATTTTTGTTTTCTTTCCTCCAAAGTTTTAGCCAAAATAACTTCGCCAATCTGCTGCAACAATTTATCATCTTGCGGATACAAACAAAAATAGCTGTCGGTTGTCACCGCATTAATAGGACTTTTGGTTTCGGCACCGCAATATTGTTTGTTCCATCCGTCAACAACGCCTCGCGCTACAGCTCCCATAATTCCTGAATTTGATAAACCAAAATCAAGCTTTAAGTTCATTTTTACAATTTGTCGGCCTAAACGGTAAGCTTCTTCAACATAAATATCATCATTACCTGAGCGAGCGCCGCCGGCTACGAACACTCTCAGGCCATCACTGGAATTTTCACGGGCAAAAGCCTTAACCGGTTCATTATTTTTTTCTTCAGACATCGTTATAACTCCTCAATATCACCTTGTTTTTGCTCAGCATAAAAACGAGCCGTAAAATCATCTAAATTATCATTTTCAATAGCTTGACGAAGCCCTGCCATTAAGCGTTGATAATAACGTATATTGTGCCAGGTCAAAAGCATAACCGCCAAAACTTCATTAGCTTTTTGCAAATGGTGAATATACGCACGGGAATAACCAGTGCAAAGCGGACAATCACACCCTTCTTCCAAAGGACGAGGATCTTCTTTATGACGCGCATTGCGGATATTTATTGTGCCAAAACGGGTAAAAGCCTGAGAAGTTCGTCCAGAACGCGTCGGCATAACACAGTCAAACATATCAACCCCGCGTAAAACCGCACCGACAATATCATCAGGCCGGCCGACTCCCATCAAATAACGAGGCTTATCTGCCGGCAAAGTTTGCGGAGCATAATCCAAAACTTTAAACATGGTTTCTTGCCCTTCTCCTACGGCAAGCCCCCCGATAGCATAGCCATCAAAACCTATTTCACACAGTTTTTGTGCTGAAATACGGCGCAAGTCTTCATAATCTCCCCCTTGCTGAATTCCGAATATTCCATATCCGTCACGATCAACAAAAGCCTGTTTGCTTCTTTTTGCCCATCTCATAGACATTTCCATAGACTTTGCCACCTTATCGTGCGGTGCGGGTAATTTAACGCATTCGTCAAAACACATAGTAATATTGGAATCGAGTTTATGCTGGATTTTAATAGATTCTTCCGGTGATAAAAAGTAGCGTTTGCCGTCAATGTGCGAAGCAAAAGACACCCCATCTTCGCCGATTTTACGCAAACCGCTCAAACTCATAACCTGAAAGCCGCCGGAATCTGTCAAAATAGGTTTATTCCAATTCATAAATTTATGCAAACCGCCCATTTTTTCGACTAAATCCGCCCCCGGACGCAACATCAAATGATATGTGTTTCCAAGCAAAATTTCTGCTCCGGTAGCAGCAACGGATTCAGGCATCATTGCTTTTACGGTTGCACAAGTCCCCACCGGCATAAATGCAGGCGTGTTTACAATTCCGTGCTTTGTATGAAGTTGTCCGCGGCGCGATTTGCCGACGGTTTTTAAAATATCAAATTTTAGCGACATATCTTTTTCCGTTTATTGTTGAATATATCATCATGCCCTAATTAGTCATGCTTGGCAAGATATAAATAAACGTTTTATTCAATCTCTGATAATGTCTTTTTTTATCATATAAAAAAGCAGAAACAATGCAGGAAGAACCAACAAAGCCACACTAAAAAAGAAAACCGGCCAACTCATAGCATCGGCAACATATCCGCTGCTTGAAGATAAAACATCACGTGTCAGGCTCATTAATGATGATAATAAAGCATATTGCGTTGCCGTATAAGCCACGCTGCACAATGATGACAAATAAGCGACTAAAGCTGTGGTTGCCATTCCGCCGGCCAAATTATCGGCACAAATCGTAACTCCCAGCATATAAATATTATTGCCCATCATGGCTTGCGCAACATAAACAAGATTGGTCACCCCCTGCAGAATTCCCGCCAACATCAGGCTGTATTTCAAACCTTTGCGTCCGACAATCAGTCCGCCAACCAAACCTCCGATAATCGTAGCTATCATACCATATATTTTGGAAGCATATCCGATTTGAGCTTTTGTAAAACCCATGTCGTCATAAAAAACATTGGCCATCGGCGCTTTATAATCATCACTCAACCGATAAAGCAAAATAAAAATTAATATTAATCCCCACCCGCGGTGTCCCATAAAATCAATAAAAGGAGCAACTATCGAACGCTTTAAAAAGCGTTTTAATCTCGGATAAAAAGGCAATCTTGCGGCTGAAGGTTCATGATAAGAACTATCTTTTTCAGGCTCCCGCGAAAAAATAACGGTAATCATACCGACAACAGCTCCGACAGACATTATCATATAGACTCTGTTCCAGCTCATATAATCGGCAAGCAATAAAGCAAAAGCTCCGGAAAATATCATTCCTATACGATAGCCCAAAACAAATACGGCTGAACCGGCGCCTTGTTCTTTATCATTAAAACTGTCAATACGGAAAGAATCAACTACGATGTCCTGAGATGCTGAGCAAAACACAACCGACATTGCAACCAAAGCCATAAGATGCATATTTTCAACCGATGGCGTTAAACGCGACATCGACAGCAAAGAAATCATCAAACAAATTTGCGTAAACAAAGCCCATCCCCGACGACGACCAAGTCGACTGAATAAAGGCAGCCGTATACGATCAATCAGAGGCGACCAAGCCCATTTAAAACTGTATGGGCTTTTAACCAGAGCAAATGCGCCTATTAAGGCATAGCTCAAACCACTATCCTTAAGCCACAGCGACAATGTGCCTGAAACCAAAAGCAGAGGAAATCCACTTGAAAAACCCAAGCCAATCATTACTAACATTCGGCAATCAGCATAAATTTTAAGAGTGTCTAACCAGCGCTTTAACATATTTTTCCCCCATGTAACGAAACATAATACAAAGAGGTTAATTTTTTATAAGCCGCATAAATGTTCTATAATATAATTTAATACCATATTGCCTGCTGAAGTTGCTTTGATGTCAGTATCATTTTCTACAAGCAACCCTTCTTTTTTAAACTGTTCAAAAAATATTTTATTTACCGCAGAATGAAAATCTATTCCGCACTGTTTTTCAAAATGTTTTTTTTCAATTCCCGAACGCAGGCGCAGCCCCATTATCAGTAACTCTTCAGCTCTTTCGTTCGGTGTTATAATTTCGAATCGGCGATGATAAAAAGTATTCAGTAAATTTTTTCCTTGATGAACACGGCCAACAGCTCCGTTTCCGATACCGATATAATCATATCCCTGCCAATATCCCAAATTGTGCTTACATTCAAAACCTTGCCGCGCATAATTTGAAACCTCATAACGGGAATAGCCGTTATCATCCAATATCTGTTCCGAAACCTCATACATTTTGCAAGCTGTTTCTTCTTTGGCAGGCATAATTCCTCGGCGGGCAAAAACTGTATTTTCTTCTATCGTCAATTGGTACAAGGATAAATGTTTTAATCCTAAATCACAGGCAAATTTTAATTCTTTTTTCCAATCCAATACAGTTTGAAACGGACGAGCATAGATAATATCAATTGAATGATTATCAAAATTTTTCTGCACTGAATCTATGGAAGACAATGCTTGCTCTAAGCTGTGCGTCCGTCCAAGAAATTTCAAATCTTTCGAATTCAGAGCTTGAACTCCTAAAGACAGTCTATTAATTCCGGCTTGTCGCAAATCGGCAAACAATGTACCATGATTTGTGTTCGGATTAGCTTCAAGAGAAATCTCGATTTTTTCGGAACAAGGCCATAAAGCAACTATTTTATCAATTATGCAGCTTATCGACTGAGGTTTCAGCAATGACGGCGTTCCTCCGCCGAAAAAGATGCTTTCGACTTGATAGCCGTCATTCATTTTCCGATAGTAAGACAAGTCATCTAAATAAGATTTTACAATCTGCTGCTCATCAATATTTTTGTCGACTTTGCTGAAAAAATCACAATAAGGACATTTGCTTTTGCAATACGGCCAATGAATATAAACGCCCAAACGTTCCATCAGAGAATAAACTTCGATAAATCGCTGACCGCTGTATATTTGCCTAAACGCTCATCTACCATTTGCGGGGTAATCAAAACTTTATCGCCACTACGGTCAGAAGCCGTAAAACTAATATCTTCAAGCAATATTTCTAAAACCGTATGCAAACGGCGCGCGCCTATATTTTCAACATTTTCATTAATTTGAACAGCCACATCGGCGATGCGGTCTATGGCCTCCGGCAAAAACTCAAGTTCAAAATTTTCTGTTTTCAACAAAGCTTTATATTGATCGATTAAATTTGCTTCCGGTTCTGTTAAAATACGAACAAAATCATTATGCGTTAAAGCTTGCAATTCAACTCTGATTGGCAATCGACCTTGCAGTTCAGGCAGCAAATCAGATGGTTTTGAAAGGTGAAAAGCTCCTGAACATATAAATAAAATATGATTGGTTTTAACCATGCCATGTTTAGTAGACACAGTCGTTCCTTCAATCAATGGCAATAAATCTCTTTGAACGCCTTCGCGTGATACATCGCCGCCGCGGCGATCATCGCGCCCGCTGATTTTATCGATTTCATCAATAAAAACTATTCCGTCATTTTCAACGGCTTTGATGGCTGATGAAATAATTTTTTCATCATCGATAAGCTTGTCGCATTCTTCCTGCATAACCACTTTTCGTGCATCTGAAACCGACATTTTTTTGTTTTTGTACTTATCTCCCAGAGATTTTCCGAGAATATCGCCAAGGCTTATCATTCCCATTTGCGCTCCAGGCATTCCCGGAATTTCCATTGTCGGCATAGTATTTGATTGAACATCTACAACACTGATTTCAATTTCACGTTCATCAAGCTCGCCGCTGCGAAACATTTGGCGAAATTTTTGTTTTGTATCTTCACTGGCCGACACGCCGACCAACGCCTCGAGAATCCGTTCTTCCGCCGTCAAAGAAGCTTTTTCTTCAACAGCTTTGCGCATATTGGTCTTGTTTTGTGCAATGGCAATATCCAACAAATCACGGATAATAGATTCCACATCTCTGCCGACATAGCCGATTTCGGTAAATTTTGTTGCTTCAACTTTAATAAAAGGAGCCTTTGCCAATTTTGCCAAACGGCGTGAAATTTCGGTTTTTCCCACTCCTGTCGGTCCGACCATCAAAATATTTTTCGGAACAATTTCATCCCGCAAATGTTCTTCAACCTGCATTCTGCGCCAACGGTTGCGCAAAGCGATAGCCACTGCTTTTTTAGCCTCATTTTGGCCGATAATATATCTATCAAGTTCCGAAACTATTTCTCTCGGACTGAAATTTGTACTAGTCATGCTGAGATACCTTTTCAATAATCAAATTATGGTTGGTGTAAACATCTATATCTCCCGCAATATTCATTGCTTTGCGGGCTATTTCTTCCAGACTCAACCCCTCTATGTCATATAAAGCTTTAGCCGCTGCCATCGCATAATTGCCGCCGCTGCCTATGCCTATAATTCCGTCATCGGGCTCCATAACTTCGCCGGTTCCAGAAATAACAAGCGATACATCCTTATCAGCCACAATCATAAAAGCTTGCAGCTGGCGTAAATATTTATCCATTCGCCAATCTTTTGCCAATTCGACAGCCGCCCGTTTCAACTGATAGGCATATTTTTCCAATTTACCTTCCAAACGTTCAATCAACGTAATGCCGTCAGCAGCCGCGCCGGCAAATCCTGCAATGATTTTGCCGTTGCCGATACGGCGGACTTTAACCGATTTTGATTTAAAAATAACCGTTTCTCCGAGTGTTGCCTGTCCATCACCGGCAATCACAACATCCGAACCTTTGCGTATGCATAAAATGGTTGTCATTTGGTATCCTTGTCAAAAATTAAATGTATTTACTATGTAAGAAAAAAAGTCGGACTTTGCAAGTGAGATATTAGGCTTTTATCAATGAAATTCCCGAAAAAAGCATTTGCGCAACTTTTTCGGCCTGTTGATTTAAGGCACTGACCCTAAAACTTTTTTCGCCTTTTTGAGTTAGTTTTTCGTTTATTTCAGGATGTCTTTTTAAATAATCTCGTAATTTTTCAGCCATAAGCTCATCTTGCGAAATAACAGCTGTTCTCGGCAAATAGCGGCGGAAAACATCTTTCAGCAACGGATAATGCGTGCAGCCGAGAATTAAACTGTCAAAATCAATGAATGAGCGTGAATATTCACGAACAAACTCTTCGGCATATGCAAAATTGTTATTTTCAATTGCTGGAACCAATTCTGGAGCGGCAATTTCCAAAACATTGAGCTGAGGATTCAATTTATGCAATTCAGTTTGATATATATGTGAACGCACTGTTGCCGATGTCGCCACCACCCCGATTTTTTGAGCTTGTTTCATAACCGCAACTTCAACCGTCGGAATCACGACTCCCAAAACTTTAATATCGGGGGCAACTTCAGGGATAAAACGCTGCTGAATATAGCGAAGAGCTATCGAAGTGGCCGTATTGCATGCAATAATAATAATTTTGCAGTCATTAGCTATCATATAACGCATGGCCGACAGCGTATAGCTTAAAATTTGTCCGGAGGTTTTATCTCCATAAGGCAAGTGCGCCGAATCACCATAATATAAATAATCGTATTCCGGCATTTTATTGATAAAAGCTTTAGTTATCACCAGCCCGCCAAGTCCCGAATCAAAGACGCCTATTTTCATTTTTCCTCATTTTAACAATCATTAAAACACTCTGAACATAAAACCTTTGGATTATTTTTTCACTAAAAAAATTTAGCCACTTGCTTTATATATAAAACTAATGTAAAATTATATCAGTTTTCTGCTATTTATAGTCTTGACCCCCAATCAGCTCACCGGCAGAAAACAGCGCCTTGTGTCTTTATGACGGCAAGGCGTTTTTTATGCTTTATACAAAAGAAAAACTCCCGATTTTCGGGAGTTTTTCTTCAAACAGCATTTTTTTATCGACCGCAGCCGGCATTGTTTCTTTGTTGAAATAATGTCAGCGGATTTTTAACCGGTGTCAATTCTCCGCCTACATAATCAAGTCCCAACGTACGGATATCTTTTTCGAATCCTTTCATCCAGCGTTGTTCAACCTGCGTCGGCTCATATCCCTTTGAAATGCGCTTCTGCATATCTCGGTAAACAACATCGCTGCCTTCAAGGTTTTTGCAGAAATTATGCAATTTGGCATCGGCATCATCTGTATTGCCTTGAATAAATCCTCCCAAATAGGATGTTCTGCTAGCATTGGCATTCCATTCATGAGTTGCTCTGAGGTGAGAACGAAGCGTATTATTTATCGGAACATTTCTCAAATATTGAGTATCGACTTCCGGCTCTCCCGCTCCATGGCTGATAAAAGTATAATGTCCTTTTATACCTCGGTACTGGCTAATACGGTGCTGAGTGTCAATTTCAGCCGCATTTTGCTGAGACTGAGCCGTTTCAGTGTGCGCTCCTTCTCCATTAGAAAACTCTGTTTTGCCTTTTCCTGAATGGCCATAAACATCATCATTAACTCTGCTGCGTGAAGCAGAATATTGAGGCGTTGTTTTTTTAGGAGTTTCAGTTTCAGCAGTCTTTGCTTCAGACATACTGCTATGACTTGCCGCCTGATTTTCAGCCAATTGAGCGCTGCCGCCAAAACTGAGATTATGTTCTTTAGCATAATCACTCATAAATGCCAACTCTCCGACACCGGCTTCGTGAGTTGCATTCATTTTTGCAAACAAAGCTTTATAAACCTCAGCATCAGCTTTTGCCGTTTGTTCGGCGCTCATTACAGTTTTGTAAACAATGTCACCATTGCCTTCAATCTTGAAAGAAAGTCCGGAAGAAGTGGTCATATAACCATCGTTTTCCACAGTAGGAACAGCAACTCTGTCGCTATTATCAGAAGTTGTACTTTCTTTAACAGTTTCATGAGTTTGGGTCGAAGTCTTTTCAACTGGTTCTTTAGCTTCAACTGTATGTGTTTCATTGCGTGAAGGAGTATTGACGGTTTCAGAGTTTGACTTGCTTGGTGCGGATAAATCACTCATTTTGATACCATATTTTTTCATTTCTCTTTCATGATCTCTAAGAAACATTTTTTCCGCATCGGTCAGCTCCCGTCCAGAATTTTTTAGATCTGTATAAATCCCGTTTTTAATACTGGCATCCTGACATACACTTTGCACTTTATGAACGACAATATTATAGTTTCTACTGCGGATAGCCCCGTTCGCCGTTGTATAAGATCCGTCTTTGTCTTGAGTAATGCCATTAAGCAAAGCGCGATGAACCTTCCAATTGATTCTGGTGCTTCCTTCATATTTAAGCGAATAGCCCGAATTATCCGCTTTGCCTACAATAGTATATTTTGCATTAACAAAGCCATTGTGAACTTCGCCTTTAGTTTCGTTGGAAACGGGCTCTTGAACGGGAGTTTCCGCTTGTTTTTCAACATCATCTTTATTTTTTTCGGCAGCAACAGGTTGATTTTCTTTTTCGTTATTTTGCGCGTGATCTTGAGAAGGATTTTCGGAAACAGATTGTTCTTGCGTAATATTTTTATCTTGCTCAGTATCATTATTTTCAACGGTTTTATTTTCGGCATTATTCAAACCTTTGCTTTCAAGTTCGGTTGTATTTCCCGCTTTTGCCGAATTGTCGGTTTGTTGTTCGTTTTGCAGTCCTAACTTATCCATATTGGCTTCATGCGTCTTGATAAACGATTTTTCTGCCTCTGTAAGCTGCGTTCCTGAATTTTGAACATCTTTGTATATTTCATGCTCAATCGTAACTGATTTTGCCGCAGCTTCGACCCTTCCTCTGATTGTGCTGTAATCTTGACCGTGAATATGTCCGTTGGCCGCACTGTAACTTCCATCGTCCTCACGGGTAATAGTTTTGAGCATTGATTTGTAAATATCTTTATCGGCTTTTGCTTTGCCTTCATAAGTAAGGCTATAGCCTTTTTCACTTTCATCGCCTTCAATAGTATATTTCAGATTAATGCCTTTTTTGGTAATTTCACCCTGAACAGGCTCATTGGCAGCCGCGACCGGCGTTTCCTGCTGCTGTTCACTGTTTTCAGCACTGTTTTCAGGAGTTTTTTGTTCTTCCACCGGCTCATCTGCTGCCGGTGTTTCACTATTTCCCTGAGGTTCATTTGAAGTTTGAGGCTTTTCAACATCTTCAAGCCGCGTACCGCCATTCGAATGACGTGTTGAAGTCGAGTGATGCTGTTCCGAATTACTGTGGGCATGAGCATTGCTCCAAGCCTTGGCTTCAGCATTCAGAGCTTCGGCATCAGGTCCGGTAAAGTTACCGCGGGCATCAAAATGCTCTCCGGCAAATTTGACCATATCTTTTAGTTTAGCTTCATCTATCTGTCCGCTTTCATACATACTTTGCAATTTTGCAGAAGTTAAAACCCCGTTAGACGGCGTGTCCCCAACTGCTGGATCGGCGTTGCCTTCCAAAATCAAACTGGCAGCCCGCGGATAGCGTTTAAACAGCATATCCAAATCATGCTGCTGTTCCGATGATAAATTATTTATATCAATACCATCAGCCGCAGCTGTCTGCTCAAACATATGAGAATCGGAATTTTCACCTCCCGTAAGATTAGCTTGTTCCTCTTTCCATTGCATAAAGCTGTCTTTTTGTTCGTATATTTTTGTATTCAAAATACTGTCATTTTCATTAATTTTTTCGCCGAGCGTAACATTTCCATCATTTTCATTAAAATATGCTCCGGCTTGTTCGGAAGCCCCAGCTCTCAAACCAGTGTCGGTATTTAAAGCTGTTTCCTGTGAAGTTTGAGCTTGCTGAGATTCCAAATCTTGTTTTGCCCCGAAGAATCCGGCAAATGCCAAACCCATGGCACTGCCCCCCAGTGTTCCCCAACGTTTAAAATTCTTTTCTTTGCGTTTTATAACAACATTTTTGGCAATATCATTCAATTCGGTTATTTTGTCCTGTTTCAAATTCAGCTTATTTTGATTTAAAACTTCTAAAATATATGCTTGCGGATCGCTTGAACGCAATTTCAAAGTTTTTTTATCCGTAGGCAATTCCGCTCCATATTGTTGCAGCATTGTATCAAGCTGTTTTTCAAACTGTCGTTGTTTTTGCGCAGCAAATTCTCCTGCTACTATACCAGATGCCACGCTGATAGCTGTTGCACTGGCGGTACGCGCCGAAATTGCCGCATTTTTCCAATCAAAATTTTTAACTCTTTCAACAAAACCCGATAACATGCTACCACCAGCGCTTGCATGACCTTCTGCTAATCTGCCGGCCAGTCCCGTAACAGAGCTTAGACCATGTTCAGCAACCGATGCCGCACCAAATCCGACTGAAACAGCTGATAATAAAGCAGTTGTTCCCATTGCAACTGCAGCCTCTTTATTTTCTTTTGAAAAGAAATAAGAGCGGTAATTTTTCGGAAATTCTTTTCCTTCCGCTTTGGCTTTTTCTGCTTTTTGCTTATAATCGTTATAATTGTTTTTAACCTGTTTATAAAGTCTATAACCTGAAAGCGCCGTCATACCGGCAATACCTGTTGTTACGCTCACTGTCGTATTAAGAACCATTGTTTTGGCCAAAGGATATAGTTTTGGATGCTTTTCGGTTTGTTTTTTATCCCATACCTTTACTTTTTCCCAAATTCCCTTGGCTTTAGTCATCAGCGACATATGCTCAGCTTTTTGCACCAATGCCGCGCCGCGGGTGCACGAAACATTTGTCCAAGCCGACTTCAAAACTTCTTTATCAGAAAACGTATTATGATCAAATGTAACCGCCTGAGTATTTATTTTATCTTGATAATTGCGAACAGCTGATAATCTGCTGCGAAAAGCGTCCAGATGTTTTTGGGCAGAAGATACATGTTCTTTATCTGCCAATTTATTATATTCCGGAACGCGCTTGGTTTCATTGAGTAAAAACTGCAAAGCAACCAATTCATCGCCTTCAATTTTTTCGGCTTTTCCAGCTCTTTCAATGACCGACATTAATTCTTGGCGAGCCGGTTTATTCAATAAAGGACGACCTTTGCACATTTGAGCCATTTCGGTTATGCTGAGCTCTTCACCATTCTCAATGCGTTTATCAGCCTCTTTTATTTTATCTTCAGGCATAGCCTCGATATATTCAGCTGGATTATCTACTTTAGGCTCTAATTGTTCATCAGCTGCAAAATCGTAATCCCCTTGCAGTTCAGGATGTTCTTTAACATATAATTGCTTTTGATATTCCTGCCAAAGCTGAACGCCTGTCTGATCCAAAACTTCGCTTGTTTTTTCGATATAAGCTTTTTTGTTGGCTTCTTTATCTTCTGTCGGGGCTTTTTGGGCTAAATCTTGAATACTTTCCAAACGCGCAAGTTCAGCCACTTCTTTTGCTGTTTTTTCATCTAAAGAAGAGAAAAATCCGCCGAAACTTTCAAAGTCATTAGTAACCTGTTGGCGTTTAACACCGTCTTCATGCGTTATTTCTTCAATCGGCTGAATATCGGCTGTTTCTTTGTCCCAAGCTTCAGCGTTGGCAACAATATCCTCATTTTCATCAATATTTCCAGAGTTTGTATCCTCTTCATACTGAGCGACCAAAGGGGCTATCTCACCGTTAATTTTAGTATTTCGTTCCTGCGTCTGCTCATCAACATCTTCTTTTGAATTGGAGATGTACAAATATTGCTGATATTTTTCGGCTCCTTCAGGAGTTAAGCCTTCAATTTCAAAACTTTCCAATTTTTGTTCGGCAAAGTTTTGAATACGTTTAATAGCTTCATCCACCTGCATTACCAAAGGACCGTCAATTCCATAGTTAGACAGTTGAGAAAGCTTATCCACAAGACCGGAAACCCCCTCCAAGTCACCGGATAAAGTTTTTAACAGTTCTTCAATTTCATTGTCAATTTCAGCCATGGGTAATACTCCGAATAATTTCGCTATTTTTATTGTTCAATAATATATTAAAGTTTGAGCTTCGTCAATTATTTTTGTCCTCTTTTTGGCGCTATTTTGTCAAAATGTTTTTCCAAAAATCGTTGGACAAGCATTAGTATTGCGTTATATTGGTTAACAATTATCAAACAGGAGGAAAATATGAAAAAAATTATTCCAGAAAGTTTAAAATCAGGAGATGAAATCAGAGTTATTGCACCGGCAACCGGTATTAAAATCTTATCCGAAGAATGCTTAAATTTAGCAAGGCAACGTTTGGAAGCCATGGGGTTAAAAGTTACTTTCGGACGCAACACCACCGCAGACAATTGGGATATGAGCGGTTCAACCAGCATTGAAAAAAGACTTGAAGATCTTCACGAGGCCTTTGCCGACCAAAATGTCAAAGGCATTTTTACAGCTATCGGCGGCAGCAATTCTAACCAGTTGTTATCGGCAATCGACTACAAACTGATTGCCGCAAATCCTAAAGTTTTTTGCGGATTTTCAGATATTACGGCTTTGCTCAACGCCATTTACGCTCAAACCGGAATGATTACTTTCTCAGGACCGCACTTCAGCTCTTTCGGCATGCTTAAGGGCATTGATTACACTATTGATAATATGAAAAAAATATTATTTGAAAATAAAACAAATAATCTTACGCCTTCAGCTGAATGGAGCGATGATTTATGGTTCATTGATCAGCAAAACCGCCAATTTATCAAAAACGAAGGTTACTGGTATTTGCAAACAGGCAAAGCTAATGGCACTTTGGTTGGCGGTAATTTGGGCACTTTCAATTTGCTGCTGGGAACAAAATTCCGCCCCGCCTTTGAAAAAGATACAATTTTGTTTATTGAAGATACCGAAGGTTCAGATATTGCTGACTTTACCCGTAATTTTCAGGCTCTTATTCAACAACCTGACTTTGAAAATGTAAAAGGAATTTTAATCGGAAGATTCCAAAAAAATTCAAAAGTCAGCAGGGAACAACTTGAATTTATGGTTAAACGCTTTGAAAAAGATCTAAAAGGAATTCCTGTCACAGCCAACCTTGATTTTGGACACAGCACGCCTTTGCTTACTATTCCGGTCGGCGGACAAGCTATTATTAATGAAGCTCAAATAAGTCTTTCAATATAATCAATAATGGCGGCGGTGATGGCGGTAATGATGATACCCTATTGCCGCTCCGCCTACAACAGCGGCGGTTCCGACTAACCATACTGCGTCATCATCTCTGTAATAGTTATCATAACGGGGTTTGCGAATGTAATAAATATCATCCGGTTCATGAGCATTATTTACTATGGTTACGGTTGTAACGGGAGCTTGTTCCCGCACAACAACAACCTGTGCATTTTGGTTTGGCGTGTAAACAACAGGGGTTACTATTTTTGCTTGAGCATTGGCGTTAAATGCCGCTAGCAATGCAGTTAAAAACGATATACCGAATATTTTCCGTTTCATTGTTTTTCTCCGAAAAGTCAATATTTTCTATGATAAATGTTCATATAAAATTTTGCAACCAAGTAATATCAAAATAATGCCGGCTGCAATCTGCATAACTTTGGTCGGCAATTTTTTCAAACAACAACTGGCACAGAAGCCGCACAGCGTGCAAACAAAACAAATCAATCCGATAACCAGCGCTGAAGCGATAATATTTACCGGCATAAAATAAAGGCTAATACCTGACACACAAGCATCAATACTGGTTGCCACACCGATAACAAACAAAGTTTTCAAGGTTAATTTTTTAGGCAATTTAACATTTTCATCTTCACCGCGAAGAGCCGCAATTATAACGTTTAGTCCCAAAATAAAAAACACGGTAAATGCCAGCCAATGGTCAACGGCTTCAATATACTTATGGACAGATCCTGTGGCCAGCCAGCCGATAATCGGAAAAACAAACTGTCCCAAACCCGTCGCTGCTCCGAGTTTCAGACCATTGTGCAAAGTTTTCTTTTTTAAGATTAACCCATACGAAAAAGCCACGGTAAAAGCGTCGGCTGAAAGAGCAAAAGCCAACAAAACAACGCCAAGCATTATTTATCCTTTTATAAAAATGAACAATGCTTGGTGTTGTATTAAATTATTTTCGCATAATCAAGCTTTAATTTCTCAATATGCTGATATTATGCGCCTCCGGACGGCCAACCTTATCCGGAATAATTTCAAAAGAAAGCTCCTGCCCTTCGCTAATACGTTCCAATCCTGATTTTTGAACTGCGGTAATATGAACAAAAATATCTTTTTCATTTGCCGGTGTTTTTATAAATCCATAACCTTTTTTGTTGTTAAACCATTTTACTGTTCCATTTAGCATGTTAGTTCCTTTGTAATATAATTAAAACATGTCGCCCATGCGGCTATTTGGATTTAAGCATGGTTTTGTAATTTTCAACGGCAGGAGTTTTATTTTTTTAACATTTTTATTTTATCAGCCAAACAGAAAGCTGAATCGATAATTTCATCTTCTTCAGCAACTTTTCCGTTTTCCATAATTATTTTTCCATCGCAAATCACATCACTGATGCAGGAACTGTCAGCAGCATAAACTAAATTTGAAATCAAATTATAATTCGGCGTCAAAAACGGATTTCTAAGATCAAGCAACAGACAGTCGGCCAAAGCCCCTTCTCTTATTTCTCCGGCATCAAGTCCGAACGCACGGGCGCCGTTACGTGTCGCTGCGGTAAATATTTCTTCCGCCGTTCCGGCTAAAGCGGAATTTGCTTCGACCTTAGCTGCCAAAGAACAAATTTTCATCGCTTCAATCATACTTAAATTGTTATTAGAACTGGCTCCATCAGTTCCCAGTGTAATTTTATCAGGCATTTCACTAAACAAGTGTTTAAACATAAACAATCCCGAATTTAATTTTAAATTGGAAGTCGGATTGGTAGAAATACAACATCCGCGTTTTTTGATTAAATCAATATCTTCATTTGACAGGTGAACAGCATGAGCCAACACGGTTTTGGGGGTTAAAAGTCCCAAACTGTCAAGTTTTGCCACCGGAGACATTCCGCATTTTTTCATACATTCTTCAACTTCCTGCTTAGTTTCTGAAACGTGAATTTGCATATACCACCCCTGCTCTTCAGCAACTTTTGCAGCATAGCGGAACAAATCATCGGAAACAGTATAAACGGCATGACAGGATAAACATTTGATTATTCTTTCGGGACAGGGATTTACACTTTTAATAAAATTGATTGTATCTGCTTTTTTTTGTTCAAATTTTGCCGCATCAAACATATCCATTTCCACTCGGGAAACCGCAGCGCGCATTCCCATTTCAGCAACCGCACGCATTGTCTGTTCTCCAAAAAAATACATATCAGCAAAAAAAACCGTTCCAGATTTAATCATTTCAAGCAAGGCTAAGCGGCTGGCCGTATAAATATCTTCAGGCGTCAATTTATCTTCAATCGGCCAAATATCTTTGCTTAGCCATTCGAACAAAGGCTTATCATCACTATAGCCGCGCAAAATAGACATTGCAGCATGATTGTGCGTATTATAAAAAGCCGGCGAAATTGCTTTATGCGAACCATCTATAACACAATCGGCTTTTTCTTCAAAATTCTGAGCAATTTTGGCAAATCGGTTATTTTTTATGTACACATTGGTTTTTTGTCCGTTGTGTAAAACATTTTTAATTAAAATTGACATTTTTGTTTCCTGTTTTATTTTATATTTGTGTAATTTAAAACAGTTTGCGTAATTATGGAAGAAAAAATTTTAGAACAACGACTTATTGATATTGAAATCAATTTGGCCAATCAGGAAAAAATTCTTGATGAATTAAACAGTGTGGTAATTGAGCAAGGTAAAATCATCGACCGCTTATCAGCTCAAAACAAAATCTTGTTAGAAGCGCTAAAAGAAGATACCGTAAAACCTTTAAGTGAAGAAACTCCGCCGCCGCATTATTGAATTTATGCCCATTGCGCTTATATTTCTCCATATAATAAACATGGAGAAACAAAAATGAACGAAAACAATAAGAAGCAATGGGTTTGCACTGTCTGCGGCTATGTTTATGACGGAGATATTCCTTTTGAAAATTTGCCGGAAGACTGGTTTTGTCCGATTTGCGGAGTTGGAAAAGATTTTTTTGAACTGCGTTAATCTATTACTCTGGCAACCGTCAAAATATCTATAGATTTTGCTCCTGCTTTGCGTAAAGCGCGCGCAGATTCTTTCAGCGTTGAACCGGTCGTCATAACATCATCAATCAAGATAACGCGTTTTCCTTTAACACGTTCGGGATATTTTACACTGAAAGCATCTTTTACGTTTCCGACTCTGTCACGCCCTGAAAATTCTGTTTGAGGCCGTGTTCTTTTATGTCTTACAAGTGAAAAATTATCCACCGGCAAATTTATCATTTTTCCTAATTTTTCCGCTAATAATGATGATTGGTTGTAGCGGCGTTTTATCAATCTGGTATAATGCAAAGGCACAGGAATTAAAACATCGGCCCCTTGTTCAAAAATGTCGGCACCGGCTACTTTTAACATTGCCGCCAACAAACCTGCATTTTCAGTCTTATCCAGAAATTTAAATCCTAAAATTAAATTTTTATTACTTTCATCATAAAACATTGCTGAACGCGACAAACGGTAAAAGCTGCGTTTACGCCCTGCACAACCTGAGCAAAGCATTTTACTTTCATCGTTTTCTTCAAAAAGCGGATGCCCGCATTTTTTGCAATAAGGCGGAGTGATAAAATTAATGGATTTAAAACATTCCGGACAAAGATAATTTGGCTCAGAAAGCACTTTTCCGCATTTTAAACAACGGCGGGGCAAAATAAAATCCAAAAAGCAATCTAATATGTGAGCCAGCATCTATTTAAATAAATCAGCCAATTTTTCATGAATTTGATTTATATTATCCACAACGTCAATTCCGGCATCTGACATTGTTTTTTTCTTTCCTTCGGCTGTTATGCGCCCGCGGGTAATAACATCACCGGCGTAACCGACATGCCGACTGAAGGTTAAATCGTTTCCTGCAACAAATCCTATAACCGGTTTAGGATTTTTGCATGAGGCATACCACTGCGCCCCTTGTTCTTCAAATTGTCCGCTCATTTGTCCGATTAAAACAATCGCTTTTGTATTATCATCTTCATGAAACAATTTTAAGGTTTCGACAAAATCCATCCCGATAACCATATCATCCCCCAAACCTATGACCGTTGACTGACCTAATCCGGCACGGCGCGTTTCCAACACCGCTTCATAAGTTAAAGTTGAAGATCTTGAAACAATTCCTATATTTCCGCGGTTATGGATATTTTCGGGAAAAGTTCCAAGTCTTGCTTCTTCCGGCGTTATCATCCCCGGAGTATTCGGACCGATTAGGCGGGTATTTGTTCCTTTTAAAATATTTCTGATTTCAAGCATATCTCTGACCGGAACATTATCAGAGATACAGACGACTAACTTTATTCCGGCTTTTGCCGCTTCACTGACCGCCGATTTAACCGCCTGCGCCGGAACAAAAACAATCGAAGCTTCTGCTCCCGTTTCGGCAACGGCCTCTTTTACGGTATCAAAAACAGGAACGCCGAGATGAAACATTCCGCCTTTTCCCGGAGTTACACCGGCAACAATTTGTGTACCGTAGTCAATTGAACGGCGAACATGGAAAGAGGCCTGAGTGCCGGTTATGCCTTGAACCAAAACTTTGGTGTTTTTATCCGCTAAAATCGCCATTATTCCTCCATATCCACCGCTGTCAAAATTTTATCGACCGCATCTTCCATTGTATCAGCCATAATTAAAGGAAGCTTTGCCTGTTTCAAAGCATCACAGGCTTCATCACGGTTTGTTCCTTCCAAGCGCACTACCAATGGAATATTCATTCCAACTTCAGCGGCGGCATCAATAATTCCGTCTGCAATCAAATCACAACGCAGAAATCCGCCTAAAATATAAATAACTATACCTTCCACCCGCGGATTTCCGGCAATGATTTTTATTCCGGCAGCAATTTTATCGCGGTCAAAACTTCCTTTTACATTTAAGGTGCAGGCAATCGAATCGGCTCCGTTTCTCATTAAATTCATCATAGCTAGAGCCAAGCCATCACCGTTAACAATACAGCCTATATTTCCGTTATATTCATGATATGAAAAGCCATAACGCAAAGATTTCAATTCACGGGTATTTGTTTCATAATCATCTTGAAAATGTTTGTATTCGCTATGACGGTAGGCAGCGTGTTCATCCAAAGATATTTTAGCATCTAAAGCAACGATATCGCCATTTTTCAAAACTCCCGCAGGATTGATTTCAATCATTAAAGCATCGTTGGCTACAAAAGTTTTAAACATACCGCGGATAAAATTATGAAAACTGTCTTCGCTTTTTTTCTGCAATTTCAAAAATTCGGCTACTTGACTTGTTTGAGCGCGAGTTGGTCCATTTAAATCAAGAGGCAGGCGTAAAATTTTATCAGGAGAATTTGCAACAATACTAACAATATCGTCATCACGCGTATTAGCCACCAATAAGGTAATGGCGGGCAAGGTTCGATCTATTGCCATTCCCAAATAAAATGTATGCCCGACTTTGTTATACGCTTCCACATAAATGCGACTGACCAAACGCCCTTTAGCACCGGTTTGCGAAGTTACTAAAGTTGCGCCCAACATTTCTTCGGCATTGGAATAAACATCCTTTAAAGTATGGACTATTCTTATTCCGCCGGATTGTCCGGCTCTTTGCTCCAGAAAATGTCCGCCATTACGCGCGCCGGAATGAATTTGAGCTTTCAAAACCCATGGCCCCCGCACTGAAATACGGCGGGCAACATCTCTGGCCTCTTTTGGAGTGTATGCTATTTTACCTTTCGGAATTTTAATTCCGTTTGCGCTTAAAAGCTGTTTTGCCTGATATTCGTGAATATCCATAAAAATCTCTCATTGCCGTTAACACTGAGCATAAAATTTTATTTTTTCAACCATCGCGCTCAATCCATTGCGGCGGCTGGGCGACAAATGCTCTTCCAATCCCATTTTAACAAAAATATTGTTAACTTCAATCTCTTTGATTTCTTTCTTCGACTTGTGGTTAAAAATGCTTAGCACAACAAAAATCAACCCTCTGACGATCATGGCATCGCTATCCCCTCTGAATGAGATTGTGCCGTCATCGGAAAAAGCCGGCACCAACCAAACTTGCGACTGGCATCCTACCACTTTCCAAGCATCTGTTTTGCAGTTTTCTTCTAACGGAGGAAGTTTTTCTCCCAAATCAATAAGGTAACGGTACTTATCTTCCCAATCATCTAAAATTTCAAAATTTTCAATTAATTCTTCTATTGGCATAGTGTTTCATCCTGTTTTTTATGGTTTAGCACCAATATCCGCAAAGGTCTATTGTTTTTTGTTAAAGTATTTGACTATACAGCGCAAAAAATATATAATTATTTCGTTTTATTAAAGGTTTTAAGTAAGGTTCACGCATGAAAATTTCTATTCGCAGTCTTGAAAAAAAACTCAGCCAAATCTTGCCGTTGGCCGAGGCATATCAACGTTCATACAACAAACTTTCCAACGGATATAAATCTCAGGAAGAAATGGCGCTTTATACCAAAGGCTATTTTTTGAAAAAATTATGGAAAATGGCTGAAAATAAAGATTCTGTTGTTGCTGTTTTGTATGTCGATGATAAACCGCGAGGATTTGTACGCTATTCAGCAATTCCCGAATATTATACAAATCCGATTGACGGCAAAACCAGTGATACCGAGAAAGGCATGTTGGATGGTTTTGAATTTGCTTGGTCAAGAAAAGTTAATTTTTCACGCAATGTTCAGCTTGACAATAAAACTTTGATTGTGAACCAAATTTATTTGGATCCGCAAGTACAACGCTGCGGACTTGGCACATATTTGCTGAGCAAGACCATTCCGGAACTGAAAAAACAAGGATACGAAAGTTTAATCATTGAATATAATGCAAATAACAGCAATGCCGAAAAATTTTATAAGGGAATTGGATTTAAGGCTTTTGCGAAAACACAAGATTTTGACCATATTATCAAAAAAGACGGACGCACAACCTTTTGCATAAGCGATGTGGAAATTGCCCACACAACAATAGATAACGCCCTTGCGACCATGCGTGATAAACAACTTAGCCAAACATATATCACAATGATGCAGAAACGGAACGGACATGCTTATTGATAACATCATTGAAATGATGAAAATAAAAAGTATTTCTGGAAATATTGCAGAAATACGACAGGTTTTTTCTTTGGTAAAAAAACTATATGCTAAAGAAGGGGTTTTTGTCAGCGAATGGAATTTTGAAGGTGCTTCCCCCGTACTTTTGTTAGCTAACTGCACCGGATATGATTTTGATGTTGCCACCATTGGTCATTTGGACGTTGTCCCCGCCAAAAATGAGCTTTTTAATCCACGCATTGAAAACGGAAACTTATATGGACGCGGCGGATTGGATATGAAAGCTTCTGTTGCCGTTTGTTTGGAAACTTTACTTTATACCATCGGCAAAAATATTCGTTTCGGCGTTTTAATCACATCCGATGAAGAAACCACATCGAATGGTATGAAAGCCATGCAAAAAGCCGATATTATCAATGCAAAAATTGTTCTTGATACAGATTCCGGCGATTTATTTCATCTGGTTGAAAAATACAAACATCCGGTCAGTGTTGAAGTGAATGCCAAAGGCGAGAATGCTCACAGTTCCCGTCCCTGGAACGGTATAAACGCAATCGGACGTTTAATAAATTGCATAAAAGAATTAGAAAAAGATTTTCCTCCTTATGACAAAGACGGTAATAAACCAGAAAACAGCTGGGTGGATACGATGGTTGTTACCGCTTTAAATTCGCCCACCACTTACAATGTCGTTCCTGCAGAAGCCTCTGCACGACTCAATTTCAGATTGACTGAGAAAACTTCTTTGCCGCAATTGGAACAAATTCTTGCAGCAGCCTGTGAAAAATGTCATTGCTGTTATAAAATTTTACTTTCCAGTCGCGGTGTATATATGGATGCATCGTCGCCGGCAATTCAGCAATATCTAAAAACAGCAGAACAGGTTTTAAAACATCCGGTTGCCATAACCACTTCATGCGGCGCAACAGATTCTCGAATGTTTGCCAACAAATCGACGATTGTTATGCATAGCATTAACGGTGAAAATATGCACGGAGACAATGAATATGCGGAGATATCTTCGATTTATGAACTATCTGCAATTCAAAAAGCTTTTATAGACAGTCTGCTTTAAAACATTTCCAAAATAGCTTTAGCCTCTTCCGTCAAGCGATCCGGCGACCATGCGGGTTCCCAAACTAAATTGACTTTGGCTATTCCCACACCGTCAAGTGCGGCAAGCGCCGCCGCCGCCTGCCCCGGAAGAACACCGGCAACAGGACAAGTGGGTGCAGTAAGCGTCATATCAACTTCAACATTACCATCAAGAGATTGACGTATATCATAAACCAAACCGAGATCATATATATTAATCATAATTTCGGGATCGCATATTGTACGCAAAGCTTCAATTAATTGATCTTTAGAAGCCAAAGGCGTGCCTTCCGGCAAAACCGTTCCTTCGCTGACGGAAAACTCTTCTACCGGAGCTTGCGCAGACATTGCCTGCAACAACTCTAATTCTTTTTCTTCCATATCAAATTCTTCACTCATTTTTTTTGCCTATTTGAAAAAGGTTTTAGCTTTTTCCAAAGCCATAACAAAACGATCTATATCCTCATAATTTGTATATAGTCCAAACGAAGCGCGTGCTAAAGAAGTGTACCCCATACGGTTGACAATAGGCTGAGCGCAATGATGTCCGGTGCGTATTGCAACCCCTTCTTTATCTAAAATAAAGGCAACATCTTGCGGATGAATATTTCCCAAAGCAAAAGCAAAAACTCCGCCTTTATCCGGTGCATTTCCAATTATTTTCAAATCTTTTACTTCCGAAAAACGATTTTTAGCATATTTAATCAGGTTTTGCTCATGTTCCTCAATGTTATCCATACCTAATTTTTGCATATAATTCAGAGCAGCTCCCAAACCTATTGCCTGAACAATTGCCGGAGTACCTGCCTCAAAACGAGCCGGAGGCAGAGCATAGGTTGTTTTTTCGTATGTAACTTCATCAACCATATCTCCTCCAAATTGATAAGGAGGCATTTCCGCCAACAAATCATATTTGCCATACAAACAGCCGATACCGCTCGGACCATAGAGTTTATGTCCGGAAAAAGCTAAAAAATCACAATTAAGTTCTTTAACGTCAAGTTTGGTGTGCACTATTGCCTGACAGGCATCTATCAAACACAATGCTCCGGCAAGATGTGCCGCACGGATAATTTCTTTAATCGGAAACACTGTGCCTAGCACATTTGACATAGCTGTCACACCAACCAACCGCACTTTGGAATTAAGTTTTTTGTAAAAATCTTCGGCATTGAAACTTCCGTCATCATTGACTTTGAAAAAGTTTAATGTACAGCCGGTTTTGTCCCGAACATATTGCCACGGAACCAAATTTGCATGATGTTCGGCTTCGGAAAGCAAAATTTCATCACCGGATTTTAAATTATTCAATCCCCAAGAGGCTGCCACCAAATTTATACCTTCGGTTGCAGATCGGGTAAAAATAATTTCGTTACCGTCAGAAGCATTGATAAATCTTCTGACAATTTCTCTTGCCTTTTCATACTCTGACGTTGCCTGCTCCGAAAAGTAATAATTACCGCGATGAACATTGGCATAATCATAAATATAAGTATGAACGATTTTGTCTATAACTTCCTGAGGTTTCATGGCCGAAGCCGCTGAATCCAAAAATGTATTCGGATGACCGTTTACCTTTAGCGCAAGATTAGGAAAATCATTTCTAATTTTTTCTATATCATACATTCGACCGCATCCATTCTTTGATTTTTTCATCATCAATCAAATTAATAACTTCCAACAAATAAGCATCTATCAACAACTGTTTGGCTTCGGCTTCGCCGATGCCGCGAGACTGCATATAAAACATTTGTTCTTTATCCAATTGTCCGCAAGCTGCACCGTGTGAACATTTTACATTATCTGCATAAATTTCGAGTTCTGGTTTAACGTCAATTTCTGCCGTATCGCTTAACAGCAATGCTCTATGGAGCTGATGACCTTCGGTTTCCTGAGCGTCTTTCTCTATACGGATTTTCCCTTGAAAAACACCTCTGGCCTCTCCGCCGACAACACCTTTTATAAGCTGCGACGATTTTGTTTTGGAAGAAATATGTTCAATATCGGTTGTGGTATCTATTGTCGCCCAACCGTTCATGATATAAGCTGCATCGACTTCGGCCACTGCATTTTCCTGCAGCAATTCCACTTTAGTTTCATTACGGCCGAGATCCGCGCCTTTTTGCAAACAAAAGCTCTTATAATCAGCACCAGATTTAACACGGGCATAGTTAAGCGCTATATGCACGGCTTTAAAAGCTTCATTTTGGAATTTATAATGTTTAATTTCCGCTTGCGGTGCCAAATAAAATTCATTGACAATATTGTTAAAATAACGGTCTTTGTCCGCTCCCGCATGAGTATAATATTCTACAATCGCAGCCGAGGCATTATTTTCCGCAACAAAAACATTGCAAATATGATTAACCAAATGTTCTGTCGTATCAGTATGATAGATAATAACAATAGGCTTTGAAAGTTTTAAGTTTCGCTCAAAAACAAAAAACAAACCTTCTTCCAAAAAAGCACTGTTCAGCGCCGCAAAAGGATATTTTTGTAAATCAATATATTTTCCGATATAATTTTTAGCTTCGCCTTCAACCACCGCCTGCATTAATGTCATCAATTCGACACCAGCCGGAAAATCGGGATACAAAGGAACAAACTTACCATTATAAAAATGAATTTGATAAGCATCAAACGGCAAATCTACGAATAAATCAGGATTTTTTTTGCAATGACATTCATGACTGCAGCCACAGTCATCATTTTCATTATGATTATGGCAATGACAATGGCATTCCTGTTCAGATAATTCTTCTAAAAATTTTGATGGAGAATATATAAAATCTTCACCATTCAAATTATGGAGCTTGGTATATCTCCATGCTTCGTTTTTAACTGTTGGAAGCAAAAAACTGTTGCGCCCTTCGGCGCGAACGCCGTCAAGCCAGGGAATATTTTCCCCGAATAATGGAATTTCAGGTAACAATCCGGTCATTATTTTTCTTTCACATAAGCGGCGTAACCGTTCATTTCAATTTCTTCAGACAAACTTTTATCACCAGACTTAACAATATGTCCATCGGCAAAAACATGAACAAAATCAGGCTCGATATAATTCAAAAGCTTTTGATAATGCGTAATAACCAACAAAGAACGATGTCCATCCAGCATAGCATTCACTCCATTGGCAACAACCTTAACGGCATCAATATCCAATCCAGAATCTGCTTCATCCAAAATGGCCAAACGCGGTTTTAACACGGCCATTTGCAAAGCTTCCAATCTCTTTTTCTCACCGCCCGAAAAACCAACATTAACCGGACGTTTTAACATTTCGCCGTCAATTCCCAATTTTTTGGCCTCAGCGCGCAGCATTTTAATAAATTCCATTGTATCCAATTCAGGCTGTCCATAATATTGACGCTGCGCATTAACCGCATGCTTTAGAAAACTGGTTACGGGAACTCCGGGAATTTCAACCGGATATTGCATAATCAGAAACAGTCCTTCGCGGGCGCGGTCTTCAACAGACATTTGAGTTAAATCTTTACCATGAAAACGGATGATTCCCGATGTTATTTCATAACCGGGTTTACCCGTTAGAACATGGGACAAAGTTGATTTTCCGGCCCCGTTCGGTCCCATAATGGCGTGAACTTCGCCTTCATTAACAACCAAATTGAAATTTTTGATAATTTCTTTACTGCCAACGCGGGCGCACAAATCTTCTATTTCCAGCAATGGCTCAGTCATTATTTTTTTTCTCCCATTCATCCAGACGTTTTTCTATAACTTTTATTTTTTCGGCTTTATAAGCATCAACCTCACGGCTGATTTGATAGCAATATTTCAGCTGCTCCAACATAATTTCAACATCTGCCGTTTCTTCAATCAATTCGGCGATATTATCTTTTTTGCGATTGACGTTTTTTAAAATTTCTTTGGTCAATTCGCTCATTTCTTCAATAACTTGCAACATCTGAGGTTCTTTACCCCAAACAGCAACAGCCCGTTCGTAAATATTCATCAGCCGATGCTCCCCTCCAGATTGACATTAATTAATTTTGCTGCTTCTATGGCAAATTCCATTGGCAATTGCTGCATTACTTCTTTGCAAAATCCGCTGACAATCAAACTGACCGCATCTTCTTCGCTAATTCCTCGGCTGCGGCAGTAGAACAATTGTTCATCACTGATTTTTGAAGTTGTAGCCTCATGCTCCAAACAAGCTGTTTTATTTCTATTTTCAATATAAGGAACCGTATGAGAACCGCAAGTCGAGCCTATAAGCAAACTATCGCACTGCGAATAATTATGTGCATTTTCGGCATTGGGCGCAATACGAACCAAACCGCGATAAGTTTGATTTGACCTTCCGGCTGAAATTCCTTTTGATATAATCCGTGATTTTGTATTTTTTCCGATATGTATCATTTTTGTACCGGTATCAGCTTGCTGATAATTATTGGTTAATGCCACCGAATAAAATTCACCAACCGAATTATCCCCCTGCAGCACACAAGAAGGATATTTCCATGTAACAGCGGATCCCGTTTCGACCTGTGTCCACGATACTTTCGAATTTGTCCCTCGGCAGGCTGCTCGTTTGGTAACAAAATTATACACGCCGCCTTTGCCGTTTTTATCTCCGGGATACCAATTTTGAACTGTAGAATATTTAACCTCGGCATTATTCAATACCACAATTTCGACAATTGCCGCATGCAATTGATTTTCATCACGCTGCGGCGCCGTACAGCCTTCCAAATAAGAAACATAGCTGTCGTCATCTGCCACAATCAACGTGCGTTCAAATTGTCCGGTATTTTTTGCATTAATTCTGAAATATGTCGATAACTCCATTGGGCAGCGCACGCCTTTTGGAATATAGACAAAAGATCCATCGGTAAACACTGCTGAATTCAAGCAGGCAAAAAAATTATCCGTATAAGGCACTACCGAACCTAAATATTTTTTCACCAATTCCGGATATTCGCGAATAGCTTCAGAAATAGAACAGAAAATGACACCTTTTTCAGCAAGTTTTGCGCGATAAGTCGTTGCCACGGACACACTGTCAAAAACAGCATCAACAGCAACAACTCCGGCCAAAGCTTCTTGTTCTTTAAGAGGAATTCCCAATTTGTCATATGTTTTCAACAATTCGGGATTAACCTCGTCCAAACTTTTCGGAGCTGTTTTTTGCTGAGGAGCCGAATAGTAATACAAATCCTGATAATCTATTTTATCATAATCTAATTTTGCCCATGTCGGTTCTTGCATATTCTGCCAAAATTCAAAAGCTTTAAGACGGCGTTCCAATAGCCATTCAGGTTCATTTTTTTTGGAAGAAATCAAACGGATAATATCGGCGCTAAGTCCTTTGGGAACAGTGTCCGTTTTTATATCAGTGACAAAGCCGTATTTATATTTGTCGCCGCTTTCATCAATAATCTGTTTTATATCAGCATTTTTATCCATTTTTCCGCACATATCCGATTGTTTATTTTTCGTCTGCATTGTACTTTTTTTGCTTTAAAATGCAAGTTCTTATTTGGTTATAAATAAAAAATTAAACATCTCAGGGTTACACTGCCGTAAGCTGTTTGAGAGGTTTAAAAAATTGCGTATTTTATCCACATTGCTTATACTTATATGGCTGTCAGGATGCAGCAGTTGGTGGGGAAGCACACCGGCTGAAATTGTCGTTAGCCACGGCGATACTTTATACAGCCTGTCCAAACGCTATGACATACAATTACGCGACTTAATCGATGCCAACAACCTTGTTCCGCCCTACACTCTGCGTATCGGACAGGTTTTGAAAGTTCCGGCCAACAATTATCACACCATTGCCAAAGGCGATACTTTATACAGCATTTCACGACGATACAATATTGATGTGAAGACTTTGGCCGCAAATAATAATTTGGAAGCTCCATACACATTAATTGTAGGACAAAGATTATCCATAAACGGAACAAGCCGTCAAACAAACACTTATCAAAAACCTGTAACCTCATCAACCAAAGCTGCCTCCTCTACACAAAACAGGCGCTATTCCTCAAAATATACAAACACAACAACAAACAAAAGCACTAAAGTATCAAAATACCGCAAAACAAAATTTTCATGGCCGGTACGAGGAACCATTGTTTCAAAATACGGGACAATCGGCAAAGGCCGCGCAAACGACGGCATAAACATAAAAGCGGCACGAGGCGCAACAGTAAAAGCCGCCGACAAAGGCTCCGTAGCTTATGCAGGCAACGAGCTCAAAGGTTTTGGAAATCTAATTCTCATCAAACACGATGACGGATGGATTACAGCTTATGCGCATAACGACAAACTGTTAGTAAAAAAAGGGCAGCGAGTTACACGCGGTGAAAAAATAGCAACAGTCGGTTCAACCGGCGGCGTCAATACCCCGCAGCTCCATTTTGAAATCCGTTCAGGAAAAAATCCGGTTAACCCTGTTTTATATTTGCAATAATACAATTAACCGCAATAAATTGTTGAAGATTTTACTTTTAAATATTGTTATCTATGGATATTGGTGTATATTCGTGCCTAGTTTTAGTTATTTTAAGGAGAATAACATGTTTATAAACGACGCTTTTGCACAGACGGCAGGTGTAGCCGCTACCGGCTCTACCCTGGGAGTTCTTGTG
>UQMA01000003.1 GCA_900542055.1 uncultured Azospirillum sp. | reverse complement strand
GCATTGCGGACAGCAGATTTCAATTCATTAACGGTTTCTTCTTTGCAAAAATTGCCGCAGTTGATTGAAGAACTGTCGGACAAGATAATTTTTACCGCGCCTTTAGAGTTAGGTTTGGTCGAATTAAATATATGTTCGGGCATTGTTTTCTCCTTATTTTTATCATTTTAATAATATAAAATCCAAAAGCTTAAATAAAAGTTTAGACATTTGTAAAAATATAAGATATAATCTGGACAAAATAGCAGAAAAGAGGGAAGCCATGAGCAGAAAAGCACGAAAAGAAATGACGGAAGCTCGAAAAACAAGGGAAAATTCTGCCTTTATTTTATCGCACGCTTTTGAAACCTTAAACGCTTTGCCTAACGGAGCTGCCAGAGAACGTTTGTTAGATATGCTCAGAATGTATGTTATCAATAACAACTGTTCTTTGATAGTTACGCCCGAGCGGCCAATTGCCCGAGAACATAAACTTCTTATCAGAGACGATTGCAACGGAAATATTTCTAATATTGTTACCGAGTACCTGTCGCCATCTTATTTACAGGCCTTAAAAGTTCGTGAAGAAGGCATGTTTTTTATAAAAGATTATAGTGAGGCTTTTCAGAAATCGGTATTTCAGCGAGAAATGACTGATTATCCTAGTTACAAGTCTATTGAGAATATAGTGCTCAATAATTTGATAAGCCACAAAATTTCGCCAAATATAATCAAAAATATGAATATATCTGATTTTAGAGATTTTGTTAAAGAATTTTGTTATGATGATTTTACAAAATACCGCGAAAAAAACGGTTTTGTAAAAGTTTTTATTCGTGAAAACGAGTATCAATTTTATCATTTACTGCGGGATAACGGTGTCCATCCGGCTTATGTCGACGCTTTGATTGCCAATATGCATGAAAAGGGATCGGCCGATGAATTTAAGCTGGAATACAAAGGGCAACTGATTACGGGACCGGGGTTTGATATTGATCATAAAAATCCTGTGTATTGTCCTGATGATATTTCCATGTATCCGGAAGTAAATTATCCTCGTTCTTTGGCTATTGTTGAAAAGCATACCCACAGAATGAAGCATAAATTAGAGAGAATGATTGTTTCCGAAGATGGTGGCAAGCGTTTTGAAAAAATCCTTTTGCCGCAATATTGTGCTGCTGTTCTTGATTTTGAAACTTTTTTGGTGCATGATTTTGAAAATCCTGAGCGCCATGTGTCTTTACCGCGTCCAAGGGCGGATAATTTGATTTATCTGAACAAAATAGACTCTTTTGTTAACAGTCCGGCGGTTGTGAATGAAATAGCGCGCTGTAAAATGTTGAAAAGCTATGCTAATAAGCGTGATGGAAGAAAATAAAACGGAAGTGAGCAAATCAAAATGATGTCAAATGTTTTTAAAGCGACTCAAGCCAATATTCAAAAAGCCGCTGAAATAATCCGCAATGGCGGTTTGGTGGCTTTTCCGACAGAAACGGTTTATGGTTTGGGGGCTAATGTTTATGATTCAAAAGCCGTAGCCGGAATATATGCGGCTAAAGGACGTCCGGCATTTAATCCGCTGATTTCACATATTGCTGATATAGATTTTCTACAGGAATATGTCGAAACGGATAGCCGAGCTTTGGAGTTGGCAAAACATTTTTGGCCAGGGCCTTTTACGATGGTGTTGAAACGCAAAGAGCACAATACCTCTATTGATTTGGCCTGCGCCGGCTTGCCGACGGCAACAGTACGTATGCCAAATCATCCGATTGCTTTGGAGTTAATACGCAAAAGCGGTGTGCCGATTGTTGCTCCTTCGGCAAACCGTTCACAGACAATAAGCCCGACAACAGCCGAACACGTGTTTGAAAGTTTGGGGAATAAAGTCGATATGATTTTAGACGGCGGAAAATGCGCGGTAGGAGTGGAATCGACAATAGTTGACGTTACGGGGAAAAATGTTGTTTTGCTGCGGGCTGGCGGAATTGCCCTAGAAGATATTGAAGATTTTTTAGGCGAAAAAGTTTTGGTTTCGCACGGCGAACCCGATCGTCCTACTTCTCCCGGACAAATGCTCAAGCATTATGCGCCAAGTCATCGTTTTCAAATTAATGTGACAAATCCGGAAGAGGGGGTGTTTTATATTGGTTTCGGTTGGCAGGAACATGCCGATCTTAATTTGAGTCCCAAAGGTGATTTGCACGAAGCGGCCGCTAATTTGTTCGCTTATATGCGTTTGGCCGACGAGTTGGCCGGTGATAAGGGAATTGCCATGGCACCTATTCCTCAAGAAGGATTAGGTTTAGCTATCAATGACAGAATCCGCCGTGCTTCATATACCAAATAAAACCAAAAGTTTTTATTGTTCAATAAATTCAATATTTTTGTTTTTGGGGTTGTAACGGACGGAAAGTTCTCCGCTGCGCAGCTTGAGTGCGCTTTTGCCGAAAATTTTATAGCGCCAGCCGCTTAAAACCGGATGGTTGCCGTCTTGAAAAGCCGACAGTTTTTGCAAATCGGTTTCAGAAGCAATCAGCCGCGGAACAATGCCATGTTTTTGGCTGACAATCCTCAGTAAAAGTTTAAGCATTTCTACCAATGATGAAATGTAATTTATATTGTCATTGGCGTTTTTGCTCAGTTTTGTGTCTACTTTAACATTTGAAAGAGTTTCGAGCATTTCGTCGGCCAATTTTCCCGATACAACATCTTTGCGCATACCGCGTATTTTCTCCAAATCGGATTTGCTTTTGGGTGATGCTGAGGCAATCATGGTTAAAACATCATCTTTGATAATGCTTTGGCGGGGAACATCTTTGTTTTGAGCGCGTTTTTCACGCCATGCAGCCAGTGCTTTCAAATTTGACAGCACTTTGCTGTTGTGCGAACGAAACTTTATTTTGTGCCAAATTTCATCGGGATCAGTAATATAAGTTGAGGGTTGCGATACAAAGTCTAATTCTTCTTTTATCCATTCGTATCTATTGTCTTTTTCCAATTCCTGTTTGAGATATTTGTATAACTTGACCAAATGGGTTACATCGCCGCAGGCATATTCAAGCTGATGTTCATTCAAAGGGCGTAATTGCCAATTTGACAGGCAGTCTGTTTTGTCAAGCTCAATATTTAATACGGCTTTTACCAGCCGTTCATAACTTATGCTTTCGCCAAAACCGCAGGCCATGGCTGCAATCTGTGTGTCAAACAACGGTTGCGGAACGTGTTTGGACATATTATAAATAATTTCCACATCTTGCCGGCACGAATGAAAAACTTTGGTTACATCGGTGTTTTGCATAAGCTCGAAAAAAACACTCAAATCGAGATCAGGAGCCAAGGGATCGATAATTGCTGCTTCGTCTTCCGAAGCAACTTGAATCAGGCATAAAATCGGATAATAGGTCTTTTCGCGGATAAATTCGAGATCAACTGCAATAAAATCATGTTGACTCAGTCGAGAACACAGAGCTTTCAGGTCTTCGGTACGGTATATTACTTGCATAGTTTTGTCCCAATAGTTTTTATAAAGCGAAAAAATAGCAATATATGCTTAAAATTGTTTTAAAAAACGGTGCAATTTTGTTTTTAGAGTTGATTTCAATTGATTTTAGCTTAATAATACCGCTCATAATTAACAAAAACAGGGGTTACAATGACTAATCAATATCGTAATTTTACGTGCGGACAATTAAGAGCGTCCGATGCCGGCAAAAGAGTTAAACTTGCCGGTTGGATTCACCGTAAGAGAAATTTGGGAAATTTGTGTTTTGTCGATTTGCGAGACCATTACGGTATCACTCAATGCGTGTTTGACAGCGCATCGCCGTTGTTTGAGCAAATTCAAGAATTGCGTGTTGAATCGGTTATCGGTATTGACGGTGAAGCGGTTATCCGCGAAAGCATAAATAAAAACTTGCCGACTGGCGAGATAGAAATAAAAGTTGATGGTTTGACTGTTTATTCCAAAGCAGATATGCTGCCGTTTCAGGTTGCCATAGAAGATGATGCGCCTGAAGAAATCAGACTGAAATACCGTTTTCTTGATTTGAGAAAAGATCGCATTCATAAAAATATTTTGCTGCGTTCGGCAGTTATTCAACGTTCTCGTGAATTGATGAGAGAACAGGGTTTTACTGAATATCAAACACCTATTTTGACGGCTTCTTCTCCGGAGGGCGCCCGCGACTTTTTGGTTCCTTCCCGCATTAATCCGGGGAAATTTTATGCATTGCCTCAGGCTCCGCAACAGTTTAAACAGCTGTTGATGGTTTCGGGTTTTGATAAATATTTTCAAATTGCTCCATGTTTCCGCGATGAAGATCCTCGCGCCGATCGTTCTCCGGGGGAATTTTATCAAATGGATATGGAAATGAGTTTTGCCACTCAAGATGATGTGTTCGGTGTTATCGAACATACTTTGGGGACAATTTTCAATGAATTTGCTAACGGAAAAACCGTTGATCAGGCTCCATTTGTGCATATTCCTTTCCGTGAAGCAATGATGACTTACGGCTCAGATAAACCTGATTTGCGTAATCCGTTGATTTTACAAAATGCTACTTCGTTTTTCGGAGACAGCGGTTTTGGCGTTTATGACGGTTTGGTTAAAGAAGGAAAAACCGTTAAAGCCATGGTCGTTAATGGTATTGCAGATAAACCGCGTTCGTTTTTCGATAAGCTTGATGCTTTTGCCAAAGAAGAAGGTATGGGCGGAATTGCTTATGTCGCTTTTGCACAGACAGGCGCAAAAGGTATTGCTAAAATGCTCTCTGAAGCTAAATTGGCTGAATTGAAAGCGCAATTTGGCGCTGAAGAAGGAGATGCTGTTATCTTTATGGTCGGCAATGGTCTGAAATTTGATAAATTCAGTGGTCGTTTGCGCAACAAAGTCGGCAGTGAATTGGGGTTGATTGATGAAAACAGTTTCAAAATGTGCTGGATTGTTGATTTTCCGTTCTATGAAGAAAATGAAGAAACCGGCGCTGTTGAATTTTCGCACAATCCGTTTTCAATGCCTCAAGGCGGTATGGATGCATTGTTGAATAAAAATCCGCTGGATATTTTAGCTTATCAATATGACTTTGTTTGCAATGGTGTTGAATTGCTGTCCGGCGCCGTTCGCAACCATGAACCTGAAATTATGTACAAAGCTTTTGAAATTGCCGGTTATGACAATTCGGTCGTAGATAATAAATTTGGCGGTATGATTAGTGCTTTTAAGTTTGGCGCGCCACCGCACGCTGGTTCTGCTTATGGTGTTGATCGTTTGGTTATGTTGCTTTTGGATGAACCTATCATTCGTGATGTGATTCTATTCCCGCTAAATGGAAAGGCACAGGATTTAATGATGCAGGCACCGAACTATGTAACCGAGCTGCAAATGAAAGAATTGCATATTAAGGTCGATTTGGAAGATAAAAAATAAATGAAAAAGGCGGTAGAACACCGCCTTTTTTAATGAGAAGAATGACCGGATTGAACTGGTTGCATAATATAAATAGCTAAGAATTATTAGATGAGGATAATAAAAAAAACAGCGGAGAAATTGCTTTCTCTGCTGTTTTTTTGATTAATCTTTCTGTTTAAGCATTCATTTCGGCATCTTCTTTATCAAGTTCATTTCTGAATTTGTCAGCATATTTCCAAGTGAAAAATGCTAAAAAAACGGAGATAGGAATCTGTGCAAGCCAATTCCATGTAAAATTGGCCAATTCAGGAGACCATTCGCAACCATCCCAGTCCTGAGAATAGTAAAAAGAAGTTAGTTCTTTGTTGACGAACCAAGCAAGTGCAAACAGTGCGAAGCTTGTGAGAAAAACAGCGCCGGCAGTTGTAATATTGTCAGTGCTTTCAGTTTGACATACGCCGATTACAGCATATATCAATGAAAATACAACTGATGCTGCAAATGGCTCGTATATTTCAAATACAGCTCCACAAAGCATAAAGGCACCCATAGTTGCAATACTTGTAAACAAAAGATTTTTAATTGTCTTCATAATTTTTTATTTTTAATAATTTGACTTTTATTTTATTACTCTAACTCTATAACAAACGATAAAAAGCATTATTGTTAAGAAAATAGCATATTTAAGAAAAATTCTTAAAAATAAAACTATGAAACTCAATAATAATAGACAATTTATGTTTATGTATAATAATTATATATTGCTTTATATTATATTCGCTTTCTTACTTCTTTACAATAAAAATATGTGCAAATTGTTGTTTCCTGCTTTTATTTTCCACCAACGCCGCTTTTGAGATTTTTGGTAATTTATTTCTAAAATGGAAACAGTTCAGTTGGAGGGTAATCGTCAAATAATCAACTTCACGCGAAACCTGTCTATTTCCTTCATTTTGAACTGTTCGGAATTTCCGAACAACTGAATCTGCGGGCAATTTCGGAATCTGTGAAAATACGTCCGTTCGAACCGCAAAATATTATTAAAAAACAAGAGGTTAGACCTCAAAATCTAACCTCTGTTCAGTGTGGCTGCTTCACCTGGATTCGAACCAAGATTAACGGAGTCAGAGTCCGCTGTCCTACCATTAGACGATGAAGCAATGGTATAAAAACAGAAAGATATTTATGCCATTTTGTTCTAAAAGTCAATAACTATTTTTGTGTTTATTTGTTATCCGGCTTTAGAGTAGACGAATCGCACAAAAAAGCACAATCAGAGATTTTAAAAAGGCGATATTTCAGGTGTTAGATAAAGAAAAAAGCCCTGAAAATCAGGGCTCTAAGTGGCGGAGTGTACAGGACTCGAACCTGTGCACCGCTATTCACGGTGACGGATTAGCAATCCGCTGCATTACCGCTCTGCCAACACTCCATCGGCGAACTACCGGAGTATATTTAGCTTAACTTTTCTGCTTCGTCAATACTTTTTATTACATTTTTCAAATTTGTTTTGCTGAATATTTTGTTGAAGCAGTTGCCAAAGCCAAAAAAGGATAGTAATAATATTAGAAATACTTATATATTTGATATGAGACTTGCTTATACAATTTATTTTAGGAGAGATAATATGTCGGATGTTACCAAATTTGTTTCTGCCGTGGTTTTGGCTGCCGGTATTACTGCCGGTGGTTTTTTTCCCGGATACTATTATTACCATACAAAAATGGAATCTAATTTTGTTACCGTAAAAGGTTTGGCGGAAATGAATGTCCGCGCTGATCTCGGCGTATGGGATATTAAATATGTTGTAACCGGAAATGATTTGTCTATTGCTCAAAAAGAAGTTGAAGATCAGCGGAAAATTGTTGTTTCTTTTTTGAAAGATATGGGCTTTAAGGATGATGAAGTTACAATTAAACGTTCTGAAATCAATGATTTGATGGCTAATCCTTATCGTACAGATACACCTACAAACAGATACATTTTATCTCAAAACATAGAAGTAAGTTCAAATAATGTTGATTTGGTTGATAAAGCCATAAATTCAACAGGCACATTGATTGCTAAAGGAATTGTGCTTGACAATAATGCTTATAGTCCGGTTGCTTACATTTTTACAAAAATTAATGAAATCAAACCGCAAATGCTTGAAGATGCTACTCGCAATGCCGCTGCCGCCGCCGCTGAGTTTGCTAAGAGTTCAAACTCTAAAGTCGGTAAAATCCGTCAAGCAACACAAGGCGTTTTTTCAATTTTGCCGCGTAGAGAAACCGCAAGCTCTGTTGAGATGAACAGCATTGAAAAAAAGGTGCGCGTTGTTTCGACAATAGAATATTATCTTGACTAAAATGAAGGGCACACGACTATGGCAGATGAATTGATTGATATTTTTGATGAAAATATGAACCTTTTGGGTACAGCAATGAAGTCGCAGGCACACCGTGAAGGATTGTGGCACAAAACTTTTCATTGTTGGCTGGCTCATAAAACACCAGATGGAAAAACTCTGCTATGGTTGCAGCTGCGTAATCCCAACAAAGATATATTTCCCGATAAGCTGGATATTTCAGCTGCCGGTCACATTCGTGCCGGTGAAGAGGTTAAAGACGGCTATCGTGAAATACAGGAAGAATTGGGATTGAAACTTCAAAAAGACGATATTGTTAAATTGTTTACAAGCAAAGAAATTTATGAGGCTGAAAATATTAATAACCGTGAATTTCAAATGGTTTATGTGGCGATGGTGACAGGATCTCCATATAAAGCCGTTTTGCAGCCGGAAGAGGTTGCCGGTTTGTATGAAGTCGATATTGACGAATTTGCCGATCTGATGGCGGATAAAGTGCAATCTATTGAAGCCAGAGGAATTAAACGCAATCCCGATAGCAGTTATACGCTTGAATTTCGCAATATAAGCAAATCAGATGTGGCTGCTCACAGCAAAGATTACTATAACAAGGCGCTCGATATGATAAAGCGCTTTGTGAACAATTCTGAAAAATAAAAATTAATCGCCGTTATAATGAGCCATTTTCCAAGCCATAATCTGTGATGGCGAATATGGCGAATCTTTAGTGCGCGCATTATTGATAGAAACTTGTTTGCGTTTTTGCAATTGCCTGTACTCTTCAGCTTTACGCCGAAGCTCCGCTTCTCTTGCGCTGCGCGGAGAATCTGAGTTTGTATTATCACTTTTATAAAAGTCATAAACGACGGCTAATGTAGACAAGCTGACATCCAGAGTTTTTTCTTTTCCCATTGCCCGCATATCCTTAAAGCGCTCTATTATCATATTTTCGTATTTATCTTTTATATAAGCTTGATTGCGCCGTATTATATAATTATAAGCTTTTTCGTACTGCAGGCTGATGTTTCCATCGCCGAAATCATACAAAAGCAACCCAGTGGTCAGGCTGTCGACCTCTGGGTTGATCATTTGACGCATTTTCAAAATACTATCGTGAATAACGGCGTTTTCACAGCGGTTAGTACCGGCGGGCATAAAATCAATAAATGTTTTCCCTGGGTATAACCGCTGATTTTCACTACATACAACGCGATAAATATCCATAAGCACACTCCATGTCAAAGATAAAACTTTGACAATAATATACTTATTTTTTGTCGCTTTGTCCAGTTTTTTCTTGCGCTTTCAAATAACGACGTGTCATTTTTAATGCGTTTTCAAAGTTGGAAGCAATTGAAATTGTATGATAATCAATGCCTTCTCTTAAGAAAGTGGAGTGCAAAACGCGGCGTGGTTGTTTTTTGATATTAGACAGAATTATCTTTGTGTTATCTTTTTTAACCTTTTTAATAAATTCCACAATAACATTTGCGCCTGTGGCATCAACAACAGGAACATAGCCTAAACGCAAAATAACAACTTTCGGATGTTCTTCAATGTGGTTGAACATATTTGCAATTTGAGAAGCTCCGCCAAAGAATAAAGGTCCATAGAAACGCATTGAAACAACGCCTTTTTCATGCAAAACTTGGGTTAAGTCGCGTCCGCCGCCATTATATTCAAGGGCTTTTTCATCGGTTTCTACTTCGATTTCACGGCTCATGCGGTGCATAAAGATAATGCTGGACATAACAAAGCCAACGCTGATAGCGGTGTTTAAGTCAACAACAACGGTGAGGAGCAAAGTTACAACCAAAGTATAGCAGTCGCCGCGCGGACCTTCCAAAAGTTTTATGATTTTGCCGATGTTCATCATATTGTAGCCGATTAAAATCAATACAACAGACAAACATGACAGAGGAATATATTTTGCGGCAGGGGAGAGCAAAAGCATAAACAACAGCAAAAATACGGATTGCATAATTCCCGATACAGGAGAGTATGCTTTGGCTTTAAAGTTGGCAGCTGTACGCGCAATGGCTCCGGTTGCCGGAACGCCTGCAAAAAACATACTGAAAATATTTGCAGTACCCTCGGCAATCAATTCTGCATTTGAGTTGTGATTATCACCGCTCATACCATCGACAACGGTAGCGCTCAACAAAGATTCAACGCCGGCCAAAAAGGCAATTGTCAAACCGCTAGGCATAACTTTTAAGAACAAGCTCAGTGTTAAACCGTCCGGAATTTTCGGCATTGGCAAAAAGTGAGGAACTCCGCCGAATTTGTTGCCGATTGTATCAATATTAAGACCAAACAGGGCAACTAATAAAGTGGCGGTGACAACGCAAATTAAATATGCCGGAAGTTTTGGTTTTTTGTATTGAATAAATAAAATTATGGCTAAAGAAATGGCTGAAACAAAAATTGCAGCAGCGGTATATTCTCCGAGATTTGACAAATAGACTTGCCATTTGTGAATAAAATCGGCAGGAACATTATCAATTTTTAAGCCCAAAAAATCTTTTATTTGAGTTGATATAAGCAATAAACCGATACCTGCCGTAAAACCCGTTACAACAGGATAAGGAATATAACGGATGTAGGAACCAAGACGCAAAAAACCGGCTATAATCAACGTAATACCAGCAATAAGCATTGTTGCGGCCAATCCGGTGTATCCATAGTTTTGCATAACGTCAAAGATAACGACAACAAATGCACCGGTCGGACCGCCGATTTGAAAACGGCTGCCGCCCAATAAAGCGATAAAAAATCCGGCGACAATTGCAGTATAAAGACCTTGAGCAGGTGTAACACCTGAAGCAATGGCCAAAGCCATGGCAAGAGGAATTGAAATGACAGCTACGGTCATACCTGAAAGGCAGTCGCGGCGGAATTGTTCGGTCGTATAACCTTTTTTCAAAACTTCATAAAGTTTTGGAGCAAAATTTTTAAGATAAAATTTTTTTAGGTTTTTCAAAATTTTCGGCATTTTTTTCTCTTTTTTCGGATATAGTTATTTTAAAACTATGTAGGGATACAACTTTTTCGTCAGTTGTCAAGTCAAGTCGGTAAAATTTTGTTATTTTTTAAACTTATAGAGCATAAAAACTCCGTATAATTTTTTTATACGGAGTTTCGGTGCAAAATATCAGATTTATTTTCCTGACAGAAGATTTTTGAGTTCATTTGGAATTCGGGAAGGGCGTTTGTTTTTTAGGAGAACATACACAACCTTTACATCCAAAGTGACCAAAAGCTGATCACCGCGGCGGATTTCTTGGTGCATGGTTGCCGAGGCACCGCCGAATTCACTAATTTCGCAGCTTACCGTTAATAAATCATCAAGCATGGCCGGAGCCTGATAGTCTATCTCGCAATGTCTGACTACAAATCCGGCGCGTTCATCACTGTTAAGCTGTTCTTGCTGATTAAAGCCGACAGCTCTTATAAATTCCGTTCTGGCTCGTTCGGCAAATTTTAAATAATTTGCATAGTAGACTATGCCGCCGGCATCTGTGTCTTCATAATAAATTCTTACCGGAAAATAAAACTTTCCTTCAACAAAAATTCCCTGCTGAGCATTAATTTCAGGCATTATTCTTCTCCTTGCGCAAATAAATCGTTTTGTTCGTTAAATTGTTTTACGTTTTTTCTCATTCGCGGCAAGCCAAGATAGTCACAGCCTAAATCGGAAATGACGCGTCCGCGCGGTGTACGTTGCAAAAAACCAAGTTTGAGCAAAAACGGTTCGATAACTTCTTCAATGGTGTCGCGCTCTTCGGACAATGCGGCGGCCAATGTGTCAGCGCCGACCGGACCTCCGCCGTAATTTTGAGCTATGCAGGTCAGATAGCGTTTGTCAAAGGCATCAAGTCCAAGCTTGTCGACATTAAGGCGTTTGAGCGCCATATCTGCGGTTTTGGCACCGATTTCACCGTTTGAAGTTACAGCTCCGAAATCACGAACGCGGCGCAAAAGCCGTCCGGCAACACGCGGGGTGCCTCGCGAACGGCAGGCAATTTCGCGCGCTCCCTGTTCATTCATCGGTACATTGAGCAAATGCGCGCCTCTTAAAACAATTTTTTCCAAATCGTCAGGAGAATAAAAATCCAAACGCAAAGGTATTCCGAAGCGTTCGCGCAAAGGCGTGGACAATAATCCCGAACGAGTTGTGGCGCCAACCAATGTAAAAGGTTGTAAATCAATTTTTACCGATCGGGCAGAGGGACCTTCTCCGATTATTAAGTCTAATTGAAAGTCTTCCATTGCCGAATAGAGAACTTCTTCAATAGCCGGATTAAGACGATGAATTTCATCAATAAACAAAACATCGTTTGCTTCAAGATTGGTCAAAATAGCTGCCAAATCACCTGATTTTGAAATCATTGGAGCGGAAGTCGCTTTGAAATTTACTCCCAATTCTTTGGCTATAATCGAAGCTAAAGTTGTTTTCCCCAATCCTGGGGGACCGAAAAGTAAAACGTGGTCAAGCGCTTCATGGCGCATTTTTGCGGCTTCAATAAAGATTTTCAGATTTTCGCAAACCTGACGCTGACCAACAAATTCGTCAAGCGAAGAAGGACGGAGATTGACCGGAGCGTTAATTCCATTGTCATCTTCTGGTAATTCATGCGGGCTTACAATACGTTCCATTTTTTATATCTCCCGCGTTGCAAATTCTTTTAAAGCTAACCGAATTAAATCGGCAATTCCGGCATCGGGATTTTTTCCGGCGGCGGAATTTACGGCTTGATAAGCATCAATCCGCTGATAACCAAGATTGACCAAAGCCGAAATTGCATCTTCAACGGCGTTTGCAGCCGAGCAGTTTTCTGTTGAAGCTGTTGTCTGATTTTCATCGTCCATAGCCGTTGCATAATCAGAAATATCGGCTCCGACAGGAAGTCCGACCATTTTGCCTTTGAGCTCGGTGACAATTCTTGCGGCCAATTTAGGACCAACGCCCGCCGCTCTGGTGAATGAAGTTTTATCTTGTGCGGCTATAGCCTGAGAAAGCTGCGGAGGAGTTAAAATAGAAAGAATGCTCAAGCAGACTTTTGCTCCCACGCCCTGAACTTTGGTTAATGTTAAAAACCACTCTTTTTCGAGTGCAGACGTAAAACCGTAAAGGCTGATACTGTCTTCACGGACAACCGTTTCAATAAAAAGCGTTGTTTCTGAACCTTTTACCAATTTTGAAAGTGTTCGGTTTGAGGCGTACACCAAATACCCTACGCCGTTAACATCGATTATGGCGCTGTCATCACCGAAAAAATCAACAATTCCGCGCAATTTGGCAATCATTTTTATGTTTTCCCTGTTAAAATATTACGTAAGATTAAACAAAATTTGCTTGGACAGCAAGCGCTTTTTGCAAATTAAAAACAATAGAAAACGACTTATTCAAAAGTATAACCGTTAAAGCTGATTTTTGTGATATAAAACTGGCGGCAAAGACCTGCGCCCTGTTGTCCTCCGAAAAGTATTTTTGTATGAAGTTCCCCAGGTTCGATTGCTGTTTCTATATTAAACCAACTGAATTTTCCGGTGCCGTTCCAATCCATTAAATATCCTTCAAGTTCCACAATATCTCCGACTTTCATAATGGAAATAGCTTTGCGGATGGCGTTGTTGGCCGGAATGACATGATTGTTGTTTATTTCATCGTTATTTATAACAGGCATATTGTCATATCTATAACTTGTAATCAATCCCCGTTCTTCATGGTCAAATTTTATTTTTTGCCAATTACCGTCTTCGGCGGTTTTTCCGTGAATAATTGATAAGTCGACAGGTGACACGGCATTGTACAGCTTTGTTCCTTCGTTTCCGGCGGCATGATACCAGGTGTTGAACCATCCGTCATTCCAATCAACAAAAACAACTCGACCTTTGACCGAGTATTTGCGGCGCAGTCTATATTCTATATTATATCCGGCAATTTTGGCGGATTGTTTCTTTTGGTTTTGTTCAATGTTTATAAAAGTTTCGTCACCCAAAGACGGAATATAACCGGTATATTTTCCCCAGATATGTTGGTACAGCGGTTTTTTAGCAGAATGACAAATAAGCAGGCATAAAATTAAAGCACCCAATTTATATGACGGAGGGTATTCTTTTAGCATAATATCAGCTTTCAGAATGAAACAACCTTATAACTATAACAAATATTTTGATTATGTAAAGTATTGATTTGAAAAAGCAAATTTTGTTACAAAACAGTAATTTATTGTTATTGATTAAGCCATTTAATTAATTGAATCTTAATATATGGGCAGATACAATTTCAGCATCCGATTAAGACGGATTGTGAAAATAACTAAGGAGATATCTCATGAACTTTAAAACTATGCTTTTAACCACAGCTGCCGTTGCTTTAACTGCCGGTGCCGCTAATGCAAAAGATTTTACAGGCTCTTTATTCCTGCCTTCAAAAGGTGAGGTGCTTTCCAATACATCTATTGATTATTCGCGCGCAAAATTCAAACACAGCGATTTTGCCGGTGAAGATTTGGTCGCCGCTGAAAAAATTACTTACGGCGTTAATGATAATTTATCAGTATATGGCGCTATTGAAAATAATTTTGATTTCAAAGGTCTGACCAATCAAGAATATAACAATGACCATAACTTCGGTTATGAATTAGGCGCCAAATATAATTGGAATTATAATAATATCCTGACACAAATCGGTGCCGGTTATTATACTTATCAGCCGGCTTCATGGTACGGACACAAAGGTGAGAGTTCTGATTGGTATAAAGAAATCAAACTCGAAGCTCAATTGGGATATGATATGGGCAATGGTTTAACTCCGTATACAATGTTTACGGCAGAATCTCCGATTGACCAAAAAGACCGCGAAATGCTTTATTCCGCATTTGCTGGTGTTCATAAAACATTTGACAAAGCTGCAGTTGATACCGGTATTCGTTATGATTTCAACACAGATGCTGGCGCAAACAAAAATATGTGGTATTGGCAAGCCGAAGCTAACTATTTTGTAAGAGATAACGTGGCTTTGGGTGTATATGGTGATTATTATCTCGGTGGAACCGGAAACAGCGAGATTAAATATGATTATACGGCTGGTGTAAACGTTAAAGTTTTATTCTAAATCAGTCTTAAAGAAAAAGAGCCCGCAACATTGATATGTTGGGGCTCTTTTTTTAATTTAATCAGCGCTTGCGGCGCATCGGACGAATATGTCCTCTCAGCTGATTTTGAATGGAATCGTTTAAGTTTCTTCCGCCCATATTTCCCAACCTGTTGCACAAATCTAATGTGTCGGCAGGAAGGCGACGGCCGCCAAAACAATAAACTCCACCTAATGCAACTTCCGCAAAATTTACGGCATTTGCAAGTTTCAGCTCACCTTTGTTGTCAAGCACGATCTCGCCGAACAAAATTCGGAGTTCCAAATCACGCCGTTTTTGCAACTGCGGAAGAACTTTTCCTTTTGAAGTCACTTTTTGTTCAATAAGCGATTTCAGTGCGGCTTTTGTTTTTTCACTATGACTGTCAAAATAAGCATTTGCTGCTTTTGCAAGCTGAGAAGGAGCGCCGTTTTTCTGACGGAGAACGCCGCTGCCGCAGTTGTATAGGAAACTTCCCATAGCAACGATTTCAGCGTTGTTCATTTTGTCAAGATGCAGATAGCGGCACATATCATCGTACATATATTGTTCAATATGTGCGTTGAAGTAGTGCATCAACTCAGCTTCGCTTCTTATGCAATCGCCATAACGAACGGCTTTTCCATCCGGACGTACCGTGTTACCGAATGCAATGGTCCATTTTTTTCCAATCGGATCAAAATAGGCCTCAGTTTTAACACCTTCACAATGCGCAACCAGACAAAGCATGTCGTATGCGGCGTTGCGAAATTTTACTAAACTGCTGTCACTTGACACTGAGTCGACTCCTGAATTATCGGCTGCGATGCTGTCAGCATGGTCAAGCGTGTCTTCTTCAATAGCAGTAGCGGTTGTGTCGCCGAGTGCTTCCGTATGGGCTTCTGCCACAGAAAACATCGAAACGGCAGATATCAACAGCATTGCTACTGAAATCAACATTTTCTTTTTCATACAATCTAAATTTTAATACAATAATTTAATACAATATAATTTGAGTTAAACATCTATATTATAGTTAAATTTGCCGGTTGGGTCAAGCCATCGGGCAAAATATTTTTTTTATTTTTTCCACAAAAAAATTCCTCGTAAAACGGGGAAACAATTAGTATTGCTATGATTTATAATATGAAAATAATTCAAAAACAAACGTATAATATACAGAATAAAATAAATTGCAAGCGATATTTTACTTAATTTTTAACACCGGTAATTCCTGATGCTTGACTTTTGCCGAAAAATGAATTGTATATAAATATAGATTTTGAATTTTCAGGAATATAATATGAAAAATAGCATAAAAACAGTGTGTTGTATTTTGTGTGGCCTAGGCGTTGTTTATGGCGTTTATGAGGGGAAAAACTTTTACGAAAATTATCGGCAGCAACAGCTGTCTGAAGTTATGTCTGCGCAAAGCGATGAGTTTGATGTCGGGCAATTGGCAAATATAGCTTCAGCTTTGGCAAAAAAGCCTTATGTTGCTCCGGAATACAATTTGCCCGATGAATTGAAAAAACTCAATTATGACCGCTATCGCGATATACGTTTCAAACGTGAAAAAGGACCATGGTTCGGACAAAAACTTCCTTTTGAAATTCAGTTTTTCCATTTAGGATCATTGTTTTTGACGCCGGTTAAAGTTAATGAAATCGTTGATGGAAAAATTGTTCCCTTTGTTTATACTCCGTCTTTTTTTGACTATGGTAAAAATAAATTAAACACTGATAACTTGCCGCAAAACGGATATGCCGGTTTCAGACTGCATAATCAGTTGAATACAAAAAAATATTATGATGAATTGGTTTCTTTTTTGGGAGCAAGTTATTTCCGCGCTTTGGGAAAAAATCAAAAATATGGGCTTTCGGCACGCGGTTTGGCTATTGATACGGCTGCTCAAACCGGTGAGGAATTTCCGGTCTTTCGTGAATTTTGGATTGTCCGTCCAAAAAAGCATGATAAGTCTGTAACGGTTTATGCTTTATTAGACAGTCAAAGCGCTTCCGGAATTTATACATTTGTTATAACTCCGGGAGAAAATACGGTTATGGATGTCGATGCACGTATTTTTCCGCGTAAGGAAATTGCAAAACTCGGCATTGCTCCGCTGACCTCAATGTATCTTTTTGGAGAAAATACCAAAAACAGGTTTGATGATCATCGTCCGGAGGTTCATGATACTGACGGCTTGTTGGTATTAAACGGTAAAGGCGAATGGCTGTGGAGACCGTTGGACAATTCGCCGCGCTTGCGTATAAGCGCTTTTGTTGATGAAAATCCTCAGGGATTTGGTTTGCTGCAAAGGGATAGAAATCCTGCGCATTATTTGGATTTTGAAGCCAATTATGAGCAGCGCCCGAGCACTTGGGTGAAACCTGTCGGAAATTGGGGAAAAGGTTGGGTCGAATTGGTCGAAATTCCTTCACAGCAAGAAATTCACGATAATGTTGTCGCTTATTGGGTTCCAAAAGAAAAAGTTGTTCCTCAGCGTGAAATTCGTTATGCCTACCGTTTGTTTTGGTTTACAAAATTTCCGGTTGAACATATTGAAGGAGATGTTACTGCAACTTATACAGGTGTAGGCGGAGTTTCCGGTATGATGGAAAAAAATAAGCGCAAGTTTGTTATAGATTTTGATATTCTCAATATGCAAAAAGAAGTGGAAAAAGAAATAGCAACATTAGATGTGTCTGCCAGTGAAGGAAGAATTGTCGGTAAATATTTAACTTATAATCCGGTTACAAAAGGTTTGACAGCATATATTGATTTTGAGCCTAATGGCAAAACATCGGAACTGCGAGCTTCGGTGGTTAAAAAAGGTAAAAATATTTCCGAAATATGGAGTTATCAATGGTTACCATAAAGATTCAGGGAAAAGAGGATATTATAGAAGCCTATTTGCGCAGTTTGGGATTTGACGGAAACCAATTACTGGATATAGTTGGAACCATTGCCGAACATATAGATTTCAAATCAGGCAACGGCGATGAACTGGTCGCTAAATTGGATGGCGTGCTTTTAAAACTTGCTGCGCAAACATTTCCAAACAGCGGTTTTGCCGATGAGCAATTATTGGCGGAATTCAAACTTTGTTTTTTATTGTGCAATGCTGCCGATAGTTTGACTGTGCAGGATTTTAAACAGTTGAAAATGCCTGAAAAGTTGGTAAAAACTTTAAGAGAATGTTTTGTTTTAAATGCTCCTGCTTACGATTATTCTGAAATGAAACCGCAAAAGCTTGAGGTTTTGGGGGCTGAAAAGGAAATAAAAAAATGAGTTCAGAGTTTATACCGATTAGCAAAAAACAAATAGCGCGCCGCCGTTTGGCAATTTTTGGGTTAATGTTTGTCAGCACACTGCTGGCAACTTTTAAATGGATTGAAGTTATCCCGAATTCGTCGCTGTTTATTACGCAATTTTTGATGACGGCGTTGTTTATTTTAACCTTTGCTTGGATTGCTCTGTTTTTTTGGTCAAGTCTTTTCGGTTTTTGGCAATTGTTGAAACAACAAAAAACCAAAGGGATAATTTGGCCGGATAAAAAAACAAAAATAACAACAAAAACAGCGGTGCTGATGCCTGTTTATAACGAAGATCCGGTGGGCGTTTTCGCAAATTTGCTGGCTATGGCTCACAGCTTGAAAGAAACAGGTCAGGGCAGTGCATATGATATTTTTGTTTTGAGCGACAGTACAAATCCTAAAATTTGGGTGGAGGAGGAGCAAATTTGGCTGGAAGCCAAAAAGAAAATGCCGGAAAATATAAAATTGTATTATCGCCGCCGTTCGGTTAATACAGCGCGTAAGAGCGGAAATATTGAGGATTTCTGCCATAAATGGGGCGCTTTGTATGATTTTATGATTGTTTTGGATGCGGACAGCTTGCTGGCGGGAGAAACCATGGTGTCTATGACGCAATTAATGGAAGCTAATCCTCAGACCGGTATTATTCAGGCTCCGCCGATGTGCATTAATCGTCATTCTTTGTTTGCGAGGATTCAGCAATTTGCCGGAAAAGTTTATGGACCTGTTGTTTCAGCCGGATTGGCTTTTTGGCAAGTGGGAGACAGCAACTATTGGGGGCACAACGCCATTATCAGAGTTAAAGCTTTTATGGAATGCTGCAAGTTGCCGGTGTTAAAAGGAAAAGCTCCGTTCGGAGGTCATATTTTGAGCCATGACTTTGTTGAAGCCGCTTTAATCCGCCGCGGCGGCTGGTCGGCTTGGCTGTTGCCGGAATTGAAAGGCAGCTATGAAGAATGCCCGCCGTCGATGATAGATTTTGCCACGCGCGACAGACGTTGGTGTCAGGGAAATATGCAGCATATTAAAGTGTTGCTTTCAAAAGGCCTACATCCGATAAGCCGTGTTCATTTTATAATCGGTATAATGTCTTATTTGTCTTCGCCTTTGTGGCTGTGCTTTTTATTAGTAGGACTGGGCGTTGCTTTGGGGCGCAATATTTTTCCTCCCGAATATTTTCCGACAACTTATACTTTGTTCCCGACATGGCCTATCTTTGATAAACTCGGAACTATAAGTTTGTTTGTTCTGTCAATGTTTATGCTGATTTTTCCAAAGTTTTTGGGATTGATTGCTTATTTATCGCAAAACAAATTTTCTAATATAGGAGGCATTTTCGGCGCGGTTAAGAGTGTATTTGCCGAAATTATTTTCAGTGCTCTGACTGCTCCGATTATGATGATGTTTCAAAGCAAGTTTGTGTTTGATATTTTTGCCGGCAATGATGCGGGGTGGAATACTCAAAATCGTGATGAAACAGGGACATCGTTGCGCGTTGCTTGGGCGCGTCATCATTGGCATATGCTGTTGGGAATTGCAACAACCGTAATAGTTTGGCAATATGCGCATAGTTTATTTTGGTGGATGCTGCCGATAACATTAGGATTGATGCTGTCGATTCCTATTTCGATGTTTTCATCGTGCGAAACTGTCGGTATTGCTGCTCGCAAGCATCGTTATTTTATTATTCCTGAAGAAGTTAATGTACCTGATATTTTGATAGCTGCTTTGAAATTTAAACAGGAATTTTCCGTTCAAAACAAAAATTGTTCTTACGGAGTTGCCGCCGTTGTTGATAACAATGTGCTGAATGCTTTGCATATTTTAATGTTGCCGGTCAACGGTCCGGCACCGGAATTTGGAATTCAGGCTTTGAAAATGGCTAAAATAAAATTGGAAAATTATATCAGCTATGATTTGCCTATGGAATTGAGCCGAGAGGAAGAAATAGCGCTGCTTTACAGCTCAGATGTTTTGAAAAAAGCTAATTTGATGAAACAGCTTAAAAAAGATGAATAAAAGCCTAAAAAAAAGGCAGGGCAAGCATAGTTTATTTATGCTTGCCTTTTTTCATTTGTATCAAATTGCGAGTGGCGAATTTTTTATTATATATAGGTTGAGGCCGTAACCGCATTTGATTTTGAATAGAGTCGTTTAAATTCAAACCGCGCACGCTTTCAAGCTTATCGCACAAAAGGGCGGTGTCTTTAGGAATTGTGCTCCCTATGCTGTATATGCCTCCGAGTGAAATTTCTGAAAGATTCAATACATTTTCACCGGTTTGTGAATTGTCATTGCAAATAATTATATCACCGAATAAAATTCTTTTTTCAAGTTCACGGCGCTTAACTAATTGAGGAAGCACTTTCCCTTTGGCTGTAACTTTTTTATCCATCAATTTTGCTAATTTCATTTTTGCCGTGTCGCTGTGCGTTGTAAAATAATCAACCGCGGTTTGTCCGAATTCTGAAAGCTCGCCATTCTTTTTGCGTAAAACGCCGCTGCCGCAGTTGTAAAGGAAACTGCCCATGGCAACCAGTTCGGCATTTGACATTTTATCCATAGGCAAATATTTTTCCATATCTTCATACATTTTGCCTTCGATATGAATGCGAAAATAGTCAAAAAGTTCTTTTTCACTTTTTATAAAATCATAGCGTGTAACGGGTTTGCCGTCGGGACGGATTGTGTTGCCGAAACCAATTGTCCAAACTCTGCCGTTCGGATCCCAATAGGCCTTGGCTTTAACTCCTTCGCAATGGGCAACAAGACCGAGCATATCATGTTCGACGCTGCGGAATTTTATTAAGTTTTCCGCACGCCTTATACTGTCGTTCAGTGCCGCGGCTTTAGCGTTTTTACTATTTTTAACGCTGTCTTTAAATAAGGTTTTATTCAAAGAATCCTGAGCGGTTAAAGCTTTTGTTTTTTCAACAATTTCTTTTTTTTGTTCAGATTGATTTGTCTGTTGTGATTTTGCCTGAGATACGCCAAACCAAGATGACATAGTAACGGCTAATGCGGCAGCTTTTACTTTCCAACTCATTTTCTCACCTCTTTAATTTTTTTTAAATATAGCATATAAAATTCATAAACTCAAGTTTTATGTCATATTTTTGTCAAAATATTTTTTTAGATATTTTAACAAAAACAGTTCGTTAATTTGTTTTGGGTATTGTTTTTGCATTTTTTTTAATCCAACATTAAAAATTAATTGATTTTTTTATATTTTATAGTAGTTTATTGCTCAAAATCAGCATGCTTAAATTATAAGAGGTAAAAATGGAAACACAGTCTTTAGCAGATGTTGCAGATGGCAGCTCTTTGTCAATGTGGGATATGGTTTGGAGCTCGGATACCGTTACAAAAGTGGTGATGCTCGGTTTAATTTTGGCCTCTATTTGGTCGTGGGCCATCATTATTGACAAAATAGCAACATTACGTGAAGTTAAACAGCGTTCAAGAAGCTTTGAATCAAAGTTTTGGTCAGGCGGCTCTCTGGATAAACTGTACGACAGTATCGGAACCCGCCCGAGTGATCCTATGTCGGCTATGTTTGTAGCGGCAATGCGCGAATGGAAACGCACAAATATTATGAAATCTAAAACCGATCGCGGTTTGAGAGGGGTTTCTTTGCAGCAGCGTATTGAAAAAGCCATGGCTGTTTCGATGGATAAGGAATTAGACAGTCTTGATACCAGAATGGGCTTTTTGGCTTCAACCGGTTCGGTTGCCCCGTTGGTCGGTCTGTTTGGAACCGTTTGGGGTATTATCAACAGTTTTAACGCTATTGCCGCCACTCAGACAAATTCTTTGTCTGCTATTGCCCCCGGCATTGCCGAAGCATTGTTTACAACGGCTTTTGGTTTGATTGCCGCTATTCCGGCTGTGGTTGCATATAACAAAATTTCATCGGATATAGATCGTTTTGCCAATCGGTTGGAAAATTTTGCCGCTGAATTTTCAAGTATTTTATCACGTGAAATAGACGATACAACCATTAGGGCTGATATGGCAGGTGAATAATGGGCGGAATGTTGCAGATACAAAAACGATCAGGCCGCCGCGGAAGCCGCCGCAATGCTGAAATTAATATTACAAATCTGATGGATGTTATGATGGTGCTGCTGGTGGTGTTTATGGTGGCTGCTCCTCTGATGACATCCGGTATTGCTCTTGATTTGCCGAAAGTCGGCGGAAAAAATCTGACAGGTAAAGAAACATCTTTGAATATCAGTGTGGATGAAGCCGGATATTATTATATCGGCAAAGAAGAAATTCCTGCTGATGAAATTGTAGCAAAGGTAAAAGCCGTGCGTGATGCTAATCCTGAAATCAGCGTTATTATTTCGGGAGATACAGATGCTCAATACGGACGAGTGCTCGGGCTGATGGCTTTGCTGAAAAATGCGGGCTTTGAAAAAGTCGGATTGAAAACCGATTCTGCTCCGGCACAGAATGCTAAATCAAACCAGAAATCAAAGAAGTAAAAACAGTGAGAAAGTCATCTTTATATCAGTCATTGGCTTTGCATGCCACCGTTATTTTTTTAATGGTGGTTGATTTGCCGTTTCTGCGCCATAAAAATATGACTTTGGAACAAGTTCCGATTATTATTGATTTGAATGAAGTAAAAATTTCAGAACTGACTAATTTGCCGACCAAAGCAGAGTTTGCCGATAAAGATTCTCCCGCTACAAAAGTTAGAGAGGAAAAAGCTCAAACTCAGAACGATACGCCGCCTCAACAGGTGAAGCCGGCAAAGCCTGAGCCTGAACAAACTCAGGAAGAGGCTCCTGAAAATGAAACACCTGTTGAACCTAAACAAGATTTTATTGTTCCTCCTCAGCCTTCAAAACCTAAACTTCCTGAGCAGAAACCCCAGCCCAAACGGCCGACGCCACCGCCGCAGCCCAAAAAACCGGCTGCACCTAAAAATAAACCTGAGCCTAAAAAAACAGCACCGAAAAAACAACAGCCGACGTTGGCCAATCCTCTGAAAGATTTATTGGCTTCGGTTGATAGTTTGGAGAAGAAAATCGGAGAAGAAAATGCCAATGCCACGATTAAAACCGGTACGGCTGTTAATAATATGGGAATAGAAGGCGGAGTAGGCGGCTCTTATTTTAGTGATTTATCTATTTCTGAAGCCGATGCTATTGCCGGTCGTCTTCGTGCTTGCTGGAATTTGGATTCCGGTGCAAAAGGCATTGAGGATATGATTATTGAAATTCGAGCTTATCTTAATAAAGACGGCAGTGTAAACAGAGTTGATATTTTGGATCAGGCGCGTTATCGCAGTGACAGTTCATTCCGCGCTATTGCCGACAGTGCCCGCCGTGCGGTTTTTGTCTGCCAGCCTTATAATATTTTATCACAGAAATATCCGCAGAAATATGATATGTGGAAAACAATGCTCTTACGCTTTAATCCCATGAATCAAACGGTTAATTAATTGAGGTGAAATTATTATGGCTGATGTCAAAAAAATACCGCTGAGAAAAATTTTTGCAGATAGTCTGGACTATTGCTTTAAAAATTGGCATGAAACGTCTTTGTTTTCTATTGCAAATATGATTTTTTTGATTATCGGTTTTAAAATAATCAATGCCTGGCATGATTTTATATTTTTGCTGTGGCTGGTTCCATATTATATGTTTTGGTATGCTTTTTTCCGCTTTTATTTCGGACGCAAACCTTATGTTATGACTAAGAAAATCTTTGGAACCTTGCTTCCTTCAACGCGTATTTTAGGTCTGTTGTTAGTTTTTATAACAATTTTAATTGTTTTGCCCTTAGTCATTCCATTTGTGTGTACCGGAGCGTGGGTAGAAACTTATGTTGAAAATTTACAAAAATATATTGAAGATACTCAATTAATTAATACAGTTACAACTCTGATTCTAAGTGTTTTTTCTCCGATAATATTTTATCGCCCGATGATGGCGTGGATTGGTTCGGTTATCGGCCGCAGCAGTCAAATGTCAACAGCATATTCACGCACAAAAGGAAATTATTGGGAGTTTTTATTGATTACGGTTATTTTCAATTTGGCTTTTGTCGTTTTGGATATGGCGGGCGAAGGTTTAAATTTAGAAAATTGGCTGACTATTTTTATAGGTTCTCCGGTAGTCGTTTATATGAATGTGTTTTTGGCAAAAACCTATGAATATTTTTTTATGGAGATTGACTGATGTCAAAAAAAATGTGTCTGACAGCCGCTGTTGCTTTTGGGATATGGAATATTTTTTATATTTTTGTTTTGTGCAATAGCGTTGTTGTTGAATATTTTGAAAACAAGTTTTTTTATTGGGGGTTTCCACAATGGGGATTTCTTTATTCTTCTCCAAAATTTTTCCTGTGTTTTAACCTGATATACATTGCTTTTTTAGTTTTATTGACAATCGCGGCATATTATTTACGCAAAGCACCTTTGAAGTCATTGTTAGCCGTTTCGGTTATAACATTGCTTTCTGTGTTAAATTTATTTTTTTCCGATTATGTATGGCAAAAACAGTTTTCTTTGTTTAAAACAGAACAGGGAAAAGATATGAGTAGAATTCCCGAAGGAGTTTGGGTGGTTTCAAAAGAGCGTTTGCAAAGCTATAATAACCAAAATTTGATGATGAAAATCAAAGGCTGGTGGGGACGAGGCGATTGGCCCGGCGGACAACGAATTTGGGGAGAATACCGCGTTTGGCTGGTTCCTGATTATAATACAGACAGCAAGGGCAGACGCGGAATGGTTTTGCATGGAGGGAATAAGGTAGGTTCGCCATGGGGAATAAACGTGGGCGAAGGTATCTCCAGATTGGCTGATTTTTTGCTTGAAAATTCTAAACCAATGGAATTAACAGTGGATTACAGCACTGAAGATAAAGACAGCGATTTATAATATAGTTTAATGTATGGCTTTGCAAACGGCTAAAATTTTTCCTAAACAGAAAAGTTTGCTTAAATCTGATACCATAATCGGCGGATAAAGCTGATTGTCTGAAATAATGGTTGCGCTGTGGTCAAATTCGTTAAAAGCGAGACGTTTGATAAAAAGTTCGCCTTGAATGTCAAACAGATATAATCCGTCATTTTCAGGTTTTGTAATTGAAATATCAACTAAAACAATGTCTTTGTCGTTTATGGTCGGCATCATGGCATCGCCGCGAGCAATTATAATTTTAAGTGCATGAGATTTAGGCAAAGACAAAATATTCGACAAGTTTTCATTAAACGGCTGCCGTCCGATAGGGGCGGTTTCTAGTCCCTTTCCTTTGGATTTTGAAGCATCGATAATATCAACAAAAAACATATTTTCTATTTGACGCTGAGTCGGAAGAGTTTCAAATTGTTCGGGAATGTCATCAGAATAACCGGAATTATATTTTGTCAGCTGTTCCAAGTTAAGATTGAAAAAGCGGGCGGCAAGGAAAACTTTGTCTACCGGTAAATCTCTTTTTCCGCACAATAGTTCGGATATGCGCGTTTTTTTCCATTGCAGAGCTTCGGCAGCTTCTTGTTGGCTGATATTTTGTTCGCGCATATAGTTTCTCAACCAGTCCCATTTTTTCATATTTTTTACCTTTTACAAAATATGTAATTATTTTTCTGGCTTATAAAATAACCTCAATAATCCTTAAAATCAATATATAAGTTACAAAAACAGTATAAAATAAGATAATAAATACAAAAAATGTATTGACATATTTTACATAAAATGTATTTTCCTTTTATGGAGGCGATTATGATAAAATATGATGACAGCTATATAAGTAAGAAAGAATGTGAAAGACGGGGATTTTTGCGTACTGAAAAAGGGGTGAGAAAAATGACTCTTTTGGAAAAATTATGCTATGGCGGCCGCTTGAGTTACGGAACAGATAAATACAGATCTGAGGATAGGTTAGCGGCAGGAGAAAGGTTTATTTCAGATTATGAAAAAAATGGATTTAAATCGGTTCAATCCAGTTTGGGCAAAGAAAAAGTGGATTGTTCAATAAAAGGAGGTGATAAAAGCTTTTGTATTTGCAGCCGCTATTTGAATGCTAAAAAATATATTCCTCGTGAGTTTTGGCCGGCAGTGAAAAAAATTTGCTTGGATAACAAATTGCCTGAGCCCGATGAAAAAATACCTGCAAGAAGACGTTCGGAAATGGCATACGCTTTTTACAATGATTTATGCCGAGGTCTTGACCGGCTGATAGAATTTTATACAGCGAGTAACTGTAATTATAAAGATATATAATTTTATGATTATAATTTTCTGTTATTAATTGTGAAAAAATATTTTTAATATTCGAGGTTGTAGAATATATATGTTTTATAGAGGGAGATGACTATGATAAAACAATTGATTTCAGCCAGAGGAGAGCTAATTTCTCCAGAGGATATAAGCGACAAATTGCAAATGATAACCAATATAATACTGGAGAGCAAATTGCATACAGAACAAGCAGTGTATTTATATAATATATTGAGCGGAGTTTATAATTTGTTGAAAAGATATGAAACTTGCAGCCGTGAAACTCTTTTGGCGGTTGCCGTAGAAGAAAATGAACAAAAACTCAGAGAACATCTTTCATATTTGCATAAGAACGCTCTTTACAATAAACTTTATGTTCCTCAAATTGGTATTGAAAAATATTGATTTTAACAAGTTATCCACAACCAAAAATGTGTTGTTGACTTATGTGACAATCTGTGATACAACTTTTTCTATACTGAAAGGGGTATGTCCGAAAGGAAACTGCCTCTTTTTTTTATGCCTAAATAATTTTAGCGTTGACAATGTTCTACTTTTGTTCTATATACATATCCTGTATGGAGAACAATTATGAAGATGTTATTTGATGAACAAAATTTTGTCCTTGGACTTGCGGCGGTTGCCACGTTGCTTTGTTTTGCCGCAATGCTGATTATGTTGACTGTGAACGGCACTCATCATCTTGGATATATGTTATTTAATATGCTGTTGATTGGCAGCGCTTGGCTTATGGTGTTTAAAGAAAGAATTTTTCCGCAAAAAAATGGCTGATATAATACCAAATAAAAGAAAACATAAAATTTTTCGGTGGCTTTTGAATATAATAAAAGCTGTTGTCATCACAGTGTCTATGCTGTTGATTTTGCATTTTGCCTCTGAGGTTAATGAGAATGCTGCATATTTGGACAAAGATAAACATGTTTTAATATTGGCAGAAATCTTGGCGGCGCTTGTTTTGTGGAAAATTACCGAAACAAATTGGCCATGGTGGGGACGTATGGGCGGAATGTTAGCAGTTATTGTTTTGCTGCTTAAAATAATTGAAGTGTTTCCTGAATATCGCAATGTTAAAGATAATGAAATGTGCCATGAAGGTTTGGTTTGCCGAAAAGGTATTGTTCTTGAAGATAATTTTGGGAAAAAGTATGCGGTTGATGAGCAGATTTGCCGTGAATATAATGGTCGCTGGTTAACTGAATATCAGGCTTGTGATTTTAATCCGCCGCAGCCCTAAAGAATATTGCTGTAAGATATTAGTTATAAAAATTATAGAATCCTCGCTGTTGCGGGGATTTTTTGTAATGCAAAGCAGTGTATTCGTTGCTTTGCATTTTTATTTTACTTCGGCTGGTTAGAAATTAGCATCTTTCACTATACATATTTATTTCTCAATTTATTAATCGACAAAGTTTTTACTAAAATCGGATAAAATTATGAAAAAAGCAAAAGATTATAAAAGCGAGTATGCAGAAAAGTTGATAGCATGGTTTCGCGATGCCCCGCTGTTTGTTGAAGAAACACGTGAAGTTTATAGTAAAAAAAACGATAAATTTGAAACTGTTATCGAAAAAACAGCAGCTCCTTGCCCGAGTGTTGTTCGTTTTGCCGATAGTATAAAAACAACAGCAGCGCGGATGGAAGTTTGGCGTAAATCTGAAACCGAATTTAATTCGGCGTATGAACAAGCCATGCGTTTTCAGGAAGAATGGCTTATGAACGCGGCCGGTTTGGGATTTTATAATTCATCAATGTCTATTATGGCGTTAAAAGTCAATCACGGTTGGACCGAAAAGCAGGATAAACAGCAGCTTGATGAAGATCTTAAACAGGTTTTGGTTCAATTTGTAAAAGGAAAAGGAGATAAATATGAAAAAAATAACGGCGAAAATACCGGAAATATATGCTCCGTTGATGACGAAAAAATACCGGATTAAATTTTATTACGGCGGGCGGGCCGGCGGAAAAAGTTATGCTTTTGCCGACAGTTTGCTGCTTTTGGGACGTAAAAGAAAATTATTTATCGCCTGTTTGCGTGAAATTCAGGACAGCATAAAAGATTCTGTGCATAAACTTTTAACCGATAGAATTGCGGTTTACGGTTTGTCTGATTATAAAGTTTTCGAAGATAAAATAGAAAACAAAATAACCGGTACAAAATTTATTTTCAAAGGTTTGAGAGAACAAGACGCGCAAAAAATAAAATCGTTGGAAGGCGTTGATATTGCTTGGATAGAAGAAGCGCAAACAATATCTAAAATTTCGTGGGAGATATTGGAACCGACAATCAGGAAAGATGGTTCTGAAATATGGATTTCGATGAACCGCCTTTATGAAAATGATCCATTGTGGATGGCTGTGGCTGCAAATCCCGATGAAAGAACACTGGTCGTGCGGGTAAATTTTTATAATAATCCTTTTTGTCCTCAGGAAATTAAATATCAAGCAGAAAAATGCAAGTTGAAAAACCCCGAAAATTATGGGCATATTTGGTTGGGAGAACCTTTGAAACAAGGCAATGACAGATTAATAGATTCTTCTTTTATTCGTCGTGCTTTTCAAAAAACAATAGATTTTACAACTTCGCCGTTGGTTGTGGGGTTGGATATTGCCCGTTTTGGCGATGACCGTACGGTATTTTGCCGGCGCAAGGGACGTTTGTGCCAAAATTTTTCAGTTTATACACAAATGAGCAATGTAGAAGTGGCAAATTTGACAACAGTACTCATTAAAGAACTTCATCCCATGCGGATTTTTATGGATATAGGAGGTCAGGGAGCCGGAGTTTTCGATATTTTGAAAGACAGAGGATATGGGGAGATTATTCGTGGTATCTATTTTGGTGAAAAAGCCATTCAAAGCGAACGCTATTTTAACCGCAGAGCTGAAATGTGGGCTTTAATGGCTGATTGGCTGTCGTCTTCTCCGCCTCCGCAATTGCCGGAAGATGAGGAATTGTTTAACGAATTGTCTTCGGTTGGTAAAAAATATGACGGAAAAGGGCGTTTGCAGTTGGAAAGCAAGGATGAAATAAAAAAACGTCTTGGCCGTTCTCCCGATAAAGCAGATGCTTTGGCTTTAACTTTTGCCGAACCGGTTTTTGATATCGGACATCCGCGTTTATATGGAAACGGAAAAGTCAGTATTGAAGAAATGTTTTGCAAATCAATTGGAAAAAACAGTTCTTGGTGATTGTAATATGTATTTGTCAAGTGCCGTTTTTAGGCATTTTTTTTTAATTGCGCCGTTGTTTATGGCGCTTTTTTTATGAAAGGAAAACAATGATACAGGCAGTGGCAGACAGGGTTTTTATTAAATTGCCTCCGGAAAAAGAAAAAACAGACGGCGGAGTTATTATTCCTCATAACGGTCCAAACGAAAGAACAATCGGTACAGTTATTTCAGTTGGCGAACAAGTATTTTCGGTAAAAGTCGGCGATAAGGTGCTGTTTCATATTTTCGATGATTTGCCGACACCGGATAAAGACATAATTGTCGTGAGAGAAAACAGTATTTTGGGAGTGGTGGAAAATGATTGAAAAATCAGAAAAAGAGCAATTTGAAGATTGGGTTGAAAAAATTGACGCGGCGGAGAAAATTTATAAACCATATTATGAATTGATTGATGAAACGCGTAATTTTTATAAAGACAATCACAATCCGCACAGAGGGCATTATAATATTTTTTGGTCGACTATAGAAACGCTGAAACCGTTTTTATATTTCAAACAGCCTCAATTTTATATTGAAAGACAAAATAAAAGTTTGGAAAAAATCGAGCGTGCGGCATGTGTTATTTTGGAACGTGCGCTGACGTGGAATTTGGCGCAATTCGATTTTGACAGCGTCATTAAATATGCGCGTAATGATTTTTTGATTTCGGGAACAGGAATAGTATGGGAACAATACAAACCTGAATTTTTCAGTGTACCTAATCCGGTTGCTCCCCAAGAAGGATTGCAGGTTAAAAGAGAGGAAAAAGTTGAAACGATTTATGTTGATCCAAAAGATTTTTTAGCCGATGGCAAAGCTGCCGGCGTTTGGGAAGAAATAGGCTGGCTGGCGCGCAAAATTTATATGGATGCCGAAGAAGCTGAAAAAAATTTTAATGTCAATGATATGCAAATGTCAGGAACCATTTGCGTTTATGAAATTTGGGATAAAAAAACTCGAAAGGTTTATTGGCTGTCAAAATCATATTCAGGACGTTTTTTGCGTGTTAGCGGTGATGTTTTGGGAGTGAAAAACTTTTTTCCTTGCCCAAAACCAATTTGGGCTACTCAAACCAATGACAGTTTGATTCCGGTTCCTGACTATTGTTTGATTAAAGAAATGTTGAATGAGCTTAACGGAATTACCAACCGAATGCGTTTGACCATGCAGGCTTTGAAAGTCAGCGGAGCTTATGACAATTCTTTTCCTGAATTGGCAGATATTTTGAGCAAAGATGTTACTTTGGTTTCCGTAAATGATTTTGTAAAGCTGAGAGAAAACGGCGGTATCAGAGGAATTATTGATTTTGTGCCTTTGGAACAATACGTTTCGGCTTTGGAACAATTGGCGAGAAGGCGTCAGGATATCATCAGCGGAATTTTTGATATTACAGGAGTATCGGATATTATGCGCGGAAATTCCGATGCGTCGGAAACTGCAACCGCTGTTATTAAAAAAACAAATTTCGGAGCTTTGCGCAATCAGGACAGACAAAACGATATGCAGCGTTTTATCCGTGATTTGCTGCGGATAAAGGCTGAAATTATCTGTGAATATTTTTCAGCCGATAAATTGCTGTCGTTTTTGCCCGAAGAATTGAAAAAAGACACAAAAGTATCAATGGCAGCGGTAAATTTGCTTAAAACCGAAAAATTAAGAGGTATGCTTTTCAGTGTTGAAACCGGTAATCTGTTAAATCAAAGCGAAGAAAATACGGCGACTGTTTCAGCCGTGGAATGTGTGAGCAAAATGATTAGAGAAGCATTGATGACCGTAAGCCAGCAGCCGAAATTGCTGCCTCTTTATCGCAGTATGACTGAAGCTGTTGTTTCGACCATGCCGCGGGCAAGATGTTTTGAAACTGTGCTTGAAAATGTTTTTAACGGCATAGAACAAGAGTTGTCTTTGCCGCCACCGCAAGAACAAGTAAATTTACAACCGAATTCTAAACAGCTGGTGGAAATGCAGAAAAATATTTTAAAAAACAAAGAATTGAATATTAAAGCCAAAATAGAGGCTGATAAGCTTGCTTTTGCCGATAAAGAATTATCAGTGCAAAGCTGTTTGAAACAATGTCAGCTGCAAGCTGAAAAAGTTTGATAACGGAGTGAAAAAATATGGCTTATTTTTCAAAACAGTGGACGGAAGAAATCATTCTTCCTGATGGTGAAATTGCCGGATGTATGCAGGATGTTGAACGCTATCTGCGTAAAAACGGTTTGGCTTCAGCCGGCGATTATTCGGACGCCTTTCGCCGAAATGTTAAATTCAATCGGGAAAAGGCTTACCGCAAAGAGTTGTTTGCGGAATTTGTTAATAATTACAAAAGGAGAATATGGAATGCAACCAATACAAAAACAACCGCCGGAAATTAAACCCGATGATTATGTTTCCGAATTAAACGCTAAACATTTTTTGGAAGACGCTTTTAAAACCAAGGGAGCAAAACGAGGTTTTAAAAGTGCTAAAGAATGGATTGAAAATTTGATTTTGGCTGAAGATTTGATTGAAAAAAATCCAGCGGCAACATTGCGTTTTTTGGCTGGAGTATATGGCATAAATTTGGATTGCGGACAACAATCTTCCGGCAGGTTGGAAGAACTTTGCGCGGATATTGATACTAAAATAAACGGATTATTATGCGAGCTTAACAGACTGAGCGAAAATTTTGAAGCCAAAGCAAAAGGCGAGGCGGAACTTTTGGCAAAAGCAGAAGAGGCAAAGGCGGCTAAAGAGGCCGCCTTTGCTGTTTCTGGACATCGTGAAACAGATGGCGATAACGCACGTCTGACAACCAGACAAATGCTTGAACGTCAATTTGCGGCTTTAAATAACTGAACAAAATTAGCTGAAAAAGAAAGGAAAATATAAAATGGCAAATTCTGAGTATGATGATATTTTTACAACCACCCTTAAAAACCGCAGCGGACAATTGGCTGATGCGGTGTCAAACAACAATGCTTTATTAAAACGTTTGCAGGAGAAAGGGCATAACCGCGCTTTGTCCGGCGGTTCGAAAATTGTGGAAGAATTGGAATACGGGCAAGGAGATATGAGCTGGTATTCCGGATATGATACAATTGAATATACTCCGAAACAATTATTCAGCGCGGCAGAATATTCTTTGAAACTTTGTGCTGTTCCGGTTGCTGTTTCAGGCGAAGATATGCTTAAAAATTCGAGCAAGTTCCAAATGATGGATTTGTTTGAAAAAAGAATTGAAAATGCCGTTAAAACGATGAGCAACAAAATGGCAGAAGCCGTTTACGGCGATGGTACAGCAGCAAACGGCAAAGCAATCGGAGGTTTGAAATTATTGGTTGCTGACGCGCCGTCTACCGGTACAGTCGGCGGAATTAACCGCGCGACAGCCGGTAATGAATTTTGGCGCAACAAATCGACCACCGCTCCAGAGGCTTTAACTATTGAAACAATCCGTCCGGCTATGGATAAAATGTATATGTCGCTTAATCGCGGAACAGATAAACCGGACATGATTATTACCGGAAATGATTTGTATTCTTTATTTGAACAGTCATTGACTGCTCAGCAGCGTTTTACCGACAGTAAATTGGCTGAATCAGGTTTTGAAGCATTGCGTTTCAAAGGAGCTGATGTGGTTTGTGATGGTGGTCAGGGCGGTTGCTGCCCTGAAGACAGAATGTATTTTCTGAACAGCAATTATTTGTATTTACGTTCTCATCAAGACCGCAATATGAAAGTTATAGGCGGAGAAAGAATGGCTGTAAATCAGGATGCTATTTATAAAATCATAGGCTGGGCCGGAAATATGACTATGTCGAATGCAGCTTTGCAAGGTGTTTTGATAAACAGCTAAGCAGTCGGTTGCAATTATTGGCGGACGACATCTTTAAATGGTGTTGTCTGCCTTTTTTTGAAAAGGAAACAATGATGGATTTTACAACTTTTGAAAAAGTAGCTTCCGGAAAAAATTCGGAAGAAGGTATTGTCGCCCGTTTTTATGACAGGGCGGTCAAAACAGGTGTTTTAAGCGCAGATGGTTTACCTAAGTTCAAAAATGTTTGTTTTTGCGAAGTCAGAATAAAAGACAATATGTCTGAAATTTATGATCAACCTGCCGATGAGGATAAAATAAAGCGTTTTCCGGTTGAGTACGCACGTTATAAACAAGCTAAAAAGGAAACTGAAAACGGAACTCCGCTGGAACAATTTGCTTTTCTTAACGCAGCTGAAATAGAAAGTTTGAAATTACGCGGAATTTTTACGGTTGAGGCTTTGTCCGAATTGTCTGATGACAAGGTTGAAGAGTTGGGATTGGTTGATGAAAAATCTTTGGCAATTAAGTTCATCAAACGTGCGAGAGGTACCTTAACTTTGTCAGTTTGGCAACAACAAGAAAATGAATATAAACAAAAAATCAAAACACTAGAAAATAAAGTTGATTCTCTGCTTCAACAATTGAAAGGTAAAAATGGTTATGAAAAGTATTCTCGAAATTTGTCAGGACGCAGCTAGTTTGGCTTGTGTTCAAGCCCCAAAAACATTATTTGGCGGTAAAAGTCAAAATGAGCAGATTTTTTTGAGTGTGGCCAGAGATGCTTTAAACGGTTTGCTGCGTTTTGGAGATTGGCAAGAACTGACTAAAGATGCTGAGTTGATAACGGTTAAAGGGAAAAGCGATTATTTGATTAAGACTTTTTGTCCCGATTTTTTTCAATTGTTGAATAATACTGTTTATATTAAAAATGCAAATGAAAAAATTATAGGGGCAATTCGTCCCGAACAATGGCAAAAAGAAAAATGCCTGCAAGACCAGACCACCGGAATTAAATTTAAAATTCAAAATTCTATGTTTCGTTTTTTGTGTCCGCCTCCGGAAGGAATTAAAATAGTATTTCAATATCGGTCTGCAGTTGTGGCTTACGGCGCCGGAATGTTTAATGAAAAAACTGAAATAACTAAAGACAGCGATATTCCGGTTTTTGACGAATATTTAGTTAAATTGGCTGTTCGTTGGCGTTTGCAGGCGCGCAATGGTTTGGCTTATCAGGAAGAAATGCGTGAATACGAAAAGGAATGCGCCAAAAGTTTTGGAGCAGGATTGTCAAGCAAAGATATTAGTTTGTGCGGTTTTTGCGGACAATTGTCAAAAGATGGAGGAATAGCCTATGTTAAACAGAGCAGTTAACCGAGCGCAAAATTATATTTTACCAGCGCCAGTAGGCGGTTTGAATCAGCGTGATAATTTGGATACAATGCCTTTAACAGATGCAATTGTTATGGATAATTATTATCCGTCTGAAACCAAAGTTTGTTTGCGCGGCGGCTATAAACTTTATGCGCTCGGAGGAAAGAAAATTAAAACCGAAACTTTGATGAATTTTAATTTTCCAAACCATAATCGTTTATTTGCCGCAGCGGACGGAAAAATTTTTAATATTACTTCCGGTTATGATGAAGTCGAATATGAAAATTTGCAGAGTAATGATTGGCATTTTGTACAGTTCCGCAATCGTTTGCTGCTGGTGAACGGGGTTGATGAACCATTAACTTATATGCAGGACGAAACCGGAGGATGGAAATGGCAGGAAACGGTTTTGGATGGCGATAATTTAGACAAATCGCTTTTATGCGGCGTTGCCGTGTCCAAACAGCGGGTTTTTTATATAGAAAAAAATTCACTTACATACTGGTATTCACAAACGGTCGGTGAAGTTCAAGGAACTTTGCACAGTGTCGACTTGTCGGCATTGGTGTCAAAAGGAGGAAGTTTGGCTGCCATTGCCGGCTGGACCTGCGATGGTGGGGAAGGTATGGATGATTTGACCGTTTTTATAACGACGGAAGGCGAAGTTTTAATTTACGGAGGAAATAATCCAGACAATGCCAATGATTGGTCTTTGAAAGGAAAATATTATATAGGACGTCCGATTGGAAAACATTGTGTTCTGCCTTACCGCGGTGATTTGGCAATTATTTGCGAAGACGGATATATTCCATTGTCATCAACAATTTATATGGCTCAAAGCGGAGTGTCGGGAAACGCTTACAGTGATAAAATACGCGGTTTGGTTTTATCAAGAATAAAAGACAATAAAAAACTTTCAGGTTGGCAGGCAATTGTTTATCCGCGAGGCGGATATGCTTTGTTTAATGTTCCCGTGCGCGGATATTTTGAACAGCATGTTGTTAATATGAGTTCCGGTGCTTGGTGCCGGTTTACAAATATAAATGCCGTATGTTGGAGAATATTTGAAGATCGTCTTTACTTTGGTTCTGATAACGGGGTTTATTTGTTTGATGAAGGACATTCGGACAGCGGTCTTCCAATTTGCGGAAATGTTCATCAGGCTTATTGTAATTTGGGCACTAATAATCTGAAGAAAATTCAAATGCTCAATCCGAGAACCAAAAGTTCTTCTGTTTTTGCGTTAAATATATATACCGATATGGACTTTACAAATGAAGAGCGAGGATATGCCGAAAATATTGGAAATTCTGACGGCAACAAGTGGAATGAAAGCCGTTGGAGCAGTTTGAAAAATCCAATCGGTACAAAATGGGCTACATTAAAAAGCCATGTCCGCAGTCAATGGATTGGCAATAATGCCGTTGGTTATAAAGCCTCTTTGGTTTTTAAAACCAAAACCCGCGGAAATTTGATTGAATGGTATAATACCGGATTTCGCTTTGAACAAGGAGGCGGGGTTGTCTGATGTGGTCTATGATAAAAGCGGCTTTACGGCAGACTTTGTGTCTGTTGGGCTGAAATTGAAAAATGAAGAAATGAGGCAAGGTCTTTCCCTTGCCGTTTTTTATGGTGCAAAAATGGTCGGCGGCGTGGTTCTTACGGAATTAAGCCCGAAAAATTCGGTTTGGCTGAACATTTATACAACAGACCGTCATTGGTGCAGTAAAAGGGTTTTGCAAAAAATATTCGGTGTTGGATTTGATGTACTGGAATGCCGGAGAATTAACGCTTTGATTGCCGTTGACAACAAAGCCTCTTTGTCGTTGGCAGAGCGTTGCGGGTTTGTGAGAGAAGGAAAAATGCGGCGTTACGGAGCCGATGGGCAAGATGTGTATGTTTTGGGACTTTTGCGTGAAGAATGCAAATTTATTAAACAAAAAGGAGAAAATGAAATGTCTGGAGGATTTAAAGCTGTAGGGAGTGCGTTAGGAGCTGGAACGGCAAACATAAAACCTTATGGTTCGGAAACAAATATGTTGAATTATTTAAAAAATTATAACAGCCAAACTTATGACAATACTTTGAATAACTTGGTTAATAATGCCTATAATATGAGTCAAAATCTCAATAATATGGGAAATTATACTTTTAACGTCGATGGGTCGGATGAAGCAAGAAAACGTGCTGAAAACGCCGCATGGCAGGCTTATAGCGACAGGCTGCAGCCAAAATTTGAGCAGCAAACAAATGATTTGGAAACCCGCTTGCAGAATCAAGGCATTACAGTTGGAAGCAATGCGTACAACCGCGCTATGTCTAATTTGTGGCAAAATCAGAATGACAGTTATAATCAAGCAGCGTATCAAGCTGTTTTATCAGGGCAAAATGCTTTTAATAACAGTCTTGCAAATGCTGTTTCAGCCGGAAATTTTAACAATAACGCGCAAGCGGCTTATATCAGTCAAATTTTATCGCAATTGCAGGGTTCGCATTCCGGTTATGACAACGCAATGAATATATACGGTATTCAAAACGGGGTAGATCGCAGAATTGATGCAGCCAATCAGTCTAATTCGGCAGGACAGCAGCAAGCAGGTATGCAGGCGGCTTTAACAGCGGCGCAGCTTGGTATGATGTTTTCGGATGTTCGTTTGAAAGAAAATATCAAACCGGTCGGACAGCTGCATAACGGTTTGACGGTATATTGCTTTAATTTTATCGGTTCTAAAATTCCGCAGCTGGGATTATTGGCGCAAGAAGTTGCTAAAGTTTGTCCGGAAGCTGTTTATCAGGATAAAAACGGATATCTGCTGATACGCTACGACAAAGCCTGCAATTTTAATCAAAAACTTGAAGGAGAATAAATATGCCCTTTGATTCACAAGGAAAATTTACACGCCTGCATAGTTGGGAGCAAGACCGTATAGATGATATTGATATTGTCAGCGATCATCATGATGAAGAAGATGATAATTTTGCCGATGGCCTTAATGAATGTTTGCTCCGTAACGGATTGGTGCCGTTGGAAGGCAATTTGAATCTCGGAGGTTTCAAATTGGTTAATTTAGGCGACCCGACTTCGGCTCAAGATGCCGTTAACCGCCGTCAGCTTGAAAAGACAAAAAACGAAGTTATGGAACAGCTTAATCAAACTTTGTGCGTTGGTGATGTAAAATGTTCGGCTTTACAAAGCGACCATAATAATTGGCTGTTGTGTGACGGAAGAGAAATTGAGCGTAACGATTATGAAGAATTGTTTTCCGCCATAGGAACGGCTTTTGGAAAAGGAAACGGAGTAACAACTTTTAATATACCGGATTGTCGGGGAGTTACAGTGCGCGGTTCAGACAACGGGCGCGGGCTGGATAAAGACCGTGTTTTCGGCAGTTATCAACAAGATGGAGCTCCAAACATTACGGCCGGCTGGCGTTCGGATTGTTATACATCGGCGGAAGAGAGCGGCGCAGTCACCGGAAGCGCAACCGGTAATCGCGGTGGTGATAATCCGGTAAATAATCAAAGGCAATTTAAATTTAGTGCTGCGCGTTCCAGTGCCGTTTATGGGCGTGCGTCTGAAATCAGGGTCAAAAATATTGCTCTGAACTATTTTATAAAAGCACGGGAGGATTGATATGGCAGGATTGATGACACAAAACGGAATTTTAATTCGCAGAGGCGACAGTTTTGATATTGTGATGAATTTTAAATTGAAAAATGGAGAACCCATGAATATTGAGGGGGTCTCGGTTTTTCTTGTTATACAAAGTTCCAAAGGAGAATTTTTACACAAAATTGCCGCTGAAATCATTAATGCCGAAAAAGGTACGGCGCGGATAAAAATAAAACCGCAGCATACCTTAATGGATGTCGGATTTTATGAGGTGAACATAAAAACAGTTCTTAAAAACGGCGATGTTCATACAATTTTTCCGCAAGATATGACCGCTAACGGTGTATTTCAAATCAGCGAGGAGGTTACTGATGGCAGAAGTTAATTTGTTTGAAAATTATGCGGCAAAAGATTTCAGTGTTTTGTTTCAGAAAGATGTAGATTTAGATACTAAAATTGACATCAGGTATATAAAATCAGGAGAAGAAGAAATAAAATATTATGTCGATAATGTAGCCATGCCGGAGATTAATGTCTGTTCGGAAAAGCAAAAACAACTGCTGAAAGAAACAGCGGCGGAAGGTCGAAAAAATGTTGAACAGCTGGTTGAACAAGCCGAACAAAATGCGGAGGCAGCGGCGCAGTCGGCTAAAGGCGCAAATGATGTTCTTTTGACGGCAAAAGACAAAGTTGATGAGTTTGTTGATAATGGTTTGCAACAAATAGCCGCATCATTGGAAAATATCGTAACGCTTGACGGCGAGCAGAATATTATCGGTGATAAAACTTTCAGCGGATTGCTGCAGGCAATGACAGCTGAAAAAAACGATATTTCAAATCTGGTTGCGACGACGGCTTTCGTAAATGGCGGAAATGTAACGGATAAGGGAAACGGCTATATAAAATTCGCCAGCGGACTTATTTTGCAATGGGGAAGACTTGTTGTTGACAACACAACGGCTTCCATAACTTATAAACAGCCTTTTTCCGGCACGTCTTATGCCATTGCCACCGGTCGAACTTCAACAGCCACGGCAACCAATGGGGTTTATACGCTTTTGATACGCAGTTATTCAACAACCGGATTTAAATGTTACACCGTCAATACTGCTGCCTGGTGGTGGATAGCGATAGGTTTTTAGGAGAAAACTATGGTTGATTTCAAAAATATAAAAATGGAAAGAGCGTATTTTGATGCCGAACTTTACGAAAAGTGGTCGGATTGGTGCAATGCCCATGGTTATGAAATTATTGAAAATAATAATTGTTTTTATTGCGAGAAAAGCAAAGCCGAAATTTTAACCTATCGTGAAAAAAGATTGGCTGCTTATCCTGATATTGGAGAACAGCTGGATATGATTTATTGGGATAAAGTCAATAATACAAATTTATGGGTGGAAAAAATCAGCGGTGTTAAAGACAAGTATCCGAAAGAATAATGGGCGTAAGCCCTTTTTTTGTGAGGTGTTAAAATGGAAAATATAGTTATAACCGGCGGGGTTTCGGGGGTAGCGGCATTAATCGGAGTGCTGTGGAATTTGATAAAAATAGGAAGTTGGAAAGGAGCTTTGGAAGAGCGTTTGAATATAATGACAATGCGTCTTGATAAAGCCGATAAAGAAACGGCTTCGGCTGTTTTAATGCAAAATCAGCAAAATATTATGTTGGCTAAACTGGAAAGCAAGTTTGACAGTTTTGAAAATAAACTGGATTTGCTGCTTAATTGCAAATGCAAAGGAGGACGCAATGGAGCCTGAAAATTTTGATGATTTGCAAATTATGGCACGCACGCTGTGGGGCGAGGCCAGAGGCGACGGGCAAGAAGGAATTGAAGCGGTTGCCAGAGTTATTATCAATCGTTACCGCGCAGGCAAATGGTTTACGGGGTATGTTGTAGAAAAAGGAAAGAAAAAAGCTTCGATAAAGCAAACCTGTTTGAAAAAATTTCAATTCAGCTGCTGGAACAAAAATGACATTAATTATCGAAAATTGTTTGCGGTTGATGAAAATGATAAAATATTTGTTTTGTGTTTAAAAACAGCTCAAAAAGCGCTTTCAAAGCGTTTAACTGATTTTACCAACAATGCAACATTTTATCATGTAAAAGGCATTTGTCCGAAGTGGGCGCAGCATCATAGCCCATGCTATGAAACAAAAAATCATCTTTTTTATAATGATATAAAATAGTTTTAAGCAAAGGAGAAAAAATGAAAGAACATAAATTTTGCCGTTATCGTTTTTTTAAATGGCTTGTTGTTCAGGCCGTAAAACACAAAAGTCTTTATTGGCTTTTATGGGGAATAACAGTTGCATTGTGTTTTGCCGGAAGCCGTATTGCGGACTTGCTTTAATGGCAAAAACAATTTTGATATTGATGATGGCGGCGGCTTTGGTTGCCGCCTCGTATATTTTTGGAGTTTCTCGGACAAAAACCGAAATTTTAACGAAAAAAGTTGAGGTGATAAGGTATGTGGAAAGAAAAAAATCAGAAATTTATGCGCGTCCTAATGCCGATCGCAATGCTTTGCTTGAGCTCATGCGCAAAGGAAAATTATGATTATTGTCCGGTTTATCCGCCGGCTGGAGAAAATGTTGCCGAAGAATTGGAAAAATTGAGTTTTGAGCAGGCTCCTCATTTTTGGGAATGGCTGTCCAGAATTGATAAATTGCGTCGAGAACTGGCTTTGTGTCAATAAGTCGATAAAAATTCTTGGCAAACTATTAAAAATTGCATATTATGTGCCTGATTTTTAACATTGATGAAGAAGACCTATGTTCAAAAAAATTATTGCTATGATAATGTCGCTTAATTTTGTGGTTAACTATCGCAAAATTTTTCCTTATGTAAAGCCATATTGGTTTAGGGCTCTCATATCTGTGCTGATTACTATTCCGATTGGTTCGATGGATGCGGTTGTCGCGTGGTCACTCAAACCCTATATGGATGTGGTCATGGTGGAAAAATCGACCCATGCGACCAGTTATATTCCCTTGCTGATTATTGTTTTCAGCTGTATGCAAAGTTCGTTAAACTATGCCGCGACTTATCTGAACACTTGGGTTGGGCGCAAAATTGCCAATGATGTTAAAATGGATTTGTTTGACAAACTTATGTTTAATGAGGCAAGTTTTTTTGACACCACAACTTCAGGCAATGTTATGATGCGTTACAATAACGATGTCGATGCCGCTTGCAACGGTTTGCTGTCAAACCTTAAATTGTTTACCACCCGTGTGTTTTCGTCTATTTCGCTTATTGCCGTTTTGTTTTACAACTCATGGCAGTTGGCGGTGGTGGCGGTTGTGGTTTTGTTCGGCGCTTTATATCCGTTAACAACCGTACGCCGTAAAATTAAATCAGTTATGGATAAAACCATTTTTTCGGGCGCTGCGGTTATGAGCCACTATAATGAAACTTACAGCGGCAACCGAATTATTACATCATACAATCTATACGGTTATCAGCGCAAACGTTTTCACGATACACTAAAATCGGTGTTTAAATTGGGCATAAAAATGATTCAGCGCACGGGAATGATGTCGCCTTTGATGCATTTTATCGTTTCGCTGGGGATTGCCCTTATTATTTGGATAGGCAGCTATTTGATTGTTCATAAAGAAATTACGGCCGGTAACTTTGTGTCTTTTATTACGGCGTTGATTATGTTGTATAATCCGATTAAATCAATCGGCAATAACTATAACAATGTACAAATGGCGTTTATGGCCATGGAACGTGTGTTTTCGCTTTTGGAACGAATTCCGGCTATTCACAATTGTGAAAATCCAATTGCTTTGAAAGAAGTTAAAGATGCCATTGAATATAAAGATGTGTCTTTTTCTTACGTTCGCAACAAGCCGGTGCTTAAAAATATCAATTTATTGATTAAAGTCGGACAGACGATAGCGTTTGTAGGAAATTCCGGCGGCGGAAAAACAACTTTGGTTAATTTGCTGCCTCGTTTTTACGATGTTAAAGCGGGTTCTGTTATGATTGACGGAATTGATATTCGCAAATATGATTTGAACTCTCTGCGCGACAATATCGCGGTGGTTTTTCAGGATAACTTTTTGTTTGCCGGAACAATCAGAGATAATATTTTATTGGGTAATGAGAATGCTTCTGACGAAGAAATAAAATATGCGGTTAAGAACGCTTGTTTAGATGAGTTTATAGCCAGTTTAGATAAAGGTTTGGATACAGAAATCGGTGAACGGGGCGTGCTGCTTTCCGGCGGTCAGAAACAGCGTATTGCCATTGCGCGCGCGTTTATCAAAAATGCGCCTATTGTTATTTTGGACGAAGCAACTTCGGCTTTGGATAACAAATCGGAAGCGGTTGTGCAGCAGGCTATTGATAATTTAATGAAAGACAGAACTGTCTTTATTATTGCCCACCGATTGTCAACCGTACGCAATGCTGACAGAATTGTCGTTGTTAATTACGGCGAAATTGTTGAAAGCGGTACGCATGAGGAATTGTTGGCTAAAGAAAACGGTGTGTATGCTTCGCTTTATAAAAGCCAATTGAAATAAGAGAGGTTTGCAATGAAAAAAGAACTTTTGGCTCCGGCCGGAGATATTGAAGCCGGTTATGCCGCTTTATATTATGGAGCCGATGCCGTTTATCTTGGGTTAAAACACTTTTCTGCAAGGGCAACTGCGGCAAATTTTGACGAAACCGAATTAAATGCTTTTGTTGGCTATGCCCATAACCTGAAACGTAAAGTTTATGCTGCGGTTAACACTTTGGTTCAGGAAAGCGAATTGCCCGAATTGCTGAAGAGTTTGGATATTTGTTCTAATTGCCGCGTTGACGGTATAATTCTTCAGGATTTGGGCGTTGCCCGCATTATAAAAGAGCAATATCCGGAGTTGGAACTTCATGCCAGCACGCAAATGGCCGTGCATAATAAGCAAGGCGCTTTGGCTTTGCAAAAAATTGGTTTTAAGCGTGTTGTTTTGGCGCGAGAACTCTCTTTGGCTGAAATAAAAGATATTGCTTCTATTCCTAATTTGGAAACCGAAGCTTTTATTCATGGCGCTTTGTGTTATTCATACAGCGGTTTATGCCTGTTTTCATCGCTTGAAAGCGGACGCAGCGCCAATCGCGGAAAATGTTTATATCCTTGCCGTTCTGCTTTTAAGGGAGCTGCCGGAGAAAAACACTATTTTTCAATGAAAGATATGGCGCTGCAAGACGATGTGCTGAAAATGCCGGTTACATCGCTTAAAATAGAAGGGCGTAAGAAAAACGCTTTATATGTGGCAGCTGTTACCGATTATTATCGCAATATCTTAGACGGGCATGGAGCGCAAATTCAAAAAGAAGAAAATATAAAACAAATTTTTTCACGTCCATGGTGTAAATTTATGTTTAACGGTAAAGATAAAACCGTGGTTGATCGTGATTTTGTCGGTCATAGAGGGCTGCCGGTAGGAAAAGTTGAACAAGTTTTCAAAGGCAGAATGATTTTTCACGCCAGTCATAAAATTTCACGCCATGACGGCTTGCAGATTGAAATAGAAGGACAGGAAAAACCTTTCGGATTTTCCGTACAGGATATGCAGGTGAAAGGGCGCAAAGTTTTTGAGGCTTTATCCGGTGACGATGTAACCGTTCAATTGCCGCCGAAAGCAGCAGGTTTGGCAAAAGGGCAAAAAATTTATTTGGCATCAGCCAGTGAAGTGAAGGGCGGCTATGATTACAGCAAACCCAAAGCCGGAGAATTCATTCGTCGGTATCCGATTGATGTTGAGGTAGATATAGCGTCTGAAAAAGTTACGGCTCAGGTCGGCGGCGTTCAAAGCTGTGTGAATGGTTCGTTTGAAAAAGCCGAAAATCCGGTCAAGACGGAAGATGCGGTTAAGAAAGCTTTTGCCAAAACCGGAGATACTGTTTTTGAGTTAAAAAAATTAACAATCAATAATCCTCAGGGGCTTTTTGTGCCTGTATCTTTGTTGAATGAGCTGCGCAGAGATTTATATGAGCAAATAAAACCGAGTTTGAAACATGGGATTCTTCCCGAAGTTATGCAGCCGCGTGAAACGCTTAAAGGGCGTTGGATTGTCAGAACCGATAATGTGTCCTGCTTGTCGCAAATAGATTTGTCCGATGTTGCCGAAGTTGAAATTTTTGTTGGTTTAGATACCGAATTAGATGAGCTGAAGGCTTTGCCGAAATCAAAAATTCGCATTGTTTTGCCGGCTTTGGCCAGAAATGCTGTTCAATGGGAGAAAAAAATAAAACAACTGTTGGAAAGCGGCTACAAAAAATGGACAATCGGCAATTGGTGGGCATTATCTTTATTGCCGGAACGAGGAATTGATTTGGCTTTTGACAGCAGCTTGTATGTCATGAATAGTCAGGCTTCGGCAATGGCCGGCGAAATAGGTGCAAGCCGTGTTACTTTGTCGGTTGAGGATACTTTGGATAATTTGCAAAAATTGTCCGAAAAATCGCCGTTGCCGACGGTGTTTCCGATATACGGAGATTTTCCGCTGTTTTCAAGTGCGGTTTGTATTAGAGAAAATCCTTGCGCCAAATGTCCTAAAGGCACACGTTGGATGATGTTGCAAAAAGACGGCAAAACTTATTGGGCTTTGTCGCAGAATTGCCAAACTTTTGTTTTTGACGATAAACCTTTGTGTTTTTCTAAAGAGGCTCAACAAGTCAAAGCTGATTTTTACAGAGTTGATTTTTGTTATAAAAATTATCCGCCGGAGAAAGCGGCTGCTATATGGGAGCGGGTTAAAAACTTTAAAGATGTTCCTGCGGCGGCTAAAGGCAATATAAATAATAATCGTTTTTGATGTTATATCTTTACGCAAATAATGAAAGTCCTTCAAAACTTTTAGCGGTTTTGAAGGACTTTTTTGAAGCTGAATTTCAATTTTTAAAATAAAAAAAGGCAGTTTTAACTTTCACAAGCTAAAAACTACCTTAAAACAGGAGCAGAGGTATATATATGTTGTTTCACTATGGTAAAAATATACAAAATGCAAAAATGCATCTCTGTTCCCTTTTTTTGAGACAGCAATATAATGTATAATGGCAACAAATATTTTTGTTTTGATTATTCTGAATATAAGCTTTTACATATAAAAATTGTAATAAAAATCAGTAACTGAAAATGTTTGTACAATTTTTGACAAAATATGTCAAGAAAAAAATGATAAAAATATAAAAAAAATGTTGCAAATAAAATTTGAACAGTCTATATTCCGTTCATGGATGTTATGGGTGCGTAGCTCAGTTGGCTAGAGCAACTGACTCTTAATCAGTGGGTCCAGGGTTCGAATCCCTGCGCGCCTACCACTCGAAAGGCTTTCAGAGTTTTCTGAGAGCCTTTTTTTTGTTTTGGGAGGTTGTTTTTATTTTCGAGATGGTTAAAGATTGACAAAATTATGCAAAATGCTTATTTTAGATACAAATCTTATTATTAATTTTTAAATAAACAACGTTATGGAACATTATTATTTACTGTTTGCGCTGATTTTCTTATTTATTTTCAGCGGCGCCATGTATATTTGGCTGTATATGAAACGGCGTTTGTTAAGTCAGAAATTGCAAAATCTGAAAGATATGGAAAGAGAATATCAATCGGAGAAAGCAAAAATTATTGAAAAGGAATTGGAAATTATCCATAAACCTTTTGAACAAATTACCGATTGCGACCGACAGGAATTGGATAGGCTGCTTACTTCCCGCGAAAAGCTTCTGGATGATTTTATCAAAGAGCAGAATAAGGAGCTTGAGCGCTGTTGGTGATATTCGTTTTATAATAAAAAATCTCTGATAAACGTGATGTTTATCAGAGATTTTTTTTGTTTAGAGACTTAATAAAAGAGCTCTCGAACTTCATCACTGAGATTGTGTTTGCGAAGATAATTAATCAACTGCTCGTCATAGCCAAAGCAGACACGGGCGAAAACTCTCAGAAAATCCATCGCAATGTCTTTGTAGCCCAGCTCAAGCAGACGTATAATACTGCTTGAAGGTATCCATCCGGTCACTCCGTTGTAATATTTTTCAATATATTGACGGTGTCCGATTTCAATAGCGCATTCAAAAACTCTCATACTTTGTATACTGTCATTCAGCAATTTAAAAATTCGGCTGTCGTTTGTTTCTAATAAAGCTTTGATAAAAGCAAAAGAAGGAACAAAACAAGCTTTGTTATCCAAATCAGGATAGCTAAATGAAGGTACAACCGCATTTGCCATAGCAAAAATATCTTTTTGCTCAAGCAAATAAGATTCTAAAGACGTTAGTTTATCCATATAAAATAATTTGATGAGTAAAACATAAAAATAACAATTTGTATTATTATGCGGTAATTTATATTTGTTTTCAAGATTTTTGTTTTATAAGTTAGGACTGATAATTGATTTTTGTGTTATTGCCGCTATATTGAAAATTATTAAGATTAAAGAAAAAGAAAGGATAGAGTATGTTAAAAATTACCATTTCGGTTTTGGCAATAGTGGCATTATTGGTTGTTTTGGGCACTTGTGTTCATCTTTATCGTGTTTCGCAGCGCAATGCTTATGAAATGTCAAAATATGCAGCTCCGACTGAACTTAAAGCCAAAACGGAAAAAACTTTGGTTGTTTATTATTCTCTGTCCGGTCACACGAAAAAAATAGCCGAGCAAATCGCAAAATTGACAAATGCCGATATATATGAAATCAAAACCGCTGAACCCATAAAATCTTCGGCCGGATTTTATATGCAGGCAAAAAAATGGCTTGTGGAAGAAAAATATCCTGAACTGGCTGAAAAATTGCCTGATTTTTCAGCGTATGATACAATTTTTGTCGGCGGACCGGTTTGGTGGTATGCTCCGGCGGCTCCTTTGTTGACATTTTTGCAAAAAGCTGATTTTGCCGCTCGCAAAGTTGTTCCTTTTTCTACTCAGGGGAGCAATTACGGCAGCTTTTTTGTTGATTTTAACCGTATGGCGCGTAATGCCAAACTGCGGAGGTCGGCTTCATTTAACAATTTGCCCGAAAAATATGATCAAGCGGTTGAAAATAAAATAATCCACTGGATAAATTTGATTGATTAGTTTTTTTCCAATTTGCAATATTTGCTGATTTCATCGCATATTGCTTTTTGTTCACCGCTTTCCATAGCGTACAACGGAATGGAAAAAGGTGTAAAACGGCTGTATTTGCAAATTTTTTGCATAAATGTAAGCGGATAAACAACTCGCGGTTTTAATTCAAAAACAATGATTTGACGTAATTTTAAACAGCTTGAATAGGTTAAACGTGCGCGGACTACATCGCACCACAGCAACGGAACAGCGCGATCAATTTGAATTGAGCGGCTGTCGATTCTTGCCAATCTGGGCGGAAAAATATAAACAAATAAAGACGCAGCCACAAACAAAAAAGGAAAACAGAGCAGCAAAGTTCCCGAAAAAGTTTGAATTCCGATAATCAGCGCTCCAACCAGTGCAAAACAAAAGATTGTGGCGCTGAAAATAAATAATTTGCGTAATTGCTGTTTTCCATAATAAAAATCCATGGCTTTTCTCCTTGTTGATTGAGTATATCACAAATTCGCTTGTTGCCAAGTAAATATAATGTTGAAAAAAAATGAAATTTATTTATAACAGTATTCAGTTATCAACTATATAAACGAGGTTCAAATGAAAATCAAAAAAAGATATATCGCTTTGGCGGTTGTTTTAGGAGCAATTGCCGGCGGCGTTTATTATGTATCACACAATTTGGAAACCATTGTTAAAGATGCTGTTCATAAATACGGCAGTCAAGTTACCGGAACAGATGTTAAACTCGGCGGATTTTATCTGTCGCCTCTGAACGGCGAAGTAAAATTGAGCAACTTGACGGTTGCCAACCCTAAAGGTTATGCTCAGCCTTATATTTTGAGTTTGGGTGAAGTTTATGTTAAAGTTAATCTCAAATCTTTAACCAAGCCTTTAATCGTTGTAGAAAAAGTTCGCATAAGCAAACCCGAGGTTACATACGAATTGAAGAATGTAACTAATAACAACGTTTCTGATTTGCTGGCTAATATCAATAAAAACACAGCCTCTTCAACCTCAACCCAAACCAAAGCCGAAAAAACTCCGGCTAAAAACGAAAAATCTTCTTCAGGCAAAAAAGTTGCTGTTGATTTGGTTAATGTAAATAATGGTCAAATTGACATTGCTGCTTCCATTGCCGGACAAGGGGCTTCAGCCGGTATTCCTCTGCCGAATATCGAATTGAAAGGCATCGGCCGTGAAAAAGCATCAGAAGGCAAGGGAATTGTTGAAACTGTTACCATCATTTTGAAAAAGATTTTGAGCACATCTTATGACACGGTTATCAATCAAGGATTAGGCGGTCTTAAAGATGTTGCCGCAGACGGAATTAAAGCTGTTAACGATACGGCAAACGGTTTGAAAGACGGTTTAAAAGAAGAAGCGCAGGGCTTATTGAAAGGCATTTTCTAATTTTTGTTTTGTGCTGATTGCAGAAAAAACTTCCGTTTGTAAAAAAACGGAAGTTTTTTTGTAAAAAATATTGACAAAAAATATATATGTGCTATACATATAAATACACTATAAATTATTTAATTATGATTATAAGAAATCGAGGAAGGCCTAATAACATATAAGAATTATTAACCAAAAAATTTTTATTATGATTGTCGGACTCCCTAAAATTAGAGCAGAACCTTTGCAGTACAATTAAATTTGTGTTGTATCGTTCTAGTGTAGTGTAAGCAACTGACGAGTATCCCTTGCATATTTTTGTTAAGGTCTCATAAAGTTGCTCAGTTTGTTTTTTATTTTATAAATTGCAGCTGCATTTAGCCCCGTTTTGTCACCAGACATTCGGGGCTTTTTTGTTGTTTTTATCAGTTCCAGAAGTTATTGACATTGCTGCGGCTTTTTTGTAAAGTTTGAGCAAGCTTATGCAAAGGGCATAAGTCAGTTCCTGAGAGGGGGCGGAGCCTTGAACAGCTCTTACATTATCCGGTGTTAGGGTGTAACATCGTCAAATTGTTATCTGTTAGTCAGGATAACAATAAATATATCCCCGATTGTAGCAATATGGTCGGGGAACTTTTAGCCTATGTCCAGAAACCGCTCTTTTTATAAAGCGTGGTTTTAAAAGCTATTAGGTCATCTGATAATGTATGATTGTTCAATTCCCCGGCCACCTTGACAGGTGGTTTTTTTATTGCAGAAACAGGGGAAGTTGCTATGCGTGATGATTATTTGGCTAAAATAGATAAAATACCAGATTCTTCTTATAATAAAGAGCAAAAACAGCTTGCCAAAGAAATTTTGAAAACAGTGCCTGAAAAAGATTTGGATGAAGTTTATGGCTTTATTACGCAAAGGGTAAAAACCGGTTTTGTGTTTGATGAAGCGCCTGAAGTCAATCATAACTGTGTGGTTACTGTTAAAGAAAACACAAAGTTGAATATTGCGGTTAATGAGCTAAACCGTTTGGAGCATAAACTGATTATCGGCGAAAATTATGACGCTTTGAAGAATCTGTGCGCTGCTTATATAGATAAAAACGGCAAAGGGCTTATTGATATTATATATATTGATCCGCCTTACAACACTGAATCTACTCAAAAAGACGGAAATGACTATAAAGAGGAAGTAAAAGCCTCAAAATTTGTCTATCGGGATAAATTTACCCGTGATGGCTGGCTGAATTTGATGAACGAGCGGTTGAAAATGGCGCGCCGTTTGCTAAGCGATAACGGAGTGATTTTTATTTCTATAGACGACTCTGAACAAGCTTATTTAAAAGTGCTGTGCGATACGATATTCGGCGAAAATAATTTTGTGGGGAATCTTATTGTTGTTTCAGCTCCTGCCGGTACTCAAAGTTCTGTAAATATTTCTGTCCAACACTCTTATTGTTTATGTTATGCAAAAATATATGCAAATGTTAAGTTAGTTCAAAAAAGGTCATTAGAAGAAATTAAAAGTAGGTATAAAGAAGAAGACAATATAGGAAAATATTATGTTGAAAGATTATGGAAGAGAGGTATTGGAGGCAAAAAAGAAGATGTTCCTAGTTTGCATTTTCCAGTTTATTACAATCCTGAAAATAAGGATATATTGATTGATAAGGAGTATAACAATCAATATGGATATGTAAAAATAATTCCATTTCAGACAGCTGGTGTTTTGGGGCGTTGGACTTGGAGTCGGGAAACGATGATAGCTAAACGCGATAAATTGTCTGTAAAAAAAATATCAGACGAATGGAAATTGCATAAAAAAGTTTATGATTTTGAGGAAAAAGGAAAGTTACCTTTTAGTATAATAAACGCAGATATAGGTAGAACAGAAATAGGTGGATTAGAATTAAAACTGATATTTAGTGGAAATAAAGTGTTTGAATATCCAAAACCTGTGCCATTGATTAAATATTTATTATCTATTTTTTTAAATAATCCAAACGCCACAGTGTTAGACTTTTTTGCCGGTTCGGGAACAACAGGGCAGGCGGTTATGGAGCTGAATGCCGAAGATGGAGGAAAACGCAAGTTTATTTTGGTTACGAATAATGAAAACGGTATCGGCGAAAACATAACCCGAGAAAGGCTTTATCGGGTTATTACCGGAAAAGGCAGCAAAGGAGAAAGTTTTGAATGGACTTACAGTAAAGACAAAGCTTATCTGTCTGATAACAGTGTTAGGGTTTTTAAGCTTGAGTATGAGCCTCTGACTTTGAATGATTTGGATAAAGCGGAAAAAATCAAAGAGTTTGCCAAGAAAGAGTTTGAAAAAATAAACGAAAATTACGATTATTCAAATGATTTTGACGTTTATAACGAGTTGTCGGCATTGTGTCCGTACAAACAAGAGGACTAAACAATGGAACTGACTTCTCTGCAAAAAACAACGGTTGAAGCAATATTGGATTTGTATAATCCTTGTCAAAAAGTGTTTTGCGAGTTTAAGGCGCCTACTGGTTCCGGCAAAACTTTGATGGCTTCGTATTTTATATCAAAAATGATAGAGAATAATAACGGCGAGAAATTTGTTTTTGTTATTGCAACGCCGTCATCATCTTCTTTGCCGTTTTTCTTTGAACAGAAAATTAATAAATATAAAGTTGATTTGCCTTTTTCAAAATTTGAGGTTGAGTATGTGCAGTCGCCGTCTTTGTCAAAGAGCGATAAAATTGAAAGCATAAATAAAATTATACCGCAACAAAACAAGGTTTATATATTTGGCAAAGCCTCTTTCGGTAAAGGACGGATTTTGTCGGAATGCGGTATTATTGATGATTTTGTTTTGTCGGCGGTTGATAAGGGATATAAACTTATATACATCAGAGATGAAGCGCATATCGGCGGAGAAAAAGCCGATAACAGCAACTATTCGCAAAATTTTGAAAAATTGATGAGCGAAAATGCTTCTTTTTTGCTGAAAATGACGGCAACTCCTGACAAGAGTAATCCCAACCGCGTGGAACTGAAAGAAAGCGAATTGAACAATCCTGTTTTGAACGATGGGAAATATTTGTTAAAAACAAGGGCTGTTCCTTTGTTGAATAAAGATTTGAAAGATGATGAAGTTTTAGAAGACGCTGTTGCCAAATTTAAGAATATAAAGCGAGAATATGCAGAATTAAATGTCGGTATCCGTCCGGCAATGCTTATTCAGGTTGATAATGATTCGGCGAGCGATAAAGTTAAAGCATTGGAATTTGCTGAAAATCTAAACAGAATAAAGAAGGTTTTGCAAATTCACAATATCTCTTGGGCGCAATATTTCGGCAATGGCGACAAAAATTCGGACAGAGTTTATCTAAGTGATTTCAGTTTGGACGATATAACCCAAAACAACAGCGATATAGATGCGGTTATTTTCAAAATAGGTCCGTCAACCGGTTGGGATATTCCGCGCGCCTGTATGTTGGTGCAGCTGCGCAAAGTTTCTTCACAGGCCTTAAATATTCAAACCATAGGCAGAATTAAACGCAATCCTTATCCTAATTTGGAAAAAAATCCCGTAACCGACAAATATTATGTTTATTCAAATGCGGAGAATGCCGATGACAACTGCGCTAAAATGTATGTTTCAACGGTTAAGGACAAGCATTGCAGCGAAACGTTTTTATCAATTGATATTGCAAACCGAAAAAGCATTGAACATTCTGTTTCATCTAAAGAATTTTGTGAAAATTTGAAAAAATGGCTGAATAAAAACAAAAATTATATCAAACAAGCGATAGATGATGTTTTTATTGACAATCATACCGCGTACAAAAGAATTTTAAGCAAAGCCGGAGGCAATGAAATTTATGCGCTGGTCACAAATCCTTTTATTTTTTTGCGTGATTATAAAAGGCTGCTGGCATCTAACAGCCGACTGTATGATGTTATTAAAACGGAAGTTGTCAATTTTTGCAAACAAGAGAAAATACAAGAAGAATTTGTTTTTAATCGTTTGTTTTTGCAATTTAAATCTGATTTAAGCCAAATATTGTCACAATCCAGAAATATGAAGCCTGTTTATAAAATCAGCGAGCAGCGCTATGACCCTAAATCGTATGTGCAGCTGTATGATAAAAGTGTGCTCGATGAACGTGTTTCAAGAGAATATTTGTTTGATATAAACAAAGACGATATGATTGACGGCAACCGTCAGCCTTTGGACTCAAATCCTGAGCGCGCGGTTTTTAATTTGATTTATAAGTTTGCCGAGGATAGCGATAAAATTAAAATTTGGGCGAAAAATCAGCCGACATCAACAATTTTCGGCGAATATATAGATGATGTTTTCAATGTCAAAAAGAGTTATTTCGATTTTATTATCAAATTCAAAAACAATTTTTTGCTTTATATAGAAGTTAAGGGAATAAAAGATATTAATCCTAACAAGACCGAACAGCTCAAAAAAGCTTATGCCGATTATTTTGACAATTTGGAAGAAAATTTGTTTTTACCAAATTTAGCGATAGCCGTTTGGCAGGTTGATGATAAAAATACAATCAGAAATACCGTATTTTATGATAAAAAGCGTTTTACAAATGAGCTGAATGCTTTGAATGCAAGTGATTTGCTTAAAACTTTATCAGAAGTGCAGATATAAAAAAATCTCCTCATTTTGAGGAGATTTTGAAGCCTGAGTTATCTTCCGATGCCCGAAAATCCCATAAATGCCAATGAAAGCAAAGCAGCGGTAATCAATACAATCGGAGCTCCCCGCACGGCTTTGGGCAAGCAGGACGCAGAAGCGTTAATGCGTTCGCGCATTCCGGCAAACAAGACAATAGCCAGAGTGAATCCCATAGCGTTTGCCAAATTGAAACATACGGCATAAATCAGGTTGTATTCTTTTTGTATGGATAAAATGGCAATACCCAAAACCGCGCAATTGGTGGTGATTAGCGGCAAGTAAATTCCTAATGCCTGATAGAGAGCCGGTGATGATTTTTTTATGATGATTTCGACCATTTGCACCAATGAGGCAATAACCAAAATAAATACAACCGTGTTCATAAACTCAAGATGATGAGGAACCAGCAGTTTATAATAGACCAGCCAGGTGGCTATTCCTGACAATGTCATAACAAACATTACAGCCAATCCCATGCCGGCAGCAGTCGATATTTTTTTTGAAACGCCGAGAAAAGGGCATATTCCAAGAAATTGCGAAAGAATAATGTTGTTTACTAAAATGGCCGAGATAAAAAGCATTGTCAAATTCATTTGTTTGCTCCGGTGACTTTATTGAAAAACATAATTAATCCGGCTAAAGCTAAAAAAGCTCCCGGAGGCATAATAAACAACAATACGGGATAGCCGCTGTCGCCGATAAAATTCCACCCCATAATAGAACCAGCGCCTAAAATTTCACGAATGGCTCCAAGCAGCGATAAGGCAAAAGTAAAACCTATTCCCATGCCTAAAGCGTCAAGAAAAGATTGCCAAAGTCCGTTTTTGGAAGCAAAAGCTTCGGCGCGCCCCAAAATAATGCAGTTAACGACAATCAACGGAATATAAATTCCAAGTTTGGCGTGTATTTCGGGCAAATAGGCTTCCATAAGCAGGCTGATAATGGTGACAAAAGAAGCAATGATTACAATATAGCAGGGGATTCTTACCATTGCGGGAATTAAGTTTTTTACGAGCGAAATGGCAAGATTTGACATAATCAGCACAAACAGCGTGGCCAATCCCATGCCGATGCCGTTTGACATTGAGGTTGTAACGCCCAAAGTCGGACACATGCCGAGCATCATAACAAAAACGGGATTTTCTTTAAAAATTCCTTTGGTAAAATTGTTCAAACTTTGGTTATTCATTTTGAGCTCCTACAAAACGATTATAAGCTTCCATAGCTTTTTTTACAGCTTCGACCACTGCACGGGAACTGATTGTAGCGCCGGTTATGGCATCAATTTCGCCGCCGTCTTTGCTTAGTTCAAGATTATTGTCGTTATGGGCGTTCAGTCCGTAAAATTGATTTTTAAATTTATTTTCCGTGATTTTAGAACCCAGCCCTGGGGTTTCGTTTTGTTCGATTATTTTATAGCCGTTCAATGTTCCGTCTATTGAAATTCCGACGATTAATTCAATTTTTCCGCCAAAGCCGTTTTTGCTGTATGTTTTTATGGCAACTGCGGTTATAATTCCGTCTTGTCGGGCAGGGTATAATTCGGTTTGCCCGTCAGAAAGCAGTGTTTTTTCTTCAAAAGGGTTATTGTTAAAATTTCCGACCATTTCCTTTATGGCATTCAAAGTTTTTTGTTTTTTTGAAACGGCTATTGGTTTTTCAGTCAGTTGATAAACATATCCGATAGCCGTTGCCGAACAGATTGAAACAACCAGCATAGCCGTAATCATATTAAAAAGGGAAGATTTCAGCGGTTTCATATTATTTTCTCCCAGTACCGAAAATGCGCGGTTTAAAAGTTTTATCTATCAAAGGCACAAAAGCGTTCATGATTAAAATGGCAAAAGAAACACCTTCGGGATATGCGCCGAAACGTCGGATAACAAATGTGAGTGCGCCGCAGCCGATTGCAAAAATTATTTTTCCGCTTTTGCACATCGGCGATGTTGTATAGTCTGTGGCCATAAAAAAGGCTCCAAGTAATAATCCGCCCGACAGAAGCTGAGTAAGAGGTTCGCTTTGCAGATTATCATAGAAAAACCAATCTATTGTGTTTAGCAATAAGAAACTGCCGACAAAATAGACTGGAATATGCCATGAAATCACTCGCCGCCACAGCAGGTAAAACAACCCTAATAGCAAAGCAAAACTTGAAACTTCACCCAAAGAACCGCCAATGTTTCCGATAAACATATCCCAATAGTTTGGTAACTGTCCGTTTAATTGAGTGGCCGAAGTCGTCGCATCGGCGTGTTTCAAAATACTTAATGTTGTTGCTGAGGTTGTTGCGTCGGCGTTCATAAAATCAAACAGCTGCGGTTTGATCCAAGAAGTCATTTGCACCGGAAAAGAAACAAAAAGGAATACACGTCCGACCAAAGCGGGATTAAATAAATTTTTACCGATACCGCCAAAAGCAATTTTAGTAATGACGATTGCCACAAAACAGCCGATAAGAGTCATCCAAACAGGTATATTGCAAGGAAGGTTGTATGCTAACAACAATCCTGTAACAATGGCCGATAAGTCGTTGGTTGTAGGTTGTTTTTTTAGTAAATAGCGGTGGCATATCCACTCTAATGCCGTGCATCCGGCCACTGCCGTAATAATGGTTATAAGCGCGTTAAGTCCAAAGAAGATAACAGCGGCAATTCCGGCAGGCAATAAGGAGATTATTACATCACGCATAATTGAAGCAGTGCTTGTCGATGAATATATATGGGGAGCAGTCGAAATTTTAAGCATAGTTTAAAAGTCCTATTTTTTCTTTCTGATTTCGTATTTTGCGAGCTTGCAATAGTCAAGCAACGGAATATGCGCCGGACAAGAATAGGAGCAACACCCGCATTCAATACAATCTAAAACGTGAATTTTTTTGGCTTCTTGATATTCTCCGTTGCAAACAAAATTGCAAATAGAAAAAGGTTCAAGTCCTTGAGGGCAGACATCAACGCAAGTTGCGCAGCGAATGCAGGCTGTTGTTTCAGGCATAGCGGCGCTTTCTTCCCGTAAGAGCAAAATGCCAGAGGTTGTTTTGGTTATCGGCGCGTTTAAATTAGTGGCGGCTGTGCCCATCATCGGACCACCGAAAATAATTTTGCCGATGTTTTCTGAAATACCTGCTTTTTCAACCAAAAGCGAGGCAGAAGTTCCTATGCGCACGCGAAAATTCATCGGACTGCTTACAGCATCGCCGCTAATTGTGACAATACGCTCAAACAAAGGCTTGTGTTTTTGCACGGCTTCATAAACGGCAAAAACAGTTCCTACATTTTGAACAACGCAGCCAACGTCGACAGGCAGACACCCCGGAGGAACCTTGCGTCCGGTTATGGCTGCAATAAGTTGTTTTTCGGCTCCCTGAGGATATTTTGTAGCGCATACTTCAACATTAACACCAACATATCCTCGGGTGATTTTGCGCAATGCGTCTATGGCGGCAGGTTTGTTTTCATCAATGGCAATTATGGCTTTTTGTATACCAAGCGCTTTATTGAGAATCTTAGCTCCGATGACGATTTGTTCGGCGCATTCCTGCATTAAGCGGTCATCAGCCGTCAAATATGGTTCGCATTCAATGCCGTTCAAAATAAGACAATCCACTTTTTTATTTTCGGGAACGGTGATTTTTATCGGTGTCGGATATCCAGCGCCTCCCATGCCGACAATACCGGCGCCGCGGATAATATTTATGATTTCTTCGGACGAAGCTGAAATTTCGCGGATAACTTCAGGTGTTCGGTCAATTTCGTCTTCCCACACATCCCCTTCGGTTTTTATTGTGATCATTTGCTCTGAAAAGCCGATATTAGTTTCTGAATTTTCGATTTTAAGCACTTCACCCGAAACAGAAGAATGAACATCTGCCGAAACAATTCCGTCAGCGTCAGCAAGAAGGGTGCCGACTTTTACTTTATCGCCTTTTTTTACCAAAATTTTTGCGGGTGCTCCGATGTGCTGTTTAACCGGTATAACAGCGATTTCTGGAATATCTGCATTTATAATGGCTTTTTCCGAAGAAATTTTGTGCTTTTCAGGATGGATGCCGCCCATAAAAAAAGTTTTTATTTTACTCATGCTTATCTCCTGTGTAAACAATGGCTCCGGTCGGACAAGCCGCAGATAGTTCGGCTCCGTAACGTTCGGCGGATACGTTAATCGGGATATACGACAGATTGTTTTCAACTTTTATATCAGGGCAAATTTTTGCGCATTTCATACAGCCGATACAAGCAGCTTGACAGTTTTTACGCGCAACGGCACCTTTTTGCGTGTTTTTGCAAGCCACATAAACTCTTACACCATTTTTCCCCAATGGTCTGATTTCAAATAATCCGCGCGGACATACACGCACGCAGGTTCCGCAAGATGTGCATTTATCAGGGTTTACAAAAGGAAGTCCGGTTTGCGTGTTTATTTCTATTGCGCCGAATGGGCAATTTCTAACACAATCGCCGAGCCTCAGACAACCGTTAGGACAGCCTGTATTTCCGACAAAAGCGCGCGAAGCCAAACTGCAACTGTGTAAACCGATATATTGCACTTTGTCCGGAGCTTTTTCGCAACTGCCGTTACAAAGCAAAACAGCCGCGCTGGGTTCATGTTCGGCAACGGTATAGCCTTTTTTTGCGGCAATTGCAGCCATAACTTTTTGCCCTCCGACCGGACAGTAGAGTTTGCGGAATTCTTCTTGTGAAGAAGCTGCGGCGCATCGTTGCGCAAAAGCGTGGCAGCCGGCGCTTCCGCAGGCTCCGCAATTGGCTTGCGGAAGCAGTAAAGCTATTTCTTCAACCAAAGGGTTTTCTTCAACCTGAAATTTTTTGGCAGTAAAATATAAAACGATTGCAGCCACTGTTGCCAGAGCTGACAAAATAAAAATATTATAAAATATCATATCCGGCATTTTTCCCGATTAAATAAAAATGATAAAGTTAAAGTAACATATTTTATTGCTATTTAAAGAGTTTTTTTTGTTTGTCTTATGCTTATTTGCAATGTTTTTTTTATTTTTTTACGAAACAGCCAGAGCAGGGAATAATAAACCGGAATAACTGCTAAAGACAAAAGCGCCGCAAGAGTTTCGTTGTGTGTCAAAAAATACGGTACAAATAAAAAAAACAAAACCAGCAGCAAAGGAAGTATATATCCGTAAACGGCGGCTTGGGTTATTTGTTTTGAACTTAGTATAACTTCAACATTCTGTCCGATATAAAAATTTTTTGCTGCTTTTTTATCGTTTAATGTTATTGTGCGTTCAGATGTTTCGCCCGAACTGCAGACGTTTTGCAAAGCACAGTTATGACAATGGTTTTCAGAGGTCAGCTGCAGAGTTATTTTTGTTGTTTCAACGGCGATAACCGTTGCCGGATGCGCTATTTCTGTCATTGTTTTAAAAATTTTTGCGCTGCGTCTGAAATTATCGGTGAAATGCTTCCGTTTTCATCTTTAACAAACATAATAACAGCCAGTTTGTTACTGCTGATAAAGTTGGCGGCTTTGCTTTCTCCCATAGACATAATTGCTGTTGCCAATCCGTCGGCAGTCATGCAGCTTTTATTGAAAACCGTAACCGAAATCAAATTGTTTTCAACTGGATAGCCAGTTTTGGGATTTATGGTATGCGAATATTTCTTGTCGTTGATGTAAAAGAAATTATTGTAATCGCCGGAAGTGGCTACCGCATAATTTTTTAAGGTGACTACGGCTAGATTTGCCCCATCTTCGCCAGATGGATCGGCAATACCAATATTCCAACCTTTTGCGTTTTCATTTCTGGTGCCGAAAGCATATACTTCGCCTCCAATTTCAACAATGAAATTTTTATATCTTTCCGCTTTCAATAAAGAAGCGGTTCTGTCAACGGCATAACCTTTTGCAATTGCTGATAAATTCAAGGTTGTTTCGGCGTATTTTTTGCGTAAACGGGAAAAATCAGCACTGAATTGAATTTTATCAAATCCGGTTGTGGCTAAAGTTTTTTTAATTTCGGCATCATCAGGTATTTTTTGAATGTTTCCTGTTGTGCCGAATCCCCATAAATCAATCAGGCGTCCTGTTGTCGGATCAAAAGCGCCGCCGCTCATTTGATAAATTTGATACGCATTTTTTAATAATGCGCTCATATCGGCTGATAAAGCTATCCATTGTCCGGCTGGGATACGGTTGATTTCCGATATTTCAGAGTTCATATCAAAAACTGACATTTCCGAGTTGATGTCGGAAAATTTCTGTTTAACTATTTTTTGCAGCAGATTGTTTTCTTTTGTTGAACGAACTTTTATGGTATAATAAGTTCCAAAAGTTTCGCCGGTTAAGAGTTGATAGCTTTTTTTGTATCCTGACAAATACCAAACAATTGCAGCCAAAAACAAAAATATGGAAAAATATTTTAATATACGCATTATAATTGCACCGTTAAAAATTAGTAATTATTTTATTTTTAGAAACTATATATATTAATAGCAGTCATTTATTGAAAGGCAACACATTATGAAAGAATATTTACAAATTCTCAAGCAAAAAATTATAAAGTTTTGGCAAAATTTTAAGCCGAAATGCTTAGAATTTTGGAAGAAAGCAAAAGAAGCATTGAGCGTGAAAACAATAGCCGCGCTGTGGGCGTTTTGGAAAGCCAGTAACAAAATCTGGCGCGTGGCTTACGGGCGCTTTTATAATTTTTTTAATGTATGGGGTGAAAAATTAAGTAAAATCGGAATAAAAGCGAATTGGGTCAGCTGGACAGGATTTTTTATAGGCTTTTTTGCTGTTAATTTTTTGGCATTGGAGATGTATGGCTGGGCTTTGTTCGCCATATTGCTGAACAGATTCTGCGACGGGATTGATGGTGCAATAGCCCGTGCCACCAAAGTAACAAATTTTGGTGTTTTTTTGGATACAACTCTTGACTATATTTTTTATGCAGGTGTTTTGTGGGGATTTTCTCTCGGCAATACAGACAATGCCGTTGCCGCTTGCTTTTTGATGTTTAGTTTTGCCGCGGCGGCTTGCTCAATGTTGGCTTACTCGGTCGTAGCCTACAAGCTTAATTCGGAACAGAAACTTAATTTAGATAATTCTCCTTTTTATCTCGGAGGCATAGCTCAGGGATCCGAAACTTTGGTTGTAATGGTTTTATTGTGCTTAATGCCCGATTGGTTTGCTCCGATGGCTGTGGCTTTTGGCATATTATCTTTGATTAAAGCTTTCAGCGTTGTCGTCGCCGCATATTATAATTTTGTTATTATGGTAAAAAAATAAATATGAAAAAAATAGCCTTTTTTGTTTTATGCCTTTGTTTGTTTGCAACCGATGCCTCTGCCGTGCGGCAACAGACCGAGCATGGTTTTGCGGAATTTTTTGCTCACGATTCTGATGACAGCATAACAATAGAATTGAAGATAAAGCCCAAAAAAGGATGGTATTTTCATTCACATCAACCTGGGGAATTCGGTTTGCCCGCAAAAGCTGAATGGGATTTGGGCAATTATAAGCTGGTTTCAGAAGAATGGAGCGAAGGCGAGGACATTCTTTATCAGGGGTTCGGACTTAATGTGTATAAAACCGAAGGGCTATATCGTGCTGTTTTAGAAAAATCTCATGGAATGACACCGGCTTTGGATGTTTTCTGGATGGCTTGCGGAAATGAGTGTGTTCCTGAAAAAATGCATTTTGAATTAATACCGGAAGCTTTTGTAAAGAAAAATTTTTCTCCGGTTGAAAAAAATCAGAAACAAAACGATTTTGCGTTGCCGATGTGGCTGAAAGCAGCATTGATGGCCTTTGCCGGAGGTTTGATACTCAATTTGATGCCTTGTGTTTTTCCCGTGTTGTTCCTAAAAGTTATAGGTCTGATGCAGCAAAAAGAAAATTTTCGCAGAAGAGCCGATGCGCTGGCTTATTTTTCCGGTGTTGTTTTATGTTTTGTCATTATGTCGGCAATTTTACAGTTTCTAAAATCGAGAGGGCAGGCTCTGGGATGGGGATTTCAGCTCCAATCCCCTTATTTTGTGGCATTTATGGCAATAGTTTTTTTGCTTTTGGCTTTTATGTTTTTGGATGTGCTTAAAGTTAATTTCGCTTGGAAAAAAATGCCGGCAGGCTCTTTTTTGACGGGACTTTTGGCGGTTTTGATAGCAAGTCCCTGCGCGGCTCCTTTTATGGGGGCGGCTGTCGGCTGGTCGCTTACTTCCGATATTTCGGGATATGAATTTTACGGTGTGTTTGTAGCCTTGGGGGTTGGTTATGCTTTGCCGTTTTTTATGGCTGAGCTTTTTCCGAAATTTATGCAGCGTGTTTTACCGCGCCCCGGAAAATGGATGTTATGGCTTAAACGTTTTTTTGCTGTGCCTATGTTTATGACGGCTTTGTGGCTATTATGGATTTTATTTGGTTTAGAAAGTTCTTCCAAAGCTGACTGGCAGCCCTATAATCGTGAAAAAATAGAACAGCTGGTCGAAAGCGGGGAAAAAGTTTTTGTCGATTTTACAGCTAAGTGGTGTTTAACTTGTCTTGCCAACGAAAAGGTCGTGTTGAACAGCGACGGTTTTGCTCAGCTTGTCAAAGAGAAAAAAATACATTTGTTTAAAGCCGATTGGACAATGCAAAATAAAAACATAACAGAGGCGCTTGCTGCTTTTGGGCGCAGCAGTGTGCCTATGTATGTCTATTATGGAGGAAAAGGCAATTATGTTATTTTACCGCAAATTTTAACAGTGGATATAATTAAAGAAAAAATGCGCTGATTTATTTTTTTATAATTCCGCCGCCTAAAACAATATCGTTGTCATAGAACACAACAGACTGTCCGGGGGCGACGGCTTTTTGCATATTTTCAAATTCCACTTTTAATTCATTGTTTTCAAGCGGAGTTATCAAAGCCGGTGTCGGATTTTGGCTGGAGCGAATTCGGGCGAGCACGTGCCTAGGTTCTGTAATACCGGAAATTGAAAGCCATGACAGATTGGCGCAAGTTAGTTCGCTTTGTACGGTATCATCGGCAAAACCTAAAATCACTTCGTTTTTTTCCTGATTGATACTAACCACATACAATGGTTTTTCTGCCGAAATTCCCATACCGCGGCGCTGTCCGACCGTATAATGCCAAAATCCCTGATGCTGACCTAAAATTTTTCCGTTTTTATCTACAAAATTTCCAACTTGCGGTTCGTTTTGCAAAATATCGTTAATGTCACCGGAATAAAAGTCCTGACTGTCCGGCTTGTCGGCAACGTCAAGTCCTGCCATACGGGCAAAATTGCGAACTTCATTTTTTGCATATCCTCCGAGCGGCAGCAAAATGCGCGCCAATTGCTCTTGTTTCAGGCGGTATAAAAAATAAGACTGATCTTTTTTGGGATCAATGCCGCGTCTTATGCGATAACGTCCGGAATTTTCATCAAACTCCAAACGGGCGTAGTGTCCGGTTGCAAATTTGTCAAAAACAAGACCTTGAGCAGCGGCAGTGCGGGGCAGAGCATCGAATTTGATGGTGGCATTGCACCAAACACAAGGATTGGGCGTGCGTCCGCTCATATATTCGGTTTTGAAGTTGTGAAGGACAATTTTTTTATATTCTTCAGAGCAGTCAAAAACATGGTAAGGTATGTCAAGTTTTTTGCAAATGGCGCGCGCGGCTTCAATATCTTGTTCTTCGTGCGGCGAAAAACAGGAATCGGCGCTGCTGTTGCCATGAAAATTGGTGTTTTTATCCCAAATAGACATGGTTGCGCCGATAACTTCGTGTCCGGCTTGTTTCATAAGCCATGCTGTTGCGGCAGAATCAACGCCGCCGCTTAATCCGACTAATACTCTCATTATTTATCCTTCTGTTTATTTTAGGCGAATTATGTATTGTTCCGATATTATAATCAAGAAAATTTTAATTTTTGTAATTGTATTATCATATAAACTGTGTTAGTCTAATTTTAGACAAAAATATGAGAGGTGTGATTGACATGACCGGAAATGTTTATAACAATGAAAAATCTGATGGAGAAGCTCCTAAAAGAAAACGCCAGAGAATAAGGATAAGCGCGACTGCCGTTCGTGCCGGAGGCAGTGAAATACGCGGTATGGAGCCTGTTCGTTCCAATGAAGGTGAAAACCAAAGTTCCCGCTCTGATGTTTTTTCGTCCGCAGATATTTTAAATATTAAAATACTGGATAAACTTTTATCATATCATGAAGATGATCAAAGCAGCTATGAGTTATGTCAAAAACTTTTTAAAGAAACCAGAGGCTACAGTTATCTTCTAAATAAAAAATTAGGCATGAATATTAAAGAATTTGACAGCCGAAATGGTTCCGGCGCTTTGAAAAAAGCCTGCCAAAAAATGAAACGCCGTGTTCTTGATGTTATTCTTGACGATTTCAAAAAGAACCCTACTGAAGAAAAAAGAGATGTATATAACAAAATTTTGCAGCCATACGACCGCAAAATTGAAAAAATTCCTGAAGTGAAAACGGATAATAATGTCCAGTTGGTGGTCCGCGGGGCTTTTGAAGGCGAATTTACTATGCCTAACTTGTTGTCTACCAACAACGGCGAAGGATATTCGCGCGAGTATGTAAAATTTGCCGATCCGCATAATCAAGCGCTGACAGATGTTATCGGCAGCGGAAAATTACCGGCTGATTATGATTGGTCGAAAAATCCGGCAGTGCAGGCTATGTCTTTGAGTCAAAATATGTCACAGCTTATTCCTGATTTGCAGCAAGCTGTCAAGCATCAGCGGATTCCGCAGGAAGTGGTGGAAAATCTCACTATTTCAGATGTGGGACACATTCTTTATAAAGAAAAAAATAATGGCAAAACGCCGTCAGAGTTACAGAAAGTTTCTTTTAAGAGCTTAAATAATAAATGCGATGAGGGCGCGCGTATAAAATTTTGGCGCGAGTTCGGCAAAGATAAAAAGAAGATGGACAGTCTGAAATCTCTGTTGGAAACAAGAGGCGTCAGCTCTGAATATATAAAAGATTTGCTGACACAAATTAAAACCAAAGGAACGGTTACTCTCGATGTTAATAAATATGACGGTGTTATTCCTAAACTTTCAGTCCATCACAAAGTTTATGTTCAAGATGCTGCAGCACTAGGTAAAAATGCCATTAAAATTGATGATTCTGAAAACTTTACGGCTGTTGTCGATTTTCCTGATGAGAAAAACCATAAAGAATTCGAGCATGCCGCAGATACACACGACACCAAAGGTAATGTTTATCGTTTGACGAATTTAAAAGATACAAAAGATAAAACGGTTTATTTGCAAGCCGGCACAGTCAGTTTTACTGCTCAGCGCCGCGAAGATTATTCAAACCGCTTAACGTACACAGATATTGCCCGCGGAGGTTACCAGTGAAAGATTTAATCGAAAAGCTGCAAAAATCCGGTGAAGTTGTGACCGGAGGGCGCGTTAATGTATATCATAACATTGATGCCAGAAAATATTTGCAGGCTGAAGGAATGGCTGTTTTGCCGGATGAATATTTTTCGATGGTAAAATATGCCAATGGTTTGAAAAGCGATAAAGCTGAAATTTATGCGGTTATGCCTTTGGGAGATAATCGTAATTTTAGAGATGTTATCCGAATGAATGAGGCTCTTGACCGTGATGATTATGAAACGGTCTGCGTTTTGGGCGAAACGGATTTTGACTATTTGATTTATGATTGTCAAATCCAGCAATATCAATTGCGTGATAAAGCAAAAGACGCAGCTGTTGCCTCGTTTGATACAATATTACAGCCGATTGAATATATGTTTTTGTAATTTTTTGACAAAAAGCTTGACATAAAAATAAAAATGATTAATAATATCGCTACAAAACGATTATTAATCATTAATTATTTCCTTTATGAATACAAAAACAAAAGATTTGCGCGCAGTTGTTGAACAAATTAAACGCAAAGAAGGTATTACCTGCGGTGTTGTTGTTGATGCCGGTGTGTTGAACTACATTCGCAAGAAGATTGCCAAAAAACTGGTTCTTCCTGATGAGTTTTATACTTTGGCACAACAGCTCAATGGCATTTGCAGCGACAGTGCAGAGCTCTATGCTTTGAATGTGAAAGGACAGCCTGGGTATTTTACCGATGTTGTTAAGGCAAACAAAGAAAAAGCTTCTTCCGAACAGATTGTTTTGGGCGAAACAGAGTTTGACACTTTAGTTTATTTGCCGGCAGAGCAGCGCTATGAACTTCAGGATCGCTTCAGCGGTTCTTCAGTTGCAGTTTTTCCAGACCTTGCAGAGGCTCTTGCTTATCTGTTTGGGGTTTAGATTATCTATAAAAAAGCAGTAAGGAAAAAACCTTCCTGCTTTTTTTTTATTTTAAAACTTTCAATTTTATTATAGCCGCTTTTCGAGGGTTGTTTTTATCTTTGTTTCTTGTTATTGTAGGTGCGGAGATTAAATATGAAATTTTTGTTATTGTCATGCTGTGCACCTTGTTCTTGTGCTGTAATTGAAAAAATGGCGCAAGATAAGGCCGATTTTGCAGTCGTTTTTTATAATCCGAACATTCGTCCTTACGCTGAATATGAAAAGCGCCGTGATGAAAACTTACGTTTGTGCCAAAAGTATAATGTTCCTTTTATTGCGTTGGAGTATGACAACGAACGTTGGTGTGCATTGACCAAAGGATTGGAAAATGAACCTGAACGGGGCAGGCGTTGTGATATATGTTTTGAAATGCGGCTAAAACGTGTGATGGAATATGCCAAAGAAAACAATTTTGATGCGGTGGCTTCGGTTTTGGGAGCGTCACGCTGGAAAGATTTGAATCAGGTAAATAGAGCGGCTCAAAGAGCGGCACAAGCAACAAATATGCCTTATTTGGAAATTGAGGCGCGTAAAGGCGGAATGCAAGACCGCCGTTTGCAGTTGGTTAAAGAGTTGAAACTGTATAACCAGCGCTATTGCGGCTGTAAGCCCGTAAAAGAAACGGATATATAAATTTACATTGAATTGACTTGCTTTTTATTTCCTTAAAATGTAATATCAACAACGGATAGGATTGATGACCTGTCCGAGGTGTGGAAACCTCTCCGTAAACGTCTGTGTAAAGACGAAAAATATGCACGCCTTCTGGTCTTTGACTGGAAGGCGACAAAATACGTTATATATTGTATATAATAAATATGTCGCACTGTTTTACGGCAGTTTCCAACTTCCAGTCGCCTCATCAGCGGCTTTTTTTGTTGTGTGAAAAGGTGCATTAAAAATGTTTTGTTATAATTGTGGAAAAGAAGTTAACGATAAAGCAGTAGTTTGTGTTCACTGTGGATGTGCAATCAAACAAGATAAAGTAACAGAAAAAAGTGAAAAATTTATAATTGCGTTATTGTTGTGTCTATTTTTAGGCAACTTGGGTGCGCACAGATTTTATACCGGTCACACAATAAGTGCTGTTATTATGCTTATTTTAGCGATTTCTATTGTCGGTCTTCCAATTGTTAGTATTTGGGTTTTTATTGATTTTATCTGTATTTTAACGGGTAGTTTTAAAAATGCTGATGGAAAACCGTTAAAACGTTAATAAGAATTGAATGAATAGATAATTTTAAGCTTATTGTTTTCTTACATATTCTACTCGTTTTAATATGAAAAAGCGCTTTTTGTAGCGCACCCAAAAATAACTGGGAGCTCCATAAAGTCAAAAATTAAAGAAGAAAAAATTTTTTTTACCAACGAGCAATAATAGAACACCTGACTGGGGGTATATAACAGATTTTATTGAAAATTTATACGTTCCAATTAAAAAATGCGTGGTTGGCTAAAACAAATATTTTAACAATAAAATATCATCTGTCGTTGCTGTTGTCCTTAACCTCATGTTGTATGCGGTGAGGCTTAATCGGCGTTGTTTGAGTTGGCAGCGGTTCATCGTCAACATTTTCAGTGCCGCAATCATAAGTATCATGAACTTTGGGAATAATTTTAACCGGTTTTTTAGCTTTTTCCTGATTTTTCTGAGAATTTGAAACCTGTTTGATAACTGTTTTTTGAGGAGCGGGAGCAGTTTGTTTGATGTCTTTTTCGATTTCGGAGAGTTCAATGGTAGGAGCATCAATTTCAATATTGATTTGCGGGGTATCAATTTCATTTTGAATATCAAAAGTTTTTTCAATATTGTTTTCGATTTCGGTTTCTTTTATTGCCTGTACGCAGCGTTCGGCTTCTTCGTTGATAAGTTCGTCAAAAATATCAATCATTTGTTGATCTTTTTGATAAAGTTCTTCAACGGTATTTTCAATATCTTTGGTCATTAAAATTCGGTCTGCCGGTTTATATTCCAACAAACGCTGCAAAAAGCTCGGTTCGGATTCCTGAAATTCAAAGCATTGGTTATCCAATTCATCAAAACCGCGAACTTCATCTTCATCGTGAATAAATTTTTTGAAAAAGCGTTTTCCTTTTTTGTTACGGTAAATAGACAATCCGAATTGATACATATAGTTTTTGAGCGCTTCTTCCAAAAGTTCGGCATTTGACAGCAAATCTTCATCTTCTTGGCTGAAATTGTCGCCTTGAGCTTCACGCAAAGCTTTTAGCTGCATGTACAATTTTGACAATTTTTCAAGTTTTTGAGCGATTTCTTCGTTTTTCATAATCGGAACTCCTGTCTTTTTCAGCGTGATTATAACACAGTAAAAAATAAATTCAAAATAAATTTAGCGCTCAAAAGTGTTGTGGTTTATGACAATTTTTTTATCCGATAGACCACAGCTGCGGTACAAATCTTTGCGGTATTTTTGAACAGTTTGGGCAAAAATGTCGGGTTTTGTAAAATACAAGCAATAAAGTTTGTCTATCTCTTCACAAAACCGCTGAGCTGGCTGTTGTTTTTTGAGCTGCGGAATTCTTTGTTGCGCAAGATTCAAAGCTTGTTTGCCGATAGCTCTATTGTTTTTATAAAAGGCTTCAGTTGCTATATTGTCTATAACAAAACGCTGAACTTCCGAAAAATTAGTTTTTTCCGAATTAGGAACGCTTTGGCACAAAGTGTCGGTTATGATATTGCGTATGTCTTTAAAACATTTGACTTCTTTTTTGAGAATTTCTTTTTTTGATGGTTTTTCCAGCTTTTCAACAATATCTAAAGGGGCAATTTCAATTTCTGGGTCGGCGTTTTTTTGATAATACATTTCCCAAATTTGATTGCGACCGTTTGTTGTGTTCATAAAGTCCATAATGCTTAAAACAGCATCGGTGTCATATTCTTTGCTTAAAATTTTGTTTATATTATCTTGATATGGTTTTAATAATATCTGAGCTTCCTCTTCTGAAATTCCATGTTCAAACATTAAGCGTTTTTCAACGGTTTCAACAACGCTGTCGGGCAGATGTCCGGCTGAGATGGCGTGATTCAAATCAAATTCGTCATGGTTTTCAATTTCTATATCAATGGTTTCGCAGCAATTATGCAGTTCTACAACGGCATTGTCTATTTGGCAGCACATATTAATCAATTTTGCGGCTTCGTCTTTTTCGGGCAAAGGTTCAAACGCCGGACAACGGCGCTGTAAATCTATTTGTTCATGGCGCTTTGTCCGTTGGTCCAAACTGGCTTGATCCGGATTATAAAGTTTTCTTGTCAGCCAGAGCAATGCCGCTTCGGGAACAGAATGCCTCCAGCCTTGTTCAGATGATGGATGCGAGGCAAATATTTTTTGTTTTAGAAATTGACTGAATGTGCGCGGAGAGTAGGCATGTTTTAATGTGATTTCACGTGTTTTAAAAGCTAAAGCGTCAAAATCAATATCGCCGTTCTTATTTTTATATTTGTTGATTTCTCCGGTCTTAAACCAATTGTTGACTTCACGGATTGTTGCTTTTTGAACGGGGAGGGCGGAATAGTATTTCATAGCCGGATATATTTTTTGCGGATCGCGTACACCTTCAAAAAATATATTTCCGGCTCTCAAATAACAGTCCAAACTTTGACTGCGCAATTCTTTCTGGTTTTGGCAGCGCAAAAGCATGCAAGCGGTTGCAAAAGCGTTGGCGTGGGTTTCATATAGGTGCAGCTGGTAATTGTTCGCACTGACAAAACGTTTGGTTAAATTTCCGAAAGATGTTTTTTTGGCTTTTATTCCCTTGTCCATAAAGTTATATATTTGCCGGATATCTTTATGATTGAACATATTGAAACGATATTGCATCAAATGTCCGAGTTCGTGGTATATGTTATAGCGGTCTTGCAGGGTTTTGTCGTCAAAAAACAAAACAAGTCGGTAGTCTTTTCCGTCTTTTATGCCTAGTTGGTTGACCGTAACGCCGCCGCCTTCTGCCACATCGGAAGGAAAACAGAAGTCATAATCTCCACCCATTTGTTGACGTAAAATACCTCCGGCATACAAGTAATAAGCGGCATTTTCTCCCATAAGCTTTTGGGCTTTGTTTATAAATTCAAGCAATTTTACGGGACTGCCGTTTTTATCGTATTTATGAAGCTCCGTGTAAGAACCATAAACCGCATCTGTAAGAGAACAAACTTGATTAATATCTTGATAAAGGCGCTTTTTCGAAAACATGGGCATTTTCCTTATCTTGTTATAATACATGTATTGTATGTTGTGACGAAATTTTTGTCAAGTTGGTATAAGTTAAAAAATAATGTTGTTTTCTTTTGATTTCTTGAGTGAAAAAGCGAGAAAAAAATTGTTTGATTTTATTTTTTTTCTTGTATTTTTCTCATTTTTAATATACATACCTACCTGAATGTATGAATATTAGAGGATGAAATGGTTCGCAAAACCAAAGAAGAAACCGAAGACACCAAAACGCAGATATTGCAGTCTGCTTTGGATTGTTTTTATGAAAAAGGTTTTTCCAAAACATCGTTCGGCGATATTTCTGCCCGCATTGGTATGACCAAAGGCGCCGTTTATTGGCATTTTAAAGACAAAACGGATCTTTTGGTTGATTTAATAAAACGCCATTTGCAGGAAAAATGCAAAAGGCTCGGTGAAAAGCAACATCTTCCTGAAACACTTGCGGAATTGAGAGAGTTCTTTTTGAAAGAAGCTCAATATGTTGAGTCTAATCCCAATTTGCAAAAATTTATCTTTTTTGCGACTATGCAGGTAGAGTGGAGCGATGAAATTTTTAATCGGGTAATCGCAAAATTGGGCGAAATCCGCAATTTTCATATGACAACAATACTCAATGCTCTGACCTCAGCGCAGAAAAAGGGAGAAATATCCACATCGGCCGATGTTCGTGAATTTGCTTGGATGATTGCCAATTCATGGCGCGGCGCTTTGGATACCTATGTCGCGGATTGCAACAAAGAGTTCAGTTTGTCGAAAAATTTTATATGTGTTTTGGATATCATATTAGACTGGCTAAAAAGAGAGGAAAAATAAAATGAAAGTAGGAAAAATGAGTAACCGCAGGATTTTGAGGCAGGGGGTTTTGATAGTGCTTTGCATATCAGCCGGCTGGTTTCTCAAAACACGTCTTACTCCGCAGAGTATGATGGGGGCGGCAGGTATGGCATCAGAGCCTTTTGTTTTGGTAGAAACCGTTAAAGAACAAGATGTTACTCCGTACCAAAGCGTAATCGGACATGTGGAAGCTATTAATTCTGTTAGCTTGCAGCCACAAGTCAGCGGATATTTGGAAAAAGTTACTTTTAAAGAAGGTTCTATGGTTAATGCCGGAGATGTGCTTTTTGTAATTGAAAAAGCTAAATATCAGGCAACAGCTGATTTGCGCAAAGCTGAACTTGATTCAGCAAAAGCCAGTCTGACAAAAATAGAAAAAGATTATTATCGTCAAAAATCATTGAATCAGCAAAAATATGCTTCAGAAGCAAAATTGGATGAAGCTTATTCCAACTTGCTTCAGGCCCGTGCAGCGGTAAAACAGGCCGAAGCCAATTATAAATTGGCCGAAATTGATTTGGGTTATGCCGAAATTAAGGCTCCTTTTTCCGGTAAAATCGGTAAAGCAAAAGTTACGGAAGGCAATTTTGTAAGCACTTCCAGCGGTGTTTTAGCAACTCTTGTTCAGGTTAATCCTATTAGAATCACTTTTTCTATTACCGACAAGCAAATGACGGACTTTTTACAAAGCACAATTACAAATGGCCGTGTTAACACCAGAGTTGAATTGCCAAACGGCAAAGTTGTTCGCATGACTTCAACCAGTGAATTTATTGACAACACCATTGATACCAACACAGCGACAATTGCTGTTTATGGTGAATTCAGCAATGATGACGGCATTTTGGTTCCGGGAAGCTATGTTAATATGAATATTGATTCCGGTGCTCCGCAACAAGCTGTTGTTATTTCTCAAGCTTCTATAGGACAAGACGAACACGGCAATTATGTCATGGTTGTTAATGATAAAGGTATTGTAGAACAGCGCCGCGTTGCTTTGGGTGAAGTTATGGGAGATCGTCAAATTGCCAAACTCGGTTTGAAGGCTGGTGACAGAGTTATTGTTCAAGGACTTCAAAAAGTTTCAGATGGCACAAAAGTCCGCGCCGAAAATGTTAATGTAGAGGAAAAATAAAAAATGTTTTCAAGAATTTTTATTGAACGCCCTCGTTTTGCAATGGTGATTTCGATTGTGCTGACTTTGGCCGGCGCAATTTCGTTGTTCTCATTGCCTATTTCTTTATATCCTGAGGTTACGCCGCCGACAATCGTTGTTTCGGCAACTTACCCCGGAGCCAGCGCCGAAGTTATTGCCAATACGGTAGGTATTCCATTGGAAGAAACTATTAACGGCGTGGAAGATATGCTGTACATGGATTCAACATCTGACTCAGCCGGAAGTTATGATTTGACTGTTACTTTTAAAGTAGGAACAAATCCGGATATGGCTCAGGTTAAAACTCAAAACCGCGTGCAGCAGGCTTTGTCCAAACTGCCGGCGGAAGTGCAGCAGCAAGGTATTACCGTATCCCGCCGTTCAAGCGATATTTTGGGCTTTTTAACAGCTCGCTCGCCTAAAGGCACAATGTCCGAACTTCAGCTGAGCGACTATGTGCAAAATAGTATTAAAAAGAATTTGTTAAAAGTTAACGGTGTCGGCGAAGTCAACGTTTATGCTGCTGCCTTGAGCATGCGTGTTTGGCTTGATGCTGATAAAATAACAGCTCTTAAATTGCCAATATCATCAATTTCGGCCGCAATCAGCGGACAAAACATTCAGCCTTCTTTGGGAAAAGTAGGTGCAATGCCTGGTGATGGCACACAGCAAATGGTTTATACTTTACAATCGACCGGACGTTTGAACACAGTCGAAGATTTTGGCAACATTATTGTTCGTACCAACGAAGAAGGGGGATTGGTTCGTTTGAAAGATGTGGCCAGAATTGAAATTGGTGAAGAAAATTATCGTGCAAAATCTCAATTTGATGGCGCTCCGTCCGTTGCTATTGCTATTAACTTGCTGTCAGGCGCTAACGCTATTGATGCCATGTCTAACCTGCAAGCTGAGATGAAACGTTTGGAAACTATGTATCCTGACGATTTTGAATTGGTTATTGCCTATAATGCGACAGACTATATTAAATCGTCAATTGAAGAAGTGGTTATGACTTTGGTCTTAACTTTTGCATTGGTTATTTTTGTTTGCTACATTTTCTTGCAAGACTGGCGTTCTGTATTGGTTCCGTCCTTAACCATTCCGGTTTCGATATTTGCAACTTTTATGGTTTTGCAGGCCATGGGCTTCAGCCTTAATATCTTAACTTTGTTCGGATTGGTGCTGGCCATCGGTTTGGTGGTTGATGATGCAATTGTTGTGGTTGAACGCGTATTGTTCTTGATGGAAAATGAAAAACTTTCTCCAAAAGCTGCAACAATTAAAGCTATGGAACAAGTTTCGGGCGCTGTTGTGGCCACCACTTTGGTTTTGTTGGCAATTTTCGTTCCTATCGCTTTTATGGGCGGTATTACCGGTAAAATTTATCAACAATTCGCGGTTGCTATTTCAACTTCAGTTGCTTTTTCATCTTTGAATGCTTTGACCTTGTCTCCGGCTTTGTGCGCGACCATTCTGCGTCCGCTTAAAACTCGCACAAGCGGTCCATTGTTCTGGTTTTCAAAAATTATCGAAAAATCACGTGATCGTTATGTTGGTATCGTTGCCATTGTTAGCCGCAAAATCAGCGTAATTGCCACTATTTTGCTTTTGATTATTGCTGGAATTTTCGGCTTGATGCGTTTGAGCCAAAGCAGTTTTATTCCTAATGAAGACCAAGGTGTTTTTATGGTTGATATTCAACTGCCGGAAGGCGCTTCGCGCGAACGCACTCAAGCGGTTACGCAGCGTTTGGCAAAAATGGCAAAAGATGAACCGGGGGTCAGCCATGTTATGAATATTTCCGGTGTCAGCATGATTGGCGGCGCGGGGGAAAACGTTTCATTTATGGTTGTAATTCTCAAACCATGGAACGAGCGTTCGGACAACATATTGCTTTCAACCAATATTTTGAATAAATTACGCGCTGAAATAGCCAAAACAACTCCTGAAGCCGAGGTTAACCTGTTTGAAATGCCTGCTATTATGGGATTGGGCAACAGTAGTGGTATGGATTTCCGATTGCAAGCTTTGGATGATAGTGATCCGCAAAAGCTGGATGTTGCTCTCAAACAAATGCTCGGTAATATGATGCGTTCACCTTACGTTTTGTATGCTTTCTCGACCTATAATGCGCAAACACCGCAAATTTTTGTTGATGTAAACCGCGAAAAGGCCGAAGCAATGAAAACATCTGTCGGTAATGTTTATAACGCATTGGGACAATATTTGGGTTCGTCTTATATCAATGACGTTAACTTTGGAACACAGGTAAACAAAGTTGTTATTCAAGCTGATTGGCAGTATCGTAAAGATATTAACAGCATTAATGACCTTTATGTTCAAAACAATGAAGGAAATATGGTTCCATTGGGAGGCATGATTTCATTGAAGAAAATTTTAGGTCCGCGTGCCGTTACACGTTATAACCAATATCCGTCTGCCGCCATTACGGCCATTTCCCGTCCGGGAGTTAGTACCGGTGAAGCTATGGCAGGATTGGAAAAATTGGCTGAAACAACTTTGCCTAAAGGCTATAGCTATGACTGGTCCGGTATGAGCTATCAGGAAAAAGCCAATCAGGGAACTATCGGCAGCATTATTTTGCTGGCTATTACTTTTGCTTATTTGTTCTTGGTTGCTCAGTATGAAAGTTGGACAACTCCGATTCCGGTTTTGGCTTCGGTTTCCGTAGCTATGGTCGGCGCTTTGCTGGGCTTGTTCATTCATAGTTTGCCGCTGTCTATTTATGCTCAATTGGGTTTGGTTTTGTTGGTTGGTTTGTCTGCCAAAAACGCTATTTTGATTGTTGAATTTTCAAAAGAAGAGCGTGAGCGCGGATCATCAATTAACAAAGCGGCTTTGATTGGCTTAAAAGAAAGATTTCGTGCGGTATTGATGACGGCATTTACCTTTATTTTGGGTGTATTGCCGATGGTTGTGGCCAGCGGTGCGGGCGCAAACAGCCGTATTGCAATTGGTGTTCCGGTTTTCTACGGAATGTTGTTAGGTACTGCCGTTGGCTTGTTGTTAATTCCGATGTTGTATGTATTGTTCCAAACTTTAACGGAAAAGTTTACGAATAAAACACCGACAACTGAAGAATAAAACCTAAAAAAATCCGCCTCTTGATGGGGCGGATTTTTTCTTTTCAGCATTTTTTTTTACTGTCATCCCTTGTTTTTGAACGAACTTATAAGCGTTTTCTCCTTTCCGTCATCCCTCGTTTTTGATGATAGTCAAAAACGTCAAGGGATCTGTTCTTCATGTCATCCCTCGAAACGCGTATGCGTTTCGTCAAGGGATCTGTTCTCTCTTAGTCGTCCCTCGAAACGCGTATGCGTTTCGTCAAGGGGTCTGTTCTTCTTGTCATCCCTCGAAACGCGTATGCGTTTCGTCAAGGGATCTACGATGTTCAATGTTGCAGGCGGGCAGGAAAAAGGCGTTAGTGATATTGTTATAAAAAATTCGAAGATCGCTGGACGATTTTGCAAAGCGCAAAATCGAGCGATGACGCGTAGGGGA
>UQMA01000002.1 GCA_900542055.1 uncultured Azospirillum sp. | reverse complement strand
AACAGGTTATTTTGAATCTATTATAGCATATCTGATTTGGAAAGGAAGCTATAACGCCGTTTCAAACATGATGAAAGCTGAGGCCATTATAGCATATCTAATTTGGAAAGGAAGCTATAACTTGACACTAGGGGTGGTGTCAGAGTTGACAATTATAGCATATCTGATTTGGAAAGGAAACTATAACCTATTAGTGTTACAAATAACATTTCAGCATACGCAACTAAATATATTCTCCAAATAATTTCTGAAAATATAAAATTGCTGAAATCAGGTTAATGTTAAGGTGTTTTATTTCAGTTTTTCCCGCAAATATTTTGCCGTATAACTGCTTTTTGATTTAGCTACTTCTTCAGGTGTTCCTTGAGCAATAATCTTTCCGCCTCCGTCACCGCCTTCAGGTCCTAAATCAACAATATAATCGGCAACTTTAATAACATCGAGATTGTGCTCAATTACAACAACGGTATTTCCTTGTTCAACAAAAGTCTGAAGCACTTTCAGCAAACGATTTATGTCTTCAAAATGCAGACCGGTCGTTGGTTCGTCTAAAATGTACAAAGTTTTTCCGGTTGCTCGTTTGGAAAGTTCTTTTGACAGTTTTATACGTTGTGCTTCTCCACCAGATAAAGTTGTTGCGGCTTGTCCTAAGTGGATATATCCTAAACCGACTTTTTGTAAAAGTTCTAAACGGTTTTTAATTGCCGGAATGGCTGCAAAAAATTCATGCGCTTCATCAACGGTCATATCTAAAACATCGGCGATTGATTTACCTTTGTATTTTACTTCAAGTGTTTCTCTATTAAAACGCTTGCCTTTGCAAACATCACAGGCAACATAAACATCAGGTAAAAAGTGCATTTCTATTTTGGTTACACCATCTCCCTGACAAGCTTCACATCGTCCTCCGGCAACATTAAACGAAAAACGTCCTGCCGTATAGCCGCGTGCCTTTGCTTCGGGCAGTCCGGCAAACCATTCGCGAATATAAGTAAACAAACCTGTGTAAGTAGCCGGATTTGAGCGTGGTGTGCGTCCGATTGGCGATTGATCGATATCAATAACTTTATCTATGTTTTCAATGCCGGTCAATTCATCATATTTTCCTGCCGGTTCACGGCTGTTGTTTAATTCTTTATTTATGGCTTTAAATAAGGTTTCCAGAATAAGAGAAGATTTACCGCCTCCGGAAACACCGGTAATGCAGGTAAATGTGCCAAGAGGAATATTTAAATTTACATTTTTCAGATTATGGGTCTTAGCGCCTTTAAGGCTGATAAAAAGTCCATTTCCCTTACGTCGTTTAGCCGGTACGGAAATTTCTTTTTGCCCGTTTAAATATTGTGCGGTCAAACTGTTCGGATTTTTCAAAACCTCGGCAACAGTACCTTCAGCCATAACGTTTCCGCCAAGCTCTCCGGCTCCGGGGCCCATATCAACCAAATAATCTGCGGCGCGTATGGCATCTTCGTCATGTTCGACAACAATGACCGTGTTGCCTATGTCGCGTAATCTGTTTAAAGTGGCCAACAGTCGGTCGTTGTCTCTTTGGTGTAGTCCGATTGACGGTTCATCCAACACATACATAACACCGGTTAATCCAGAACCTATTTGCGATGCCAGACGGATACGTTGAGATTCTCCGCCGGACAAGGTTCCTGATTGTCTTGATAAAGTTAAATAATCCAGCCCGACATTATTTAAAAAATTCAAGCGCTCAATAATTTCTTTTAAAATTTTATGAGCTATTTCAGCTTTTTTAGGGGATAATTGTTTTTCTACTTCTGAAAACCATTTTAAGGCTTGTTTAATAGACATTTCAGAAACATCCATAATATCAAGACCGCAGACTTTAACAGCCAGAGCTTCGGGTTTCAGCCTTTTCCCGCCGCAAAATTCACAGGTGGCAGCAGATTGGTATTTTGAAAATTCTTCCCTTATCCAACTTGAATCTGTTTCTAAAAAACGGCGCTCCATATTGGGAATAACGCCTTCAAACGGTTTATCGGTTGAAAATCGCGAATAGTACATCGGAACACATACATTTCCCGAGCCATAAAGAATAATGTTTTTTGCATGTTCAGGCAAATCTTTCCATGGTGTTTTAGCATCAATTTGCAAAAAATCACATAAAGATGTTATTGTTTGGCTGTAAAAAGACGATTTACTGTTATCCCAAGGGGCAATAGCGCCCTGTGACAAAGAAAGATTTATATTTGGAACGATTAAATCCGGATCCATATAAAGTTTTGCGCCGATGCCGTCACAGTGGGGACATGCCCCGAAAGGATTATTAAAAGAAAAAAGCCGCGGCTCAATTTCTTCAATGGTAAAACCTGAAACCGGACACGCAAATTTAGAAGAAAAAGTTTGACGTTCGCCGGAGGAAAGATTTTCGACATAAAGAAGTCCGTCGCTGAGTTTCAAAGCGGTTTCAATTGATTGGGCAATGCGGGCTTCCAACCCTTCTTTGATAACCAATCTGTCAACCACAACTTCAATATCATGTTTTTGATTTTTGTTAAGTTGCGGTGTTTCGTCCAAACTGTATAATTCACCATCGATTTTTATGCGTTGAAAACCTTGTTGCTGCAAGCTTTCGAATTCTTTTTTAAATTCACCTTTTTTACCGCGTGCAATCGGCGCCGACAGAATAATTTTGCTGCCGGAAGGCAAAGCTGTTACGGCGTCGGTCATTTGCGAAACCGTTTGCGATTCAATGGGCAATCCTGTTGCCGGAGAATAAGGAGTTCCGGCTCTTGCCCACAAAAGCCGCATATAGTCGTAGATTTCGGTAATTGTTCCGACAGTGGAGCGTGGATTGTGCGAAGTTGTTTTTTGTTCAATTGAAATTGCCGGTGAAAGTCCTTCAATTGAATCTACTTCCGGTTTTTTCATCAAATCCAAAAATTGCCGCGCGTAAGCAGATAAACTTTCAACATAACGCCGCTGTCCTTCCGCATATATCGTGTCAAAAGCCAATGAAGATTTTCCGGATCCCGAAAGTCCGGTTATAACCGTAAGTTTGTTTTTAGGGATTTTAATATCAACATTTTTCAGATTATGTTCTCGGGCACCTTTAATATCTATATATTCCATGGCTTTTCTCCTGAGCGAAAATATAGACACGACAGAACAATTTAGCAACCAAAAAAGTCAGAAACAGTTTAAAAACCGTTTCTGACTTTAACTTTTTTTCAGGCATTTCATCAATCTTCAGAAAGCAGCGTAATTACCAGATCAGGAGCCTGATGACAATCCACTTGCGGCTTGAAAGCAGCCATAATTTCTTTCTCATCTTGATGTACGGGAACAAATTTTCCTCCAACTTCTTGAACTTCTGCCTGATTAATGGCAAAAATTTCATCAGGTTGAATAATCTCATCGCGCAGAATTTTACAATTGCGGTGTCTGAAACCAAAACACAAAGGGACGGTAATAATTAAATTTTCATCACCTTCTTTGGTAACAATCCATTCAACAGTGCGAAAAATTGCTCCTCCGTCAACTTGAATATAACTTCTGAGCAATTGTGCGCGATAAGCCGATTTGTTCTCATCGCCTAAAGACCATCCGGCAGTCCATGCGACAGCGTTGGCCGATTTGTTGTGTATAAACATAGATAATAATTTTAAAAATATATAATTTTATACTTTATTTTTACAAAAAATGCGATTTCTGTCAACAGTAAAGCATATATACTTGCTATTCATAATAAAATTACTTATGCTATACAAAAATAAAATTATAAAAAAAGAAGACGATAATGAAAAACTATTGGAATAAACTTTTGTTTGGTGCGGCATTGCTGCTACCTTTTCCAGCTGCGGCAGATGTTAATATTGCAATTATGACTCCGATGAGCGGAGACTATAAATACTTTAGTGAAGAGCTGATTGACGGTGCTAAAATAGCTGTGGATGAAATCAATAATCGCGGTGGACTTCAAGGAAAGAAAATAAATCTTATTCCTATTGATGATCCCTGCGATGACGCATTGTCATTAAGCGCAGCGCAGATGATGGCTTTGAACAAATCCGCTGAAAGCAGAATGTATATGGTTTTGGGACCTTATTGCGACAATTCTGCCGATAAAATAGCCGATTTGCTGTTTAAAGCGAATATTTTGCAAATACATCCTGTCAGTATTAGTCAGGCCAGATACCAAATGCCTCATAGCAGCGTTATCCGCTTTACCGGTTTTAGAGAAGAGCAGGTAAAAGAACTCGGACGTTTTATTAACTCGCATTATCCGCAAAAAGTGTTGGCGGTGGTCTATGACGGAAGCAATCCGATAATGTCTTCAATGGTTGGAACGATCAGACAGGAATATGCCAAACCCGAAACCAACGGCACATTGCTTTTGGCTGATTATGGTTTGCCGAGAAGTACAACCGATTCTATCGTAAAACAGGTTACGGACGGACAGTCTAAACTTGTTTATATTATGGGAAACAGCGAAAAAATACTAGAATTTGCCGAAAAATTGAAAAGTGCGGATAATGATTTGATTTTGTTTGCCGAGAGGTATCAGTTAGATAAGAAATTTACAAAAAAAATAGGAAAACTTTCCGAAAACAGTTTCTTGCTTTCAATGCCGACATTGACTAACAATCCTAATTTTGCTTCAAGTTTGGTGCGTCTGCGTTTATGGGGAATTGAGCCTAAAGGGCTTATGCCTTACGGTTATCTGTCAATAAAAATGTGGTCGGATATGGTTAAAAACGCAAAATCTTTCCATTACGGAAAGGTATTAAAGCAACTGGATGGCAAAAATGTAAATACGGGCTGGGATACGGTTATTTACAGCAAAGGCGTTCCCAATAAGTCGTTGCCGTATATTATTTATCGTATTCAAGATGGTGAATATGCACAGGTCTATTGATTTATTGACTATCAGCAGGATTTATCTATATTCAAAACAGTTTTAATTTTTTATAAATAAGGTGAAAGCAAAATGGCTGGAAGTATTAACAAAGTAATTTTGGTGGGAAATCTCGGCGCCGATCCAAAAGTGAATATGACACAAAATGGCAGTAAAGTCGTTAATTTGAGTATTGCAACATCGGATAGCTGGAAAGATAAAGTTTCAGGTGAAAGAAAAGAACGTACAGAATGGCACAGAGTTGTTGTTTTTAATCCTCAATTGGCAGAGGTGGCCGAAAAATATTTGCGCAAAGGATCAAAAGTTTTTGTTGAGGGACAGCTGCAGACCCGCAAATGGGAAGATACCAACGGACAGGAAAAATACACTACTGAAGTTGTTTTACAGAACTTTACTGGCAATTTGGTTATTTTGGACGGACGCGGAGATGGGACATCTGCGGCAGGGGGAGATGTGTTCTCCGGCTCTGCTTCAAGCGGATGGGATGCAGCTCCGGCAGCTTCTCCTACTCTTGATGACGATATTCCTTTTTAGATTGAATATTAACCATAAGAAACTCGGTTCAAAATCATCGGAAAGCGGTGTTTTTGAGCCGAGTTTTTTATTATGCAGCTGATGGAGCAAAAAGTCAGGAATCGCAAACAATTTTCTCTAATTTTATCAAAAAGTTGTTGATAACCGCGTTTTTGCTCTATTTTGAAAGCAAAAAAAAATAATTTTTCCTAAAAAGGTTGATTTTGTTTGACTTGTAGCAAAAAAGATTATTAAATTTTGCTGTAGCGAGGGTGTTGCTCGCTTTTAGATTATAATTTAATTTTATACAGGGAGTCCCTTTCATGAATAAAAATGAACTTATTGCTAGCATTTCCAGTGCAACAGGTTTGACAAAAACTGATTCAGCTAAAGCTTTGGATGCTTTTATTACAGCTGTTACAAAATCTTTGAAAGCCGGTGAAGAAGTTCGTCTGGTTGGTTTTGGTACATTCGGTGTTTCTGAACGCGCTGCAACAACTGGCCGTAACCCACGTACAGGCGATACCATTAACATTCCTGCACGTAAAGTTGCTAAATTCAAACCAGGTAAGGCTTTGCAAGACACTGTTAATGAATAATAACAGAAAACAATAAAAAAGGCGGTTAAAATCCGCCTTTTTTTATATGAAAAATTTAAGAAAAATATTGACTTTTTGTCTAAAAAAACATACTTATAAATAAAGTTAGATATTATTTATAAAATTATGGAGTATTTAGAACTTATCTTTAACGGACTGTGGGTTGGTATCTGCTTGTTCGGTATTGTAAATTCTCTTAAGTACGGTTTCGGAAAAGGAGAAAATGGTTGGGTTGTTGTCAAAATGCTTTTGTTTGTAGCATTGTTGGCAGCGGTTTTGTTAGTTTCCGCATGGAGTATTTTGACGTGTATCGTTTTTGCGGTTGCGGCTGTCGGCGGTGGTTGGTTAGGCTGGACTGCCAAACCGGAAACATCTGACACATTGCCTGATGGTTGGAATTATCCGACCTGGCCTCCTCACGATGTGGATTGATAGCAAGTTTTGTTTAAAAAAGCTTTCGGGAAAACCGGAGGCTTTTTTTGTTTTATAAGATGTTCTGGACAAAAAGTACAATCAATGCTAATATCCTTATAATTTAAGCGGAGATATTAGTATGCAGTTAAAAATACCGCAATTTAAAAACCAACAGGATTTTAGAAATTTTGTGGAGAATACTCCTGAAATTGCTATTCGCCAAATGCGTGCCGATGATTGGATTGAACTTTATGACAATTTGAATGCGATGCTTAAAATAACTCCTAAAGAGGAACAAAAGCGCCATTTGCGCCGCGCTGCTATGTTCGGAATTATGACGGCAGTGAATCCTCTTCCTGAAAAAGTTCAGGATTATATAGGAAAGTTATCATGGGTTGATAGAAAGTTAGAATATTTAACTCAGGACAGACAATCTGAATTTGCCGAAAAAAATATAAAATATTTTGCAAAATTGTATAAGAATTTTAGACTTGAGCCGAAATATAGCCAACGCAATCGAAAATTGGCTCAGGCTGCTGCTGAGGATTTTTTGAAAAGCTATCCGCAAGCAGCGGAAGATGTTATCCGTATTTCTATTGATAGTAACGGACGCTTAAAAGAGAGATTTGCTGCACGTTTGATAAAATGTTTGTATCAGCAAGCTTATCCTGATGATAAAATAGCTGCGGCTTTGCGTCCGCGCGTTAAGGTTAAAGCTCTGGATGAACATACTGCGGGAGATTATTCGGCGATGTTTCATAGCATCGATCTTGCACCGCAGCGAAGAGCAGGGCTTGCCACGGTTGCTCATGAAGCTTTTCATTCGGGGCACGGTGTTTCTCCGCTGCAAAGTTTATTAAAAGCAGCGGGGAGAAAATATACTTTTGAAGATGATAAAATGTCGCGTTTATACGCGCTTAATTCATGTTATTATATTTCTGGCGATGATTTGCTGGAAAGCGGTGTGGAAAAGCAATATCTCAAAGCTTACAGCCGTCAGCCAATGGAATATGCGGCGGATTTATTCGCTCTGAATTTTGAACATGCGGCCCGCCGCAAAGTCGGCGCTGAAAAATTTAATGTTTTATTGCCGAGAAGAATTGCCCGAGTTATGGAGCTTTATAATCTAAAAGCCGAAAGTTATAAATTGGTCGGAGATGATATTAAATGTCTGCGTGTTGTTATGCCCAGACTGGCTCAGTCGGAAAAGTTTTTGCTGAAAGAAATCAATGATAAATATTTATTGGGAGCAACAACCGAAATAGAAGGAAAACCGATAATGTTTTTTGCTCGCTGCGATTCTAATGAAAAACGGATGTTAGCGCAGGTAAAAGAACTGCTGGAAGAAAAGAAAAAAAATGACGATATCGCGTTTTATAAAAATACGATTCCTCAAACTGTTGCTGTTTATGGTTTTCCTAAACCTTCTAAAAAAATCAGCGATTATATAAATGAAGTCGGCGCAAAAATCGCTAAACTGAAAAATATAGCTGTTTTTTCGCCTAAACGTTCCGAAATAAATAAAAAAATAAAGCATAATCAAATGAATAATTTTCATAATGAGGGGAGATAATGAAAAAATTTTTTGATTGGCTTAGATTTCATGAAAAATATTGCAAAAAAATTGCTTTATTTTTTGCAGGTTGGTTTACGATTCCGTCTTTAACCGGCGGTTGGCTCTATGATTTATTCGGAACCGGCGATTGGGCGGAAATTTGGGATAAAATGACGCATCCTTCAATTTGGCTTGATGGTTTTACTGTTTATACGATAGCTTTTCTCACATTTGATTTTTTGCCTGAGCGCATAAATAAACGAAATTGGTTTATAAAGTTGTTTTATTTTATCTGCTATTATCTCGTTTTGCTGAAAATCGTAAGAATTTTGTTTAGCTAACAAGTTAAATTTACACAAAAAATAAAAAAAGTTTTAAAAATGTTATTTTTTTGCTTGATTTATTTTTTATAATTGGCTATAAGATTTCTTGTTGAACGGATGGGAGTTTAGCTCAGCTGGAAGAGCATCTCGTTTACACCGAGAGGGTCGGGAGTTCGAACCTCTCAACTCCCACCAATTTTAGCCTTAAAATTCTAATAGAGTTTTAAGGCTTTTTTCTTATATAATAAAATCTATCTGGTTCAATTGATAAAATTAAATATGAAAGAGTAATAACCTTTCTCGAGCACATCAATAGCAAAATATAAAAACAGATATATTTCGGAGCAGGCTCATTATAAAAACTGGCAATTGCACCAAGAGGGAGTTTTCAAAAACGATGAACGCGATGGTGTGAACAGAGAATATGATGAAACAGGCAGCTTGTTGGAAGAAGCGGTTTATAAAGATGGAGAAATTGTAAGTCTTAAAAACTATCAGTAAGATGAATAATAAAATGCGAATTATTTTATCACTTGATGTCTAAAATGCTTTTTTAAGCGTTTTAGACGCTGTTATTGTTAACTTTTAAAATACTCTTTTTAAAAACATCGATTTTAAGTGGCTTTTTTTGCCTCTACAAGCGATTCTCACAATTTTATATGGGTATAAGTTTATTAAATTACTGGTCAAAAACTATGTTTTTGCTATGATGTTTCCAGTTTAAAAGTAATCAGACAAGGTAAAAAAATGACTGAAGAAATCAATGATGAAAATATGATTGCAAATGCCGTGGATAAACCGGCTCAAGATATTACTCCGGTTGACATTTCGGAAGAAATGCGCCGCTCATATCTTGACTACGCAATGAGTGTGATTGTATCGCGTGCGCTGCCGGATGTCAGAGATGGTTTGAAACCGGTTCACCGCCGTATTATTTATTCGATGTACGAAAACGGTTATGATTATAATCGCCCGTTCCGTAAATCAGCTCGTATCGTCGGTGATGTTTTAGGTAAATATCACCCACACGGCGACAGCTCGGTTTATGAAGCAATGGTGCGTATGGCACAGCCTTTTTCAATGCGCGTTCCTATGGTTGACGGGCAGGGAAACTTTGGCTCAATGGACGGTGATGGCGCCGCCGCTATGCGTTATACGGAAGCTCGTTTAGCAAAAGTGGCTCATGCGCTCATTGAAGATATTGACGAAGATACAGTCGATTTTATGCCTAACTACGATGAAAGTCTGCAAGAGCCGACTGTTTTGCCGGCACGTTATCCAAACTTGTTGGTAAACGGCACAAACGGTATTGCCGTTGGTATGGCAACCAATATTCCGCCGCACAATTTAGGTGAAATCATTTCTGCGTGCTGCGCTTATATTGATAATCCTGATATTACAATTGATGAATTGATTAATTATGTTCCGGGGCCTGATTTTCCGACCGGCGGTCTAATCTTGGGACAAAGCGGAGCAAAGTCAGCTTATTATACCGGACGTGGTTCGGTGATGATGCGTGCAAAATGCACAATTGAGGAAATCCGCAAAGACAAAGAGGCCATCATTGTCCATGAAATTCCATATCAGGTAAACAAAGCCGCTCTGGTACAAAGAATTGCAGAACTTGTCAAAGACAAAAAACTTGAAGGAATTTCAGATATTCGCGATGAATCTGACCGTCAGGGCGTTCGCGTGGTTATTGAAATCAAACGCGACTTCCAAGCTGATGTTATTTTGAATCAACTTTACAAATTTACTCCGCTGCAGACCAGTTTCGGTATGAATATGCTGGCTATTAATGGCGGCCGCCCAATGATGATGAACCTAAAAGAAATCATTGCTGCCTTTATCGAATTTCGTGAAGAAGTTATCCGCCGCCGTACAATTTATGAATTGAATAAGGCTCGCGACCGCGCTCATACATTGGTTGGTTTAGCTATAGCTGTTGAAAATATTGATCCGGTTATTGAACTGATTCGCACAGCTCCTTCGCCGCAAGAAGCAAAAGACGCTTTGTTGTCAAAAGCTTGGCCGGCCGGAGATGTGGAGCCTTTGGTGATTTTGATTGACGAACCGGATCGCAAGGTTGAAAACGGTCATTATCATTTGTCAGAGGCACAGGCTAAAGCAATATTGGATTTGAAATTGCAACGCTTGACCGGTTTGGAACGTGATAAAATTCATCAGGAATTGATTAATTTAGGCGATGAAATTAAAGAATGTCTTTCAATTTTGGCAAGCCGTGAAAAACTTTACGGCATTATGCGTGATGAATTGGTTGCCATCAAAGATGAATATGCAACGCCTCGCTGTACTAAAATTGAAGACATTGAGTTTGATCAGGATGTCGAATCTTTAATTCAAAGAGAAGAAATGGTAGTAACGGTTACGGAAGCCGGATATATTAAAAGAGTTCCGCTGAATGCTTATCGTGCTCAAAAACGCGGCGGTAAAGGCAAATCGGGAATGGCTACAAAAGACGAGGATTTTGTTTCCCGCCTGTTTGTTGCTTCTACTCATTCTCCGGTGCTGTTCTTCTCTTCAAAAGGACTGGTTTATAAACTGAAAGTTTACAAATTGCCTCTCGGCTCGCCAACATCAAAAGGCAAACCGTTTGTAAACTTGCTGCCTTTAGATGAAGGCGAAAATATTACTACGATTATGCGTCTGCCTGAGAATGAAGCAGATTGCAAAGATTTGTCGATTATCTTCGCAACCAAGAGCGGTATGGTTCGCCGCAATAGCTTGATGGACTTTGTCAATGTTCAGTCAAACGGTAAAATTGCTATGAAACTTGATGATGACGACAAGCTTATCAATGTCCGCATTTGTACCGAAAATGACGATATTATGTTGGCTACCCGTTATGGTAAATGCATCAGATTTCCGGTTACGGAAGTGCGCGTTTTTGTCGGACGCAATTCTGTGGGCGTTCGCGGCATTAAACTTGCTGATAATGATGAAGTTATTTCAATGTCGATTTTGAACCATAGTGATGCAACTTCTGAGCAGCGCGATGAATATGCCAAAGTCGTTTCCGCTATCAAACGTATGGAAAACGAAAATGGCAATGATGTTGAAATTAAGGCTGTGGATACAGGTTTGTTAAATATTTTGTCTCCGGCGGAATTTGAGCAGATGAAAGCTAATGAACAGTTTATTTTAACAGTTACATGCACTGGTTATGGAAAGCGCTCATCTTCTTATGAATATCGTGTTACCGGACGCGGTGGATCAGGTATTGCCAATATGGAAATGTCAGCCCGCAACAAAGAAGTTGTAAGCTCATTCCCGATTGATGATAACAACCAGATTATGATGGTGACAGACGGAGGCAAGTTAATACGTATGCCGGTTGAAGATATCCGTGTGGCTGGTCGAAAGACACAAGGCGTTATCTTGTTCAGAACTGCCGAAGATGAAAAAGTTATGTCGGTAACCTGGCTTGACGCTGATTCCGAAGATGAAGAAGAGCTGGAAAATGAAACAGGTTCTGAATTTTTAGGTGAAAGTGTTGCTGATTCTGAAGATAATTTATCTGATGAAATCAGAGAACCAGAAACCGAAATTCAGGAAGACTGATAAGATAAAATATACAAAAAAACGGCAGCTGAAAGGCTGTCGTTTTTTGTATATATGTAACTTTTGATAACATTTATTATTCAACATTTATTATTAAAAATAAATGTAATAGTTGGCATTACAAATAATCTGTAACAAAATGAAGAAGTTTATATTGTTTTAAAAGGTAAAGGTGTTATTACTGCAGGTAAAAACAAAATTGAGGTAAAAGAAGGATCTGCGGTAAGAGTAGGCACAAAAGTTGCTCGTACCATTGAAAATGTCGGGAGTGATGAATTTCAATTTCTTTGTATTCAGGCTAAAGAAGGATCTTTAACACAATTTGGTTTAAGTGATGCCGAACTTTGCTGAAAGACTGCTAAATGCAAATATCAAGTAGATTTACAATAGCTTTGCATGTGTTGACTGCCCTTGAAACTCTTAAAGGGCAGTTTCCACTAACAAGTGATTTTTTGTCTGGTTCTGTGCAAGTTAATCCGGTTATTATACGTAACATTTTGCTCAAACTCAAAGCTGCGGGAATGATACAAATTTCCAGAGGGCGCAACAATATGTGCTTGTAATATGGAATTTACACAAACCGCAAACCGAACTTTTTAATGATGGGTGGTATGTAAAACATTGGCGAAAAAATTGTGAAACCTGTGATTCTCGTTTGATATGCAATGGTTGCAGTGATTGCGGTAACTGTGAGAAAAATAGATAAAGCCGAAAATAAATCTATTTTTTTAGTGAGGCGAATTTATTTTGAATAAAAGTTTTCAAAGCTTCTCTGTTGCCCCATTTAATTTCTATTTCGAGCACATTAAAATATTTTTGTAAATTTGCAGGAATTTTAACAAAATCTTTTGCTGTTGTTATTAATCGTGCCTCAAATTTACGAGCTTCTTCTATCAGTTGCTTTAATTCATTTTCAGTGTAAAAATGATGATCCGGAAAGTCAATGGTTTTGATAATTTCTATTTGCATTTCACGGAGTGAATTATAAAACTTTTCAGGACGGCCGATACCGGCAAAAGCAATGGCTTTTTGTTTTGTGTTTTGTAAAGGCAATGGCTGCATTACAGCTTTAAAAATCGGAATATTTTTCAATTTGCCGCAAAGGTTAGTTGTATCTTGGCCGATGATGATGGCTGCATCGGCGCGTTTTAATCCGGCGTTGAAACTTTCACGTAAAGGACCTGCGGGCAGAGGCCAGCCGTTTCCTATTCCGAAGCCTCCGTCAAAAACCAAAAACGAAATATTTTTTTTAAGACTGGGATTTTGGAATCCATCATCCATAATAAGAGCCGTTGCTCCTTCGGATATGGCTTTTTGAGCAGCAAAAGCGCGGTTTGGATTAATTGAAACCTCAGCTTCGCGAGCTAACAACAAAGGTTCATCGCCAACCTGTTTAGGGGTATGTTTTTCTCTGTTAACAATAACGCCTGACAAATTTCCGCCGTATCCACGGGATACAAAAAACGGATTATATCCGAGTTCTTTAACAATTTTTGCAATAGCAACTGCGGTTGGGGTTTTTCCGGTTCCTCCTGCTGTTAAATTACCTATGCAAATTACAGGACAATCAGTAGCAAAAGGCTTTTTAATCAACAAGCGTAAAGCTGTCAAACCGGCATATACCCAACCGATAGGCAATAAAGTCAAAGCTTTTATATTTCTGTTTTTCCAATAGACAGGGGTTTTCATTCTGGCATATAACTCTGTACTTTATCCATAATTCCGTCTAAAACTTTTGTTTCGGACATTGCCCAATTGTATGCCAGACTGCGTTTTGCTTCTAACAAATCTTTGTTTTCGAGCAATTGTTTAACATTATCGGTCAAATCCAACACATCATTTACTTGAATAACGGCATCGGCTTTTTTAGCGCGGTTCATTGCATCGGTAAAGTTATGCATATGCGGACCGACAATAACGGCGTCTCTGCAGCGAGAAGGCTCCATAAAGTTTTGTCCGCCGTGAGGAATAAGCGAACCGCCGATAAATACCAGCGGACAAATACTATACCAAATGCCCAATTCACCGATTGTATCGGCAACATAAATATCTGTGTCGGGCTGTATAGGTTCGTTTTTTGAACGCAATGCAACTTTCAATCCAAGTTCTTTTTGTATGCGTTTTTGAATTTCAACGCCTCTTTGCGGATGTCGGGGAGCAATCAGCAATAACAAATCAGGAAAGTCTTTTTTTAGTTGATTATGAAATTTTGCTATTTTAAATTCTTCGTCATCATGCGTTGAACTTGCAAGCCATATTGTGCGTCCGTTAATTTGTTTTTCTATTTTGGCTTTTTTGTCGTTATCAATCGGCAGAGGCAAGCCCGCATATTTTACATTTCCAAGACAAATAGCTTCTTTAGCGCCAAGAACACGCAGACGATAAGCATCTTCATCTGATTGTCCCAAACAAAAAGTAAAGCAGGAAAGCAGCTCTTTGCAAATATAGTCAAATTGCTGCCAGCGTTTGAAAGATTTGTTTGAAATACGCCCGTTCACCAAAATCAAAGGAATGTTTTTGCGTTTGATAGATGAAAGCATAGCCGGCCACAAATCGGACTCAAACCACAAAACCGCATCAGGGTGCCAATGTTTGACAAAGCGGGTAGTAAATACAGGGTTGTCAATGGGGATATATTGATGAAAAGCTCTTTCAGGAAGCCTTTTTCCCATAAGTTCTGCAGAGGTAAGAGTGCCGGTTGTAACCATAACATGTGCTTCGGGATAAGTTTCAAGCATACGGTTAATCAGGGGAAGCATAGATAAAGATTCTCCGACTGAAGCACCATGAAACCAAAACAATTTTCCTTCTGGTCTTTCCATTGTCGGACGCCCGATACGTTCATTAAAACGTTTTAAATCTTCTTTGCCTTTTTGTTGACGCTTCTTGATATAGCGGCTGATAACCAAAGGATATAAGATTCTGATTAAGGTATTATATATTTTAATGAACATTTATTGTTTTTCCTCAGTTTTATGTTTTTTACTTTTTGCGCAAACACCGGCTTCTATTTTGGGAAGACCGAATACATGGTCTGCGCGTTTGGTTAATTCGTTTAATTCGTCTTCTATTTCCTGACGATATTTTTCCATATCTTCTTTGCTGGCATCAGCCGGAATATAATAAGGCTTCGTCAAATGAACAATGCCTCTGCAAAAAGGCAGTGGGATCAACATGGCATCCCAGCTTTTTGCCACTATTGAATGTTCAATTGAATAAGTTGCACCGAATAAAGCTTTACCAGACTTTTTTGCAAAATAAAGCGGACTTTCATTCATCTTCATCCGCGGACCGCGCGGTCCGTCAGGAATTATGGCAATAGCTTCATCTTTTTCCAAGGAACGAAGCAGCCCGATAGCAGCGGCATTTGCGCCGTCGTTGCTTGAACCATCAATAATTCCAAAACCGATTTTTTGTAAAAATGTTGCCGCAATTCTTCCATCATTGTGTGGGGAAACCAAAGCGTTTAAGGGGTGTTTTTTATTCCAGAAATAAGGTATCATCAAAACACGTCCGTGCCAGATGGTTAAAATAATGGATTTATCTTTATCCCAAATCGGATAAAAACGGTTAATACCGAAAATTTGCCAACGTGTTGTTTTCCATACCAAAAGACCGTAATAATACATCAGCTTTCCGATAAAGGCCGCAAAAGCCGGAGATTTTGTAATTTTTTTGATAATTTTTTTTAGTTTTTTCGGCATATTAAAACTCTATAATTTTTCTTTTATTTCCACTTCAAAGCGGTTGTTTGTCTGGCGAAGAAAACAGTTTGCGATTTTTGCTCCGCCGGATTGCAAACAAACTGAACAATCATTGTTTCTTTCCAAACTAAGAAAGTCGCCTTTTTTTAATTTGAAAAAATTTTTAAGGCTTATTTCTTTTTCGGCAATAACAGCCATGGCTTCGATTGTTATTTTATTTGTAGCAATATCCATATTTTTTCACCTAGTGTAAAGCTATATCATATTTAAAATAAAAACTAAAGTTTTTTGATAGTTATTAAGAAGAAAAATAATATCCGCTGATAAATTTTTGTTTTTTTTTAGAACGCTTTTTTAGTTGAATGGCGTATAAAAAACGCAAATATATTGACAATTGTGTTTATGCTCCGTAACTTCCAATATATACACTGTTAGAGGAGAATAAATATGACGGATAAAGCTTCGGCAACCCCGCGCGCCCTGCGTTGTGTTATCAGTATTGTCGGACGTAGAAATGCGGGAAAATCTTCATTGATAAACGCTCTTACCGGACAGGAAGTTGCTATTGTGTCCGATATAGCCGGAACAACAACAGATGCCGTAGCAAAGCCGTATGAATTGCTTCCGTTAGGACCGGTAACATTTTATGATACAGCTGGACTTGATGATGAAGGCGAACTTGGGGCTTTGCGTATCAAAGCCACTCATCGGATTTTATGCCGTTCTGATTTGGCTTTGGTGGTCTGCGGCAAAGACGGATTGCAACCGGCTGAAAAAAATATTATTTCTCAATTGCAAAAAATAAAACTGCCTTTTGTTGTGGTGTTTAATAAAACCGATGTCAGCCAGCCTTTGCAAGCAGATATTGATTTTTGTGCCGAAAACAAAATTGTCTGGACCGCGGTTTCGGCGGCAAAAGGGCAAAATATCGAAATTTTAAAAAAGACCATAATTGAGGCTGTTCCTGCCGAATTTAAAAAAGATCCTTTATTGGCGGGTGATTTGGTGGAAAGCGGGGATACGGTGATTATGGTTGTGCCGATTGACCTTTCTGCTCCCAAAGGACGCTTGATTTTGCCACAAGTTCAGGTTTTGCGTGAATTATTAGATTGCAATGCAGTTGCCGTGGCGGTAAAAGAAAATCAATTACGGCAAACATTAGATAATTTAAAAAACAAACCGGCGCTTGTTATTACAGATTCTCAAGTTGTGCAGCAGGTTGCGAAAAACGTTCCGGAAAATATAAAATTAACAACGTTTTCCATTTTGTTTGCGCGTAATAAAGGCAATCTTTCTATTATGGTGGAAGGGGCTCGTACAATTGATAAATTGCGCGACGGCGATAAAATTTTGATTGCCGAGGCATGTTCTCACCATATTTTATCCGATGACATCGGTAAGGTTAAAATTCCGGCATGGATAAGCAAATATACCGGAAAACAGCTGCAATTTGAGTTTTGTCAGGGAAATGATTTTCCCGAAAACCTTGAAGATTACGCTTTGGTCATTCATTGCGGAGCCTGCATGCTCAATAGAGTTGAAATGATGCGCAGATTGAACGAATGTGTGCGGCGCGGTGTTCCCATAACAAATTACGGGGTTGCTATTTCAAAAACGCAAGGCGTGTTGGACAGAACGGTTGCCCCATTGGGATTGTGAAAAAATAAGACTGTTTTCAGATTGTAAAATTACAATTCTTTCAAAGGAGCAGCTTATGAAATTATTGCTGGTGGAAGATGATTTAAAATTAGGGGCGGTTGTGCAGCAATTGCTGATTTTAGAAGGACACCAAACCGACTGGGCGCATAATGGCGCCGAGGCTTTGCGATATGTTGCCGACAATAAAGCCGATGTTTATGATGTTGTGCTTTTGGATTGGATGCTGCCGGAGATGAACGGTATTGAATTGTGCAAGCATTTGCGCGGCGATAAATATGCTTATCAAGGCGGTATTATTTTTTTGAGTGCCCGCGATAGCATTGAAGACAAAATTATCGGACTTGAGAGCGGAGCCGATGACTATATGGTAAAACCATTTCAAATAAAAGAATTGCAGGCACGAATAAAAGCCGTCAGCCGCCGCCAGTCCAAACCTTTTATTGATAGCAAATACAGCCGCCGCAGTATTATGGTAGATAAAAATCTGCATCAAATAGAATTTAACGGAAAAAAAATAGACCTTAGCCGAAAAGAGTTTGAATTGTTCGATTTGCTTTTTGCCAATCAAAAAAATATTATTCCGCGGGCAACAATATTTGAACGTATTTGGCGGGAAAAGTTAGATACTGCGCCGGCAAGCCTTGACTCTCATATTTATATGCTCAGAAAAAAACTTAAAATTTTTGACGGCAAAATAAATATCAGAATGGTTAAAAATATAGGTTATGTTATGGAAATTGCTGAAAATGATTGAAAAAATAAAAAAACAACTGACGTTAAAATATACATTTGTTATCACTTTAATGTTGGTGACCATTTTTTTCAGCGGTACTTTTATGTATCACCGTACAACCGTTAAGTTGGTTAAAGAAGCTTTGACGGATTATTTGGATGAAGAAGTTCTGGAGGCGGGAGCAAATTCCAGCGGATATATAAAATTACCGCAAATACATCAGATTAATGCAGATGTTGATTCTATACATAATTTTACATATTTGTATGCTGATGGCAAACTTGTGTATGCGGAAGAGGCTTTGCCTACAGAAGTTTCTGAATTGCTGCAAATGCGTTTTCAGAGAAAAAAATACAAAGACGGACATATTTATCATGAAAATGTTAAATATAAAAAAGTTAAATGGTACTTTTTACTGGCAAAACAAAATTTGGTTTCTGCCGACGGAACTCAAAATACAATTATTGTTTTAAGCAATATCACTCCGCTTATTCACAGCAACAAACTTTATTTGGCTTTAGCTTTGTGGTCTATTGTTATTCTTTCTGGATTTGCTTATTTTTGCAGTTTGTATTTGTCTGGAAAAGCCATAAAGCAGATAAATGCTTTTTATGAAAGACATAAGCGTTTTGTTGCAGACGCTTCGCATGAATTACGCACTCCGCTGAGCGTTATATTGTCATATACTGAACTGCTTGAACTTAAAAATCCGAAAGATGAGATAATAAAAAGCCTTAAAGAGGAAATTATAAGTATGGGGCAGCTCAATTCAAAACTTTTGCAATTAGCACGTTCCGACAATGATAACTTAAATGCGGTTTGGGAACATTTTGATTTTTTGGCTTTAATCAAAAATGTTGTTCACAATATGCAAGATACGGCAAAAGCCAAAAATATTGCTTTGCAGACGGATATTGAGCATCAATTGCAAGTGAAAGCCGATAAAGATATGTTGCGGCAATTGTTATATATTTTGTTGGATAATGCTTTAAAATATACTCAAACCGGCGGAAAAGTAACAGTTAAAGCTTATAAAACAGGTGATGAGGTTGAATTTTGCGTCGAGGATACCGGCATTGGTATAACTAAGGAAGAACAGCCGCATATTTTTGAACGCTTTTATCAGGTTAATAAATCACGAAATCGAAATTCAAACGGTTTAGGGTTGGGATTATCGTTGGCGGATATAATCGTTCGCCGTCATCACGGAAAAATATCGGTTAGTTCTGAAATCGGCAAAGGCAGCCGTTTTACTGTTCGTTTGCCCCAAGAGCAGGTTGAACGGTAAAACGACAGCGTTCGAATATATCTAAATCCTTTTCATAAGTGGTTGTTTTTATGTTTAACAGCCCTAACACAGAGTGGAATAGATTGTCGTGTGAAAAGTTTCCTTTTTCAGCTTCCTGATACAAACAAAATTTATCCATTGTCGAGCGTTGACTCAAATTGTCCGACATCCAAAAAATAAACGGAATTTCCTTTTGCACATCGGGAGCAACGGAATAAGGAATTCCATGCAGATATAAACTGTTTTCGCCCAGCGATTCTCCGTGATCGGAGATATAAATCAAACCTGAAGCATATTGAGGAAATTTCTTTAAGACATCAATAGCCGAATCAATGATGAAATCTGTGTACAAAATTGTGTTGTCGTAAGTATTGACAATCTCTTCACGGGTGCAATTTTGCAAATCGGCGGTATCGCAGGTCGGTAAAAATTTACGGAATTCATCAGGATAACGTTTGTAATATGTTGGTCCATGGCTTCCCATCATGTGCAGAACGATAACGGTATCTTTTGTAACAGCGGCTATTTTTTGTTCTAATCCGTCTAGCAGAGCCTCATCTTGACAATATTTTTTATGACAGAATTTTTTATTATGTATTCTAAGCATATCTTCAGTAGCAACACGATTGCAAACCTCTTTGCAGCCATCATCGTTTTCGCGCCACAAAATATCATAACCGGACTTTGCCAGTAAATCGATTAAATTTTGTGTGTATTTTGCATCGACAACATCAAATTTTTTTCTTGTCATGTGTGAAAACATACAGGGCAAAGAAACAGCGGTTGAAGTTCCGCAGGAAAGAGTATCCTTAAAAGCGATTACATTTTGTTCTTGCAAAAGAGGTGTTGTTTGGCGCTCGTATCCATAAATTGAAAAATTAGCGGCTCTGGCGGTTTCTCCAACAATCAGTATAAGTACGCGCGGCTGATTTTCTTTAATGTCTTCGCGGATTGGATTTTCATCCAAAATCACAAATTGTCGATTGGCGATAGCCTGCCTTTGATAATAACGTCCGACAGAATATATATAATTAAATGTATTCATAAGTTTTTTGATTTGCTTGTTGTTTCTTCCAAAAGACACATAATCTTTATATGTAAAAGGCATTAAACATAAAAGCAGAAGCAGTGAGCATAAAATATGCTTTAATCTGCGGATAATCTCTTTTCCGGCCGAAAGATATTTGATATGGCAGCAAAATAGCAAAACAGCCGGCAGTACTCCGGTAATTGCAAACCATATCACTGCGGTCGGCGTAATTAAATCAGTTGCTTCGCGGACGGTCGTTTCAACAATATTGCGGTACATATCTGAATCGATAAAAATTCCAAGTTTGAACATTGCATAATTCGCAATAGATGATAAGCACAGCAAAATTACGGTAAGTGTTTTACCAAAATAAGGAATTGTTATAAGACTAAACAAAATTAAGAGCGGCACAATAACGAAAACAGGTAATGAAAAAACGAACAAAACAGTCGAAAAATTTGAAATTTCCAGTCTTTGAGCAATAAAATGATAAAATGTCAAATTAAGAATTGTTCCGAAATAGAGGGACAATACCCAAATCAGCGATTGAGATGAAAGCGAAAGTTTTAATTTTTTCATAGCGGATTCTCGTTTATAAATAAGTCAGTACAAAGCCGATAACCAAAGGTATGGACAAGTTGTCGTCAATTTTGAGTTTGCTCTCAAATAATTCGCATAACGTTGCCAGAGTGCAGGCTATAATTCCCGCATAGCTTGTCGGAAATAAATGGTTGTAGGCTATCATAATATATAAAGCGCTGATAAAAAACACCATGGTTCCTTCCAGCGATTTTTGTCCATATAATTTGCGGCTTCCGAACAGTCTTCCGAAAATGGCGGCGCAAGTATCCGAAACCAACATGACAGTCAAACTGATAATTGCAATTTCTTTAGAAAAAAACAAAGTAGAGAGCAGAGCGGAAAACAATACATACACAGAACCGCTGGGAACAAATTTTTTCTTTTTAGTTTCTTTGCTGCGCAAAGTTTTAATAAGCATTCTTTCAAAAAGTTTTCTTGCCCATGCAATTTTTTTGTAGCAAGCATATTCTATTGTAAAATCAAATGCTAACATACAACCAAACAAAATTACGGCAAAAGTTTTTGGAAACAGGTAGATGCACAAAAGCATCCACAATGAACTCAAATGGATAGCTTTACGGTATAATTCGTGTCTAAAGCTTTTATCTGAATTGTTTATGACGTATGAAAGCATAGAAAAATCCTTACGCTGATTAATAAAATACTATTTTAAAATAGGCTTTTAGTCTGAAAATAATCTGAAAAATACTTTTGTTTATGCAAAAAAAGTTAATCAATATTGTTTTTCTTATGACTTCCATATCCTTTGCCGATAGTGCGTCCGATTGACATAATTTTCATACCGATACAACTGCGGCAATGAACAGGCGTGTCATCTACGCAAATTTTCCCAGGGTAAAGCTCATACAAACGCCGATATTCGCCTTCCGTTACATTTGGCATTACCACATTTGCTCCCGCTTGTAAAGCCATCAATCTGCCTTTTGGGTGCAGGCTTTCCATAGCGGTGGTGGCAGGAATATTAATATCGGGCATCAGCAAGCGCATAACTGCCATTGTTCGCAAAGCCAAATTCAATGTTCCGCCGGTGCAGTTTGCCAAAGGTGTTTGAGGGTGCGGAATAAAAGGACCGATACCAGACATATCTACTTTTATTTCGCGCAAGAATAAAAGGTCATCGGCAATAGATTCAATGGATTGTTCAGGCAAACCCACCATAATTCCCGAGCCCAGTTCATATCCCAAATCTCTGATCATCATCAGACAGTCATAGCGATGCTGCCAGCTCATTTGCGGATCAAGCTTATGATACAAATCTTTATCGGTGGTTTCTATGCGCATCAAATAACGATCGGCGCCGGCTTCGCGAAAAGCTTTATAGTCTTCATATGTTCTCTCGCCGATACTCAAAGTAACGGCTACATCAAATTTTTTAATGGCTTCAATAATTTCGCACATGCGCTTTTGTGTATAATACATATCTTCGCCCGATTGCATAACAATGGTCTTGAAACCTATATCGGCAGCTTTTCTGGCGGTTTCAATTAATTCTTCAGGCTCCATATGATAACGTTTGGCCGAAATATTGCCTTTGCGGATACCGCAATACATGCAATTGTTGCGGCAAATATTCGAAAATTCTATTAAGCCGCGCAAATGCACTTCATCTCCGACATATTGACGACGTATGTCATCGGCTTTTTTAAATAGATTTTTTTGGTTGGTTTCGTCTTGTAAAAGGCGGATAATTTCTTCTCGTGTCAAAACCATTTTATATCTCCTGAAATGATAATATATAAAAAATGCACTATGGCAATATTTTTAAACTTGACATATACCTAATAGGGGTATATGTATAATACCCGTAAAGGGTATTATACTTAATTTAAGGAGATATAATATGAGAAATTGTACAAACCCGAATTGCAAATGTGAAAATTGCCAATGCGGCGACAACTGCCAATGTGGAAAAGATGGAAAATGCTGCTGTGATGAATGCAGCAAAAAAGAAGAAAATTGTCACTGCGGCGAACATTGTTCTTGTGAAAAAGATAAAAGCTGCGGCTGTAAATAATTGCGTACATGGGCGGAGATTTTCTCCGCCCTCATAAAAAAAGTTTTGAATGATAGAAAACGTAAAAAAAAGCATTTGTAGGCAGCAGCTTGTTTTTGGCTTTGTTTCATTTTGTTTGCTGCGGTGTTCCGGCTCTGTCGGCTTTGTTAAATGCCGGTATGATGACCGCTATGCCTAAACAAACATTGTTGAGCCATCACCAAATGGGATATATGCTCTATTTTTCAGGAGCATTATTGCTTTTGTCTTTTTATTTTGTTTTTTCAAAAAAATGTTGCTGTGCTGAAGAAAAACATATATCTTTTATGAAAATAACTTTATTTGTTTCGTTGGTGCTTTATGGAGTGGCTGTATATTTTCATATTGAACAGCCCGCAATGCCGATGGAACATGCAATGCACTAGGAAAAAATATGGAAAATAATAATCACAATTGCTGCAAACAGAATGCATATCCGAGCCATATTGAAAATATGCCTCGTCTAAACCGTATTTCCGGACAAATAGAAGGTGTGAAAAAAATGGTGGAAGAGGGGCGCTATTGTCCTGACATCTTAATTCAACTAAAAGCTATTCGTTCTGCAATCCGTGCTGTGGAAAGCAATATTTTGACCAAGCATTTGCAGCATTGTGTCGCAAGTTCATTTTCAGATGATGAGCGTGAAGAGAAAATTGCTGAACTTAAAAAACTGTTTGACCGCTTTGAAGAATGATTCAGGCTGTAAAAAATAGTTTAAATTTAAATCCCCATCCCCATAGAAAACAAATATCACTCTCCATAAATGAGCGTTTGTTTTATATATCTGAAAGCAGAATATTAACAAAGGAAATAGGAGTCAATAAAAATCAGAAAATACGGAGGATAAAGGAGCTCTGCCACTGCATTAAAATATCTCCTGAAAACACCTCTCTGCTTCTGATTCAAAATTATATGGCAAATCATTAGATGTTTTACGTTTTTCGCTGCAAATAGTGCTGTAATAAATTTTTCAATATCAACCAATCTAAGATTGGCTAGTATGGATTTTTTTGTAGTATTTAAAAAAATAAAAAGGGCAATGAAAACTCATGCCCCTTTAATCTTTAATGGTGCCGACACACGGACTCGAACCGCGGACCCACTGATTACAAATCAGTAGCTCTACCAACTGAGCTATGTCGGCAATCTCTCTGAAACGAACTTATATATTAAGCTTTTTTAGTTGTCAACAAAAAAATTACAATTTGCTGCGGAAATATGCTCAGGAACATAATTTGCGCGGAGAACTCGGATTGCCTTTGCTGTTTGTCGGCAAAAATTATATAATGGGGTGGAGTGATGATTCTCCGGCAAAATTGCAGGAATATATTGAAAAACTAAAAAATGAAAATATCAGCCGTTTGCCCTCTTCAAGGCTGTAAGGCCTGTAATAAGCACAAAAAAAACCTCGGAAAAACCGAGGTTTTTTGTGCACATCAACTATTGTGCGGGAACAATTACAACCGGACCATTGTATTTTTTTGCCGGAGCCTGCTTCGGAGCCGGAGCCGGCTGAGCAGCCGGAACAATATATTCTTGTTCGGCAACGGTTGCATTTTCTTGGATGACAACCGGTTGAGCATAAGTTTGATTGCTGTAAGTTGCGCCGTTTACAGTTTCTCTTTCGTAAGAAACATTTTCAAAATGTCTTGGTTCATAAACAGTGCCGTAAGTTGTGCGTTTATAAACAACTTCTACAGGTTCGCGCATAGTGCGGACTTCACCTTGACAAGGAGCGGCCTGCTGCTGAACATAAGCTACTTGTGCGGGCTGATATTCATAACGCGGTTGATAAGCCTGAACCGGAGCTTGTTCCTGACAAGGGCAGGGTTCTTCAACATAAGTTTCTTCACAGTCATAATTATTGTTGGCGCAAGCTGCGGTAGCCAATACAGCGCCAAGTGTTGCAAACAATTTCTTCATTTTGACCTCGCTAAAGTTTTTTTATTGCACATAATATATACTATTTGAAATAAATCTCAATAGCATATTTCAGTTTTATACAAAATTTTTTGACAAAACTATTTTACACAGTGGACTAGGTTTGCTTGACGAATAAATTCTATTGCAATAAATTATACCTGATTTAGGAGAAAAATTGTGTTTATATCAAAAAAATATTTACCGAATATGCTTTATAAAGCTGCTTTTTATACTTTTTTTCTGTCATTGTGCTTGATTGCCGTGCGCGATTTGACAATAGAATTTTTTGCGCTGCCGGCAGAAAACAATTTTTTAGTTCCCGCTGGAAAAGTATTGGAACCGGAGAAAGAGTCTTTTTCTTTTGCCGTAATGTCTGATACAGGAGCTCAAAACGGTCCGTTGGAGGAAATTTTACGTCGTGCCGGAAAAGACGAAAAAAATGCTTTTATGCTGCATCTCGGTGATTTGATACGTTACCGCAATATCAGCCACTATCGTTGGTTGATTAATGAAATGGATGAAGAAGCTTCTTTGCTGCCATTTTATATAATTCCGGGAAACCACGAAGTAGCCAACCGTTTTGGTAGAGTTGACAAATCGGCGTATAAAGCGGCTTTCGGACAGCCTTATTATTGGTTTTCATACGGAAACACAATGTTCATAGCTCTTGATTCTTCAGAGGGAGAATATTCTCGCATTCAATTGGATTGGTTGGAAGATATTTTGGAAAAAATCCGTCCGCATTACAAAAATTGTATTATATACACCCATATTCCTCCCATTAATTCCGATAATTGGAAGAAAAAAATAAAGATCACACCGTCTTTTTCAAAATTAAAACAAATTATTTCCGATAAAAATATTACGCTTTTTTTATCCGGTCATATTCATCAATACGATAATAAAAATATGGATGGTATTCCTTTGTTGACCTTAATGCCTTCAGGGCAGCCACCGCGTTCCGCTCCGCATAAGTTCGGCTATGTCGTTATTGATATAAACGAAAACGGAGTAAAACAAATTACTCCGTATTATCTGGAAAGCAATTACAAACACGCTAATGAATATGTTGAAATGTTTTTCAGCAACGTTTTCGTTGACGATCGTTCGCTTGTCGTTATTTTCAGCGGAATGGGGCTGTCCCTTCTTTTGGCAATAGCCGCTTTTATTCTGCAGCGCTGCTGTAAGCTTGGCGGAAAGCGGTTTTAATCCGCTTTCTCAGGCCGCGTATGGTTTTGAAATATCCTCCTGCAACAGCTGCTGCTCCGCCGATCCACGCCAGAGGGCTGGCAAAACACAAACCGGTAAAACCGAATTGTGCAGCCAAATAAATTGCGGCAAAGGCGCGCATTATAAGCTCAATCATACTCGAAACCATCGGCGCGATAGAATTTCCCATTCCCTGACAAGAATTGCGGAAAATAAAAATTTGACCTAAGAAGAAGTAGAACAAAATACTTATATTTAAATATTTTTGCGCCATTGTAATAACTGTTTCGGTGAGCTGAGGCTGTTCGTTAGGAACAAATACGCCGACAATCTGTTCTCCTAAAGTAAATACAAAAATTGCAAGAACAATACTTAAAACCAATGAAATCATTGAACATTCGAAAACACCTTTGCGAATTCTGGCAATTCTTCCTGCACCATAGTTTTGAGCAACATAAGTTGACATGGCTACACCGAACGAAACCATAGGCTGCGAAGCCAACTGTTCAATACGCAAAGCAGCGGTCATGGCGGCAATGGTTTCAAATCCGAATTTGTTGCAAATTGTTTGGGTAACGGCGGCGCTCAATGCAATGATGGAAAATTGAATGGCCATAGGCACGGCAATAGCCAGATGCTCTCGGCAAAGTTTTCCGCTGATTCTCCAGTCCTGAGATTCGGGTTTGAGAACCGGAAATTTTTTATTCATATAAACAAGGCAACAGACAACGGCAATCGTCATAGCAACAACAGTTCCCAAAGCCGAACCTCTTACCCCCATTTTAAAATGGTAAATGAAAATAACATTTAAAGCAATGTTAAGCAAAGTGGTGAAAATTAAAAAGTATAAAGGAGTTTTGCTGTCTCCCAAAGCACGCATAAAACCAGATAAAAGGTTAAAAGCCACAATCATAATTACACCGGCGCAGATAACATTCATAAAGTTTTTGGTATCATCATAAATTTCAGTTGGAACATTCATTAAACCTAGTAGGCAATCCATTGAAAAATAAGTAAAGCAGCTGAATAAAATAGTAAAACTAAAACTCAAAATCGTAGCCATGGCAACGGAACGATGAAGTCTTTTGAAGTTTTTTGCGCCAAAACTTTGGGCGGGGATAACGGTTACGCCGTTGGTAAAACCAACGCTGACAACAACTAAAAAGAAAAACAGCGGTGCAGCGGCGCCGACGGCAGCCAAAGCTTTAACCCCGATAAGGTGTCCGACCAAAATAATGTCGGATATGCTGTAGAGTTGCTGAAACAGGTTGCTGAGCAACAAGGGAATTGCGAATTTTATTATTAATCCGAGCGGTTTGCCCGATGTCATATTTTGCATAATCATCACCTCTATTTTAAAAACGAATTGATTTCTAAAACTTTTTTTTTGAAAGTCAATAAATAATTTTCTTGCTAAAAAACATATCAGTATTATTATTTTGTGCGTAAATATTCTTAGGAGTGACAGTTATGGCAACAGTAAATGAAGTTGTTTTTTCAGATTTATATATAACTCCCGGAAAGAGGGCTTATATGTGGAGCGGCAAAACAGCACACGGATTGAAAGAAGTAACTTTTGACGATTATGCCGAATTTTTGGCAGCTGTGGAAAGAGGATATAAAAACACTCCGAGTTATTTGGTTATATATAATAAGTACAGCTATCGTGTTGAACGGACAATAGCCCTGCATGGCGTGCAATATTGCGTTCGTAAAATGCCGTTGAATGTGCCGTCCGTAAAAGATTTGGGTATGCCGGCGCCGATTATGCGCCATTTGCTGTCATTAGGGCGTGCTTCGGGGCTGATATTGGTTGCCGGTGCCACTGGTTCGGGAAAATCAACTACTTTGGGGGCTTTGCTGAAAGATTATCTGATGACTGAAGGAGGCTACGCTTTTACAATTGAAGATCCTATTGAGCTTCCTTTGGACGGAGTGTATAAAAATCCAAACGGCGAATTGGGGCTGTGCAAACAGACAACACCTCAAAACGGAAATTGGAAAGATTCGTTAAAATCGGCGTTGCGTAGCTGTCCCCGTTATATTATGCTGGGTGAAATCCGTTCTCCTGATGTAGCAAGCGAAGCTTTGCAGGCAGCAACATCCGGACACTTGGTTTTATCGACGATTCACGCTAATTCTGTTCAGGATGCGATTAATGCATTGGTAAAATATGCAGCGGCATCGACTGTTTCCGAAGAAATGGCCTATGATTTAGTGTCAACCAGTATTTTGGCCTGTTTACACCAACGTTTATACGGAGTTCCGAAAAAACTGCGCTTGAGCACTTTGTTTGCTAATCCCGATGTCGAACAAGGATGTCAGGTAAGAGGGGCTATTAAGAGCGGAAAGCTTAATTTTGCCACAATGATGGAAAGCCAAAGCATAAAAATGGCCAATGGTCAGCCTTTGTTCGGTTTTTAGCCGTTGTGTCCCAAAAAAGAATTTATTTGCTCCGTAACATAGTTTTTGAACGAAACCGTGTCCGAGGTCATATTTTGCAGGTTTTCAATTTTTTGATATCCAAAAACCGCACCGTCCTGAATGCGTAACAAAACAACTTCCAGCGGTTGGGAAAGCTGATATCGGGAAATAAAATCGTACTCCTCGTCATTTTTATAATCAATCATAAAAAATCCGTATAAGTCGGCATATTGTGCTTGATAAATTTGTTCCAGCATTGCCATGGCTTGCGGACATTCATAACAACCATTGTTGTTGTAAAAAACGTAAATTATAGATTTATTACGATTGTTCGGGTTTGCTGCAAAATATTCCTGCAGGCTTTTTTCTTGTCCGAATTCGTCTTGAGTTTGCAAAAATTGGGCTTGAACTGAAAATGTCCAAGCCAAAAATAAAAAAGCTGTAATTAAAAATTTCATATATTCCTCCGTTAATTTATAACGGGGCGCAAGCTTTCTCTAACCATTTGCAATCTTGTTTGCTGAGTTTGTCTTGAAGTTTTTTGAAAACTGTGTGGTGATAATTATTAAGCCATTTTATTTCCCCGTCATCAAGAAGATATTTATCAACTAAACGAAAATCAATAGGGGCCAATGTTAAAGGTTCAAATTTAAGAAAACCGGAAATTTCTTTATCTTCGACAACTTTCACAAGATTTTCGATTCTGATTCCAAAAGCATTTTCTTGATAGTACCCAGGTTCTATCGAAACGACCATTCCTGACTTTATAGAATATGAATTTCCCGAAGCTCCTATGTTTTGAGGTCCTTCATGCACATTCAAAAAACAACCGACGCCATGTCCGGTTCCATGCTTATAATCCAATCCGAAACGCCACATAACGCTGCGGCAAACAGCGTCAAGCCGCACACCTGAAGTGTGTTGGGGAAAACGTAATGAAGCCAAAGCAATATGTGCTTTCAAAACCACAGTGAATTTTTGCTTTATTTCATCCGTTGGAGTTCCGACGGCAATTGTGCGCGTAATATCGGTGGTGCCGTTGAGGTATTGCCCGCCGCTGTCTAAAAGCAAAACGGAATTGTCTTTTATTTTTGAAAAATGTTTTTCATTCGGCTGATAATGTATAATTGCGGCATTTTCAGCAGAACCTGCAATTGTGCCGAAACTTACAGAATGAAAAAGAGGCTGTTTTTTACGAAAACTCAGCAGTTTATGGACAATGTCCATTTCTGTTTTTCCTTGATGATTTTTATCAAACCATGATAAAAAACGACACATGGCGATTCCGTCATGCAAGTGGGCGTCGGTTATGCCTTGGAGCTCGATTTCGTTTTTTTGAGCTTTTGCAAAAGCGCAACTGTCAATATGATTTAGAATTTTTATATTTAATTTTGTACAAATGTCGACAAGTGCTGCCGGCGTCGATTTGAAATCGAGATTAAGCTTTTTTCCGGCATATTCTTTGAGTGTGCTTTTAATTTTAGCTAAAGTTTTTTTTTCAAAACGGCAATCGGAAGGCAAGCGGACATTATCCGTAAATAAAGTTATTTTTCCTTCTTTGTTCAAAAGCGCCATAGCTCTGAGAATAGGGGTTTCCGGCAGTGCGTTAGAACGCAGATTTGTGAGCCACGAAACACTGTCGGCAGCAGCAAAAAAAACTGCATCTGCACCGCTGATAGCCGTTTGTTTGGCAATGTCTTTGATTTTCTCTTCAGCGGATTTTCCCGCATATTGTATATCGTGATTAAATGCCGCAGCTCTGCCTGTTGAAACTAAAACAGGCTGTGGAACAAAAACTGCATTCGGAAGCGCATTTTTAAAATTTTGAAGTTCGGATATTGAAATTTGCCATGGATTAAATGCTATGGACAACTGCGGCAAATAATCTCTCATCCATTGAAAGATGTTTTGCGCCGGACTTTCAACAATAACGGTAACATCTTCTGGATTGGTTTGTTGTTTTGACTGAATTTCATAACGTCCGTCTACAAACAAAAAAGCTTTTTTGCGGGTTATAAGCAAAGTTCCGGCTGAGCCGTCAAAGCCCGTTAATGCCGAAATTTGATTTTCGGTATCTAAAATATCCTGCCCTAAGAAATGATTGTTACGAAAAACGAGCATGGCATCTGTTGTCAAATTTTTTTGTATTTCATGTAAATTCATTTTGTTTTCTCCAATAAAGCTGCACGCCAATTTTCATCTGCAACTATTTCTTTAACAAGCAAACCATATGGACGATAGGTTTCAGTGACCCAATCAAACTGTTCATCCGTAAAACCTGAAAGAACAGCATATCCGCCTGAAACTAAGTTTTCGGATAAATCAGGAGCCATTTCAATTAACGGACGGGCTAAAATATTGGCGAAAATAAGTTGAAAAGGAGCATGTTGGGCAATTTGCGGATTAGAATAACCATTGCTTTGCACGGCATGAACTCTTTCAGACAGCTCATTATCGGCTGCATTTTGAAGCGTGACGGCAACTGCTTCATCATCAATATCAACACCCAATGCTTTAGCGTTTTTCCACAAGCTGCAGGCAGACAGTGCCAAAATTCCAGAACCGCACCCCATATCCAAAATGTTTTGGGCTTTGAAACCTTGTGCATTAAGCAAACTCAGCAATTTCAGACAGGAACGCGTTGTTTGATGTTGTCCGGAGCCAAAAGCTGTTGCTGCGTAAATGCGTATGGCTAATTTGTCTGTTTGAGGTCTGTTTTCTTCATGGCTGCCGTAAATCAAAAAATCATCAGTTTCAATCGGTGGAAATTTTATTACGTTTTTGGTCAGCCAATTGGCGGCGGGAATAAATTCGCAGCTGTATTCAGGCAATTTAATGCCGAAATTTTCGGCAGATTTTTTCAATAATTTTTCATCTGGTTCATGCGGTAAATAGCCGCTGTATATTTCCAATCCATCATCATTATAGTCGATAGTTACAACTTCAAAAAAACTTTCGGCAAACTCATCAAACATTGTATTGCCCGAAGTTTGCGGTTCAAAGATAATTTTCCAACTGTTACCGTATGTTTTCTGCATAAAAAAATCCTATAAATGTCAATCTGTTGTTTACTAAATAAAGTTTATAGTATATAAAAGTTAAAAATTATAAAAACTTTTTGAAGAGAATATGGTATGAAAGCTTTAAAAATATTGGGTATAGTTTTATGTTTAAACGGTTGTATTTACGCCGGAGATGTTTCTCTTTTTCCGCAGAGAGCCGACTTTGTTTCCGGTTTGAACGGCTATCAGATTAAATATCTTGATAAAAAGACCGAACAGCTGGCAGGCACTGAAACTTTACACGATTCAAGCTTTAAGGCTAACAAGCTTTTGACGGCCTACAAAGGATATCCCATTGCAGACACAAAAAGTTATATGAAAAATTACTATGTTCAGGAATCGCTGATTGCACCAACCAACGCCAAGATGACGTCGGTTCTTTCTCCGGTAGAAATCAGCGGAGGCAAAAAGTATGATGTAATCGGTCAAGTTGATATTGACGGCGTCGATTATTATCTGATTGCGTCGGGCAGTCCGGCTTATGTTATTTTGGTTGATGAAAACTATGTTCTGCAAAAACATTTAGGCACTATTCGCGGTGATAAATTGGTTTTGATTGAAGAAAAATTTTTCATTACTCCCGAAAATTTCAAGTTTGAACCTGTAACCAAAAGCCGTATGCTGCAAAGCGATATGGTTAAAGGGTTCGAAATCAAATTCGAAGGCGTAGCAAATGATGTTATCACATTTACGCTTATGAATTATGATGCGGGCGGAGCTACCGGCGAATTTACAAATTATAGTTTTGAAAACGCCCCCGGCATTGTTGAAATAGCCGGTGTAAAAATTAAAGTGTTTAGCGCTAATGACTCAAAGTTAGAGTATATGATTGTTGCTGAATAAAATTGTTCTGATTAAAAACATAAGAAGATTGTAGGAGATTTTACAATGTCTGGACATTCCCAGTTTAAAAACATTATGTATCGTAAAGGCGCCCAAGACGCCAAAAAAGCAAAAGTTTTCGCCAAATTGGCTCGTGATATTACATTAGCCGCTAAGACAGGTTTGCCTGATCCCGATAAAAACCCTCGTTTGCGTTTGGCTATTCAGGCTGCACGCGCCGAAAGCATGCCGAAAGACAATATTGAGCGCGCTATTGCAAAAGCTACTCAAGTTGCCGGCGGTGATGATTATGTTTCTATGCGTTACGAAGGTTTTGGCCCCGGAAAGATTGCTGTGATTGTTGAGGCTTTGACTGATAACAAAAACCGTACAGTTGGCAATATCCGCACAATTTTCGGCAAACGCGGCGGTATTTTGGGCGACAGCGGTTCTGTTGTTTTCAATTTTGAACATATCGGATATATAAAATATCCTTTGGCAGCTGCAGATGCTGAAAAAATGTTTGAAAGCGCTCTTGAAGCTGGTGCCAATGATGTGGTAAGCGATGATGAAAATCACGAAATTGAAACATTGCCGGAAGATTTGGGAACTGTTACCGAAGCTCTCGAAAAACAGTTTGGAACGCCTTCCGCTTCGCGTTTGGACTGGAAAGCCATTGTTAAAACAGATGTAACAGATGTTGAATTAGCTCGTAAATTCCTCGAATTTATTGATGCTTTGGAAGATGACGATGATGTTCAGCATGTATATCACAATGCGGAATTTTCTGAAGATGTTATGAAAGCTCTTGAAGCTGAATAAGTTTGACGTTAGCCAAAGCAAGAAATCCCCTGAAAAACTTCAGGGGATTTCTTAGTTTAAATAAAACATATATTTAAGGATAACAGCACAACTAAAATGATTTCTTATTTTCAAAGACTTGACCACAATTAAAGGAAATTATTAGTTCAAACTTAATAATAAACTTTGCTGCCATTTATAACATCTTGTTTTTATGCAGCTATAAGAATAGTCAGTTTGCCTAATATAAAAGGAACATTTATTGTTAGATACAGATATTCTATAGACTTCGAATTCGACAAAGCCATCGAAAAATTTTTAACCTTGTATCAAAGAATCCAAAATAGATTTTGTTCGCTAAAAATCACAAACTGTTGTTGTTCTTCTTATTTTTATAGATAAGGTTAGCGTCAAATTCTTTTTTGTTTGCCTCATTTTGCTGAGTATTAGTTTTTGCCGTCTGGGCTTCAGTTGTGTTATTATTATGTCCATCTCTAAGTTTTTTTCTGAGATCTTTCATATTTCTTTCTTTGTTGCGTTTGCTTTCTTCAGGGGTGCGCTGTAAAACATCATCAGGCAATTTACGAGTCATTCTTTCCCATTCATCTAAGCTAATAGACAAAATTATCAATGATATAAAAATGCACCTCGGAAAGGTTCTGAGGTGCACTAAATTACATAAAACAAAATTGAATTTTAGTCATCTATTTCGGTTATGCTGTCATCTCCCATCATTTCAACGGTAAGATGACCGGCATCGGCACGGATTTTATTTTCAATTTCATCGGCTACATCAGGATGATCGCGCAAGAAAATTTTTGCATTTTCACGGCCTTGTCCGAGTTTTTCGCCTTTGTAAGAGAACCAAGCCCCCGATTTTTCGACCAATCCTGCTTTAACGCCCAAATCAATCAATTCACCGGTTTTTGAAATTCCTTCGCCATACATAATATCAAAGTCAACAGTTTTGAACGGAGGAGCAACCTTGTTTTTAACAATTTTAACTCTGGTTTGGCTACCTATAACTTCGTCTTTATCTTTAATGGCTCCAATTCTGCGAATGTCCAGACGTACGGAAGCATAAAATTTCAGGGCATTACCGCCGGTAGTTGTTTCTGGATTTCCAAACATAACACCGATTTTCATACGGATTTGGTTAATGAAAATAATCAATGTGTTAGAGCGCGACACTGTCGAAGTCAACTTACGTAAAGCCTGACTCATCAAACGAGCTTGCAACCCCATGTGGGAGTCGCCCATTTCGCCTTCCAATTCAGCTTTTGGAACTAACGCAGCCACCGAGTCTACGACCAAAACATCAATAGCGCCGGAACGAACAAGCGTGTCGGCGATTTCCAATGCTTGTTCTCCCGAATCAGGCTGTGAAACCAATAAGTTTTCTATATCAACACCAATTTTTTTTGCGTAAGACGGATCTAAGGCATGTTCGGCATCGACAAATGCGCAGGTTCCGCCTTTTTTCTGTGCCTGAGCAACAACGCTTAGGGCAAAAGTGGTTTTACCCGAACTTTCCGGACCATAAATTTCGATAATACGCCCTTTGGGCAGGCCGCCGATTCCCAAAGCTATATCAGTGCCTAGTGAACCGGTAGAAATTGCTTCAATGTCAATATTGGTGTTTTGTCCCAGCCTCATAATCGAACCTTTGCCAAAAGTTCGTTCAATTTGGGTCAGGGCAGCATCAAGAGCTTTATCTTTTTCCATATCTGTTTATTTTCCTTTTACTGTTTTACTGTGCTTACTATCCGACAATTTGCAATAAAATACAAATCAGGACTTCAACTTATCCGCTGAAAAACAATATGTTCTATTTTTGTTCTTATCGCAAGAACTTTTTTAAATTGTTTTACAAAAAAATAAAAAAACATAATATACATAGTAAAATATCAAAGGAAGATGACTATGCTTGAAGATGCTCGCAAACTATTGGAACAAGAATATAAAAAATCTTTATCTGCCGTGAAAGACAGCGCTTATTACACGGCGTATGCCGAAGAAAAGCTTCATCACTCGCTACAAGTGTCTGGAGCTGGAAATTATATTATAAAACATGAAGATTTTTTCAGGCAGCGGGCGCCTGAATTTATAGAAACGGCCAAAACAGCGGTTTTGTTGCATGATATTGCCCGTTTTGATGAGATAACAGCTCGTTTTTTACGAGGTGAAAAAATTGATCACGGCGTAGCTGGATATGAAAAGCTTTCAGCAATTTCCACGTACAGCCATATTTTAGTTGCTTTGCCGATAAAACATCATGGGCATGTTAAAGAGGCTTTTTACAAAGATGATGAATATAAAAATATTGGCGATAAAACTTTGTCTGATGATTGTAATGCGATTTATTGTCTGATTCGCGATGCTGATAAAATTGCAAATTTTAATATAGTCTGCACCGAAACCGAAAAATATCTGCCGCTTTTTATTCCTTCGGCTGATGAAGTTTTGTCGAAGGAAAATATTCTTACTCCCGCTGTCGTAGATGATTTTCTGAAACAAAAAACGGTTGATTATTCTTTGCGCCGAACCCGTGCTGATTATTTTCTTGCCTTTATAAGTTGGTTTTTTGACTTAAATTATCGAGCGTCGGTTGTTTTTTGCCGCCGATTGAATTTGCTGCCTAAAATGTTTAAACTGTTGGAGCGTTATCATAATGACCGAGAGCTTGATGCTTGCCTGCAATATGCCGTTGAAAAGTCTCTTGCTGAAAAATTCGGATAAAAATCTTTATTTTTAACTTGTTAAGCTGATAATTGGCTGTTAAACTAGCAAAGTAGTTTTAAGACGGAGAATTTTATGATGAAACGTTTTGTAGTTTGGACGATGTTCCTTTCATATTGCCTGCTTATGCTTCCGGCGGAAGTATTAGCGCGCAGGCTTCCTCCGGCAGACTTTGAACAAATGTACAGAGTGGCGGCTTCAGGTGATTTGGGGGCATTAATGGCCGCATCCAGCCGCGGTTTGGATTTGAATGCTAAAAACAGCGATGGTGATACGGGAGTTTGTGCAGCCATAAAAAGAAATGATTATATGGCTTATAATACTTTTATCAAAGCAGGAGCGTTCAGCAAACCCGGGTGTATTTCTTTGATATCGGCTTCCAGATACAATAATTTTATGGCTTCGCCTCATGCGATTGAATATTCTCGTTATCCAAGATCATTCATTCCCCGTGAAAATCATGATTGGTTTATTGTCGGCGCAACTTCAGGTCTGGTTGCCGGTTTGGTGTGGCTTGTTACTAAGGCAACAAAATAACGGCTTAGTTTCGTAACGGCTCTTAATTTTTCAGTCCTAAGCATTATATAGCAAATAAAGGAGGAAAAAATGAAACAGCCTTTGGCATTGGTTTCTGATTTTGACGGAACAATCAGCGATGACGATTTTTTTAATTATATTGCGCGCGCCTATTTTGATGAAAAGGCTTTGAGGCCTTGGCGCGAATATCTTTCCGGCAATAAAAAACATTTTGATGCTTTGGCAGAAATGTTTGCAAAGGTTAGAGTTTCAGTTTCTGATTTGAATAAACTTATTGATAGTATCAAACTTGACACAAAATTTATCAAATTGGCGGAATTTTGTTCAATACAAAATATTCCCGTATATATCTGCAGCGCAGGAAGTGATTATTACATCCGCCGTTGTCTCAAAAACGCAATAGAGCGTTTAAATATAACAATTATCAGCAATTCCGGCGCTTATTCCCCAAAAACAGGATTGGTTATAAGCCCCAATCAACAATATTATGATGAGCAAGTCGGCGTGTCTAAAATCAAAATTGTTCAAAAGCTGCAGCAACAGGGCTATTTTGTGATTTATTGCGGCGATGGATTACCTGATATCGAGGCTGCAAAACAGGCGGATAAAGTTTTTGCCCGTAAAGAGCTTTTGCGTATATGCCAACAACAAAAAGTTAAAGTGTCTGAACTGGATAACTTTTTGACTGTGCAAAAATTCATACAGGAGAAAATCAGATGAAATACCCTTTTATATTAACAAATCGACAAATCAATATTCCTTATTTGCTGAAAATCGGTAATGGAAAAATTGCCAAAATAGGGAAATATCTTTTTGACAAGGAAATGTCTGAAATAGCAGTTTTTTGGGGAGAGGGCATGCAAACTCTTCTCGGTGAGCGTTTTTATGCTGGGTTATCTGAACATAAAATAAAAATAGCTCATGAGCAAACAGTGTCCACTATTGCCATAGAAGATATAACTAAAACCGCATTTTCGTTATCTCCTAATATTAAGGCTATTATAGGTTTAGGAGGCGGAAAAGCTCTCGATTTTGCAAAATATGCGGCTTATTTGCTGCGCTTGCCGTATATCAGTGTTCCAAGTTCCACTTCCAACGATGGTTTTTGTTCGCCTTCATCATCATTAACAGTCGGTGGTGAACGCAAAAGCGTAAAGTCTGCAATTCCTTATGGAGTAGTGGTCGATTTGGATGTTATAAGCGGAAGTCCGGAAATTTGTTTATATTCCGGCGTTGGCGATATGTTTTCAAAAGTCAGTGCTCTTTGGGATTGGAAACAAGCTTTTTTGAAAGGCTATGAACGCTACAATGATTTTGCTTCCATGTTGTCATATAATTCGTTGGATTTGCTCTATTTGCGTCATAGCAGCGATATCAAAACCCAGCAGTTTCAGCGCAGCTTGGTTAATTCGCTTTTGTATAGCGGTATTGCAATGGAAATTGCCGGAACCTCACGGCCGGCCAGCGGTTCTGAACACTTAATATCTCATGCTCTTGACCGAATTTCAGCGCGTCCGCACATGCACGGACTTCAGGTCGGCGTTGCCAGCTATTTATGCGCTATGCTGCAGGAAAATCCCGAAAAACAGGCCTTGAAAGAAGTTTTTGACAAAGCCGGATTTTTTGATTTTGTCGCTCAAAATCCGCTAAATAAGAAGGAATTTATCCAAGCTTTGGCTTTAGCTCCTTCAATCAAAAACAATTACTATACGATTTTATCGGAAAAAGACAGTTGCGAAAAAGCTGTCAAGCTGATAGAAAGCGATAGTATCTTGCAAAAATTAATTGTCTGATTTACTTTTTTATTTGTTTTATTCTGATAGCGATGTTAGCAATTACGCGTAACAGCGGATGCAACAGGCGCGGAGCCTGTCCGGCTGCTGAAAAACGTACGGATATTTGCGGCAATTTGCATTCAACGGCAATTCCAATCCGGTGATGGCCGTTGTTGACGGTATCTTTAATTCCCATCATTCTCAACAACATAATGTCGACGGGGTAATTGTCGTCAAATCCTTTTTTCATGCTGTTATAAAGATTTTCATAGCGTTTCAAGCGCTCGCTTTCAGAATAGCGGTATAAAGGATTTGTAAAAGTGTAGGCGCTGTTTTTATCACGAAAACTGCGTTCTATTTTCAAACGTCTGATTTCCAAAGGATCCATATGATAAATATTTGATGACCAAATTTTATATTTTCCGCGTAGTTTTTTTATAAAAGGAGTAATAAAATCATAAAATTTTATTTTGGTGATAAAAGCTATTTTAGCTGAAACATATTTTTTGTTGTTTTTCAAAGCTTTGTTTAATGTTTTTCGACCGCAGAGCAATGTGTCCGGCAAACCATGCTCAAGATCTCCCATCAAAATTACGATTTTTTTGCGGTTTTCATATTTTTTGCTTAAAGGGCTGTCTTTCAGAACTGCAACGTCTTTGATATCAATATTATAAGTTTCAGATGATAGGCATAAATTCGTCATATTTTCTTCTTTCAATAAGCCACAAGTATAGGTAAAATTTATCAGATAAGCAAATGTTTATTTAATTTTATTAAACAAATTATCACTTGAGAAACAGTCGACTATATGTTATATTTATATTGATAAAAGATAATTATTGGGGAGAAGAAGAATGATGTCGCAAAATGGAACACAAAAGACTTTTGGTGAGACTTTTCTTCTTGATTTGCAAAAAGCCGAAAGCAGAGGGCTTATGTTTGCCGCCCTTGAAAATATTGTTGCGGTTCATTATCCGCAATACAATCTTTTAGTTCAAATCAATAAAGTGTCCGATTTTAATTCCGTCGCGGCCTATCAAAGCAAGCTGGCGCGCATTCGGATTGAATATAATGCAAAAGCGGTTAATGAAATACGCAACCGTTTGGTTGGATTGAATAATTTTGGAGAAGATAACTACAAATACAAAGATAAAGTTGTCCGCAAACTTAATCTTTTGGTAAATAACCGCCCGACTTTAGATGAAATTATATATATTACGATGAATTCGTACGTTGAACGCGGCTATGGTTCAGTTGAAAGTTTCAAAAAAGAAATAGCCGAACACATAAAAGAAAATTCTCCGCAAAAGGGCGAAGAAAAATTGTCAATTCATTGTGCGGAGGAAGTTTGCCGCGTTTAAAACAATTCACCTTGTCTGTTTTGTCCGATGGCAGCCATTGCTTCTTTTACAATCGGAATGGATACTGCGCGTTTATATGACAAAGAAATGTCGTCTATCTCTTTAACCAAGCGGTGAACGTAGGTAAAAGAGCGTTGCATGTTAACTAAAATATAATTAACCACGTCCAACGATACAGTAATTTGTCTGTCCATAAAAAGTTTGATAATCAAAGCTGAAAGCAGTTCGTCATCGGGTTCTGAAATTCCAATGGCCGGAAGCATATTAAGGCGCGACTGCAAATCGGGAAGTCTGAAATTCATTCTCGCCGGCGGTTGTAAAGCTGTAAACAGAATAAAACCGCCTTGATTGCGGTAAAGATTAAACAAATGAAACAATGCTTCTTCGTTGATTTGTTCGTTTAGATGTTCGATAATCAGACAATTGCTGCGTGCAAAAAGCTGAGGAGGCAAATCAAAATCCACATCTTTTGCGTCCAGACGGGGAAGAGGATAAGGGCGGTTTGTTTTTATGGCTACCGTTTCAGAAAAAATATGAGCCAAATGTGTTTTTCCGCAGCGTTCCGGACCATAGATGCACAAAGCAAAAGCCGGCCATTGCGGCCACATTTCAATCATATCCAAAGCTTCAGCATTGCATGGAGCTTTAATAAAGTCATCTTTGCTCATATAGGGACGATGGGCAAATTCAAAAGGCAATTGATGAATTCCAAGTTTTTTTTTCATATTATCCTTTATTTAACACATCAAAAATTTTTTTGGTTAAATCTCCCAAACTAAAAGGTTTGGCTAAAAATTCAAAATTTCCTGAAACAGCTAATTCATTACGTGCGATTTCTTCGGAGTATCCTGAAGCAAGAATAATTTTTATTCCTTTGATTTTTTCTCTGACAATGCCGGCCAGTTCGACACCGTTCATCCCCGGCATTACCATATCTGTTACCAATAGGTTGAAATCTTGATTGTTTTTCAGCTGTTCTAAAGCATTTTCAGCCGAATTGCAACCAATAACTTCGTAACCTTTTTTCTTTAGAGCACGTACAGCAAAACTGCGAACAGAATCTTCATCTTCAACAAACAAAATTTTAATACCGCTGTGAGTGTTTTGCGAATCAATATTTTTATCAATAGCCGATACATTTAAGCCGAAAATAAATTTTTGATTCATCGGCATAGAAGGTGTTCCTTTTTGTTCTTTAATATTTATAATCGGCGAGCCTTCGGCGGTTGTTATATTTTTTGGTTTGTCATCGGTATCGCTCTTGTCCAAATCAGGATTTCCGGCGAAGCGCGGCAAGTGGATTGAAAAAGTAGTTCCTTGATTGATGACGCTGTCAACTTTTATAAAACCTTCTGTTTGACGTACAATACCATAAACCATAGCTAATCCCAAACCTGTTCCCGAACCGACCACATTTTGCTTGGTTGAAAAAAACGGTTCAAAAATGCGGGTTAGATTTTCTTTGGCAATTCCGCAGCCGGTATCTTTAACATCAATAACCACAAAATCTCCTGGTTTTATAGTTTCTTCACCGAATTGCTGCGGCGTTTTAAGTTGTTCGGTGCGAGTAGTGATGGTCAATTTTCCTCTGCCGTTCATAGCGTCTTTGGCGTTAACGGCCAAATTGATGATTACTTGTGAAAATTGCACGGGATCGACTTTAACAAAGCCCAAATTACTGCCGTGATGAAACTGAAGTTCTATACTTTCGCCTAAAACTCTTTTCAACATTTGGCTTAATTCGGCAAAGTTTTCGGTTACATCTATAAATTTTGGCTGCAAAGGTTGTTTGCGGGAAAACGCCAGTAATTGTTTGACCAATCCCGCAGCGCGGTTGGCATTGTTTTTTACTTGAATTAAATCGGCAAACGACGGGTCGCCGACCCCGTGTCTTTGCAAGAGTAAGTCGCAAAAACCGATAATAGCGGTCAAAAGGTTGTTAAAGTCGTGAGCTACACCGCCTGCTAATTGTCCCATCGCTTGCATTTTTTGAGCTTGTGCAAATTGGATTTCGAGGTTTTTCTGCTCTGTGGCATCAATAATATAAATAACCAATCCTTCAACTTCAGCCTGTTTGTCGGCATAGAGCCTTTTCATCGGTGAAATATAGAAAATGGCTGTTTTATCCGGATTTTCTAATGAAATTTCCAATGAAGAACATTTTTTTTGTTTGGTTGCGATATGTCCGAATTCTCTTTCTAACGTGTGGCGGTTGGCTTTTTTCACCAAATCCAACATATTTCGATGAACAAGCTGTTCTGTTGTCCCGTCGATAAAATCGGCTGCTTGATGATTACATTCTTGAATAGTTCCGTTTTTATCAGCTAAAATAATGCCGACCGGCGCAAAATCGAATAGCCAGCTGATTTCATCGACTGCGCGGCTCAATTGGCTGTGCAGCAAGTGGTCATTTGGAAAATCACTGATGGCGGCAGCACGGATTTTAATTTCATTTTCTTCGCGGAAACTGTCTTGTTTTATACATGTTTCCACAGCTGCTCCTTTGTTATCAATAAAACGGACGATGCCGCTCCATGCTGTGTTATAAGGAGGAATCGCTGAATTTTCAGATAAATAAGAGGTTAGAAAGGTTCCGATAATATCTTCACGTTTCTTGCCTAAATTATCTGCAAAGACGTGGTTGCAATATTCTATTTTATAATTTTTATCGGTTATATATAAAGCAGCAGGTAAATAATCAAGAAAATCGTGCATATACAGGCGTTCATTTTGAAAAACCTGTTCAATATTGTGTTCTGCGGTTATGTCACGGAAACTCCAATAAAGGTATGTATCTTTTTGAATTTTCTTTATGGAAAAAGGTCTCTCAAAAAAATCTGTTTTGCGTAAAGAAACGGTTTTGAGTGAAATTTGAAACCACGAAGCATTTTCACGGCTTTTATTTTCATTCAAATTCAAGGCTAAAGTTATTTTTGCGGTTGCCAGATTGAGAAAAGCATTTTTAAGTTGCTGAAAAGAAAAATTATTATTGCGAAAATCTGCTAAATGATTTTGCAAAAAATATAAAATGTTTTGGTTGCCGAATAATTCTTTGGCGCTGTCATTTTCAAGAATTATCTTTCCTTTGAATGTTTCTATTCTTTTTGCATTTGAGCTTTGCCTGATTATTTCATTGGCAAAACCGCCGTAACTGATAGCTTCTTCGGCTGTTTTCAGCGTTTGCAAAGATAATGTAAGGCAAATTAATGTTAATGTTCCTATTAAAATCAAAAAGAACATCGGGTGCTGGGGGTAGACAATAAATGCGATTAGCGACGCAGTTAAGGCCACCAGCGAATAAGCCAACGCTATAAGCTTTTTCTGCAAAAGCTTATCTGGACGCGGAAGCTTGATTTTGTTGATTATGTTTTTCACTGATGGCCTGCCGCATAGCTTTGTTTTATGTAATAATATCAGCCTTTTGTTTGCCGGTGCGTTTTTCTATTTCGGCAACAGACATAGCTATTTGTAAAAGTTCATCTACCATTTGCCGCGGATTTTCATTGAGTTTATCATGTTCGAGTTTTTCAAGATAAACACGCAGAGTAGCTCCGCTGCTGCTTGTGCCGGAAAGTCTGAAAACAATGCGGGATCCGTCTTCCATCAAAATACGCATTCCGTTGGCTGTAGACGAATTGTCAACCGGATCATGATAAATGAACACTTCTGCCAATTTAACTTTGAATGAACCAAGTTTTTGTCCGTTCAGAGCAGTGAGTTTGTTTTCCAGATTTTTCATTAACTCATTTGCCGTGTCGGTAGGAATACCGTCAAAGTCAAATCGCAAATAATAGCTGCGCCCGTATTTTTTCCAGTGTTCTGTTGTTATCTGCTCAACGGATTTTCCTGTTGCGGCGATAATATTCAGCCAGAAAAGAACAGCCCAAATTCCGTCTTTTTCACGAATGTGGCTTGAACCTGTGCCAAAACTTTCTTCACCGCAAAATGTAATGCGTTTGCTGTCCATAAGGTTCACAAAATATTTCCATCCGGTCGGAGCTTCATAATAGCCGATATTGTGCGCTGCTGCAACACGTGCAACGGCTGTTGAGGTGGCCATTGATTTTGCAACGCCGTAAATTCCATTTTTATAAGCAGGAATTAAAGCGTAGTTATCGGTTAAAATAGCCAAGCTGTCGCTAGGGGTAACAAAAAACTTTTTACCCAAAATCATATTGCGGTCACCGTCGCCGTCATTTGCTGCTCCAAAATCGGGAGCATTGTCGCCGAACATTGTTTCCACCAGTTCTTTAGCATAAACCAAATTCGGATCAGGATGCAATCCGCCGAAATCAGGTTTCGGAGTTGAATTACGCACGGAACCTTTGGCGGCTCCGAGAATATTTTCAAAAATTTCAATAGCATAAGGACCTGTTACGGCATTCATCGCATCAAAGCGCATTGTAAAACCGTTGGCAAAAAGTTTTTTGATAGCGGGAAAATCAAAGATTTTTTCCATTAAAGCAACATAGTCTTTAATAGGATCTACAATTTCAACTTCCATTTCACCGACTTTTATTGTTCCCAACCGGTCAAGTTTTACATCATCGATTTTCAGAGTTTTAAATTCCCTGATAGTTTGCGTTTGTTTGAAAATTTCATCACTGACCTGACTTGAGCATTGTCCGCCGGTTTCTGTGGCAAATTTTATACCAAAGTCGCCGTTTTCGCCTCCGGGGTTATGCGAAGCGGTTAAAACAAATCCGCCGTCGGTATGGCGTTGCAATATCATGTTAGACGAAGCCGGAGTTGACAGATAGCCGTTTAATCCGATTATAAGTTTTTTAACATTGTTGGCAGCAGCCATTTTTATTAGTTTTTGAATGGCAATACTGTTATAAAAACGTCCGTCGCCGCCGATAACATAAGTTTTTTGCGCCGGTTTTATAACATTGAAAATGCTTTGCACGAAATTTTCAAAATAATTCGGCTGCATTACGACTTTTGATTTTTTACGCAGTCCCGCCGTTCCCATTTTCTGGTCATCGTACGGGGTTGTTTTGATAATGTCTATCATACAGAACTCCTTAAAAATATAATTTTCCCGTAATGGGTATAATGTAACATCTTGGCTTTGAAACTCAAGTAAAAGCTAAGGGTTACTCACTATTATTTTTTATGAAGTTTGTGATAAAACAGAATTTTTATTTGATTTTCAAACTCGAAGATAATTTTTTTATTATTTCGTTTAAATAGCTGTTTGAAACAGTATTTGATGTTTGCAAATTTTGCAGAGCCTGTAAACGTTTTTGCAGCAAATCCGGTTGATTAATGCTCCAACTCGGCACCCCAAGTATTTGCAAAGATTTTTCTTTAGAGTAAATTTTTTCCTGAAGTTTGTTGTCTGTTTTTTTCTGTTCATCTAATTTGAAATCTATAATTTTATTCATTATTTTTTTTATAGCTTTGTAATGTCCAAATAAAAAGCCTTTCATAACATACAGATAAACAAGGTAAAAAAACATAAGAATGATTAAAATACCGAAACTTAAACGCAAAAAGTCAGTTTTAGAAATAATAAAACCGTAGCCCGCATAAAAAATTAATCCCCATACAATATTAAAACGAGAGCTGCCGGGAATGTAAAAAAATGCTCTTTTGTTTGCATTGAGTTTGAAAATTCGATCAATTAAAGCCTTGAAAAGAACTGTAAGGACTATGATAAACATTAAAAAACTGAGTTCTTTCATAAGCTTTTCTCCTTTTTAAGCTTGAGGACAGATAAATTCGGCCAGATTTTTAATTTCTTGTTTTGCCGCTAAATGCGATAGGGTTAAACGACTTTTCAGCGCTTGCGTGTTTAAGTCTAAAACGGTTAAACCTTGCAGAAACAATTCTTTATAAATAACGCGGTCTTTTATGCTTCCCGAAACTCTGAAACCATAAGTTTTGGCAATTTGATTTAAATGGTCAAAAAATAAGGTTTTGTTTTTTGAATTTAAGGATGACACTTTATTGGCGGCAACAATCCAATTAAGAGATTTTTTTCCGTGTTGCGCGCGATATTTTTTTATTTCCCAGACAAATTCGGCATAATGTCCGGCATGTTGGCGGTTAGGAGCTTTTTCATCAATTTCAGACAATACGTTTAAATCAATTAAACTGTCGCCGATAGGTGTAATTAAAGTATCTGCTAAACGATGCGCTTCTTCAAATAAATAGTTTTTTGTTCCCGGAGTGTCTATAATCAAAGCATCATAGGCTTTTGACAATTCGGCAACAGCCAATTCTATTTCCGATATATGGTTGGCGTATTCGTTTTGATTGTCGCGAGGTGAAACCGTAACCAGTTGCGGAACAATCAAATTTATATGATTCTGTTTGGCAAAATTACAGCGATTGTTTATATAGCGCGACAAAGTTCCTTGTCTGCCGTCCATATCGATAACAGCCACTTTAAATCCTTCCTGCATTAATAAAATAGCTAAATGCATAGAAAGTGTAGATTTTCCGGTGCCGCCTTTTTCGTTTCCGATAGTGATTATATGTGCTTTTGGGTCGTTCATTATTTGTTTTCTGCCAAAGTTAGCGATTTGTCTTCTGTATTTATAACCATACAGGATTTATTTTCTTTTTTCAAACGATTACATAATTCTTTCGCATCTTTTTTAGAAAAGTTTGTCAGCTGCGAGCGATAAACAATGGCCATGTCGCTTTCGGCTGCTTCTACCGAAATAGGATAGGGTTTGATTTCTGGAATTTTTTGTTTAAGGCTAAAAGCGTAGCTGCGTGCTCTTGCATAATTGCGAAAAGCCCCCAATTGTACAGCCCAATGCCCCTTGGCAATTGATTTTTTCAGGTTTTTACCGCTCATTTTTTCAGCCGTCAATAAGCGGGGGCGTTCTAATTTTGCTAATACTTTGTTTGCATTTCCTTTTTGGTTGAGGGCTATTTTCTGTAGTCCCTTATCCATTATCTTCATAATTTTAGTGTCGCGTTCTTTTAAGGTCTTATGTCCCATCGTTACAGCCAATACACGATTATTGTTGCGTTTTGCTGAAGTGACAATATTGAAGCCTGCTGTTGAAATATAGCCGGTTTTCATACCGTCGGCGCCTTTGAATTTTTTCAAAACATGGTTATGCGTATAAAATGTTTTGCCTTGATATGTAAACTTTTTTAAAGAAAACAAATGATAATATTGCGGAAAATGTTCATAGATGGCTCTGCCCAACATTGCCATATCGCGTGCGGTTGTTAGCTGTTGCCTGTTGTTTAAGCCCGAAGCGTTTTTAAACGTTGTGTTTTTCATTCCCAATTTTTTTGCTTTTTTAGTCATCAAAACGGCAAATTCGGCTTCATCTTTAGCCAAAGCTTCAGCTAACACTGTGGCGCAGTCGTTTGCAGATTTTACGATTAATGCTTTAATAGCATTTTCAACCGAAATGGTTTGTCCGGCTTTTACGTCCAATCTTGACGGCGAACGATTGGCGGCAGTGCGTGAAACTTTTAAATCCATATCCATTCTTATATCGCCTTTTTCAATAGCCTCAAAAGTCAGATACAGGGTCATAAGTTTTGTTAATGAAGCGGGCTCTCTTAATTCATCGGGTCTTTCGGAAGAAATAATTTCGCCCGTAGCCAAATCTATGGCAATGCTGGATGTCGTTTTAGGAGCGGCATTGGCAATGTTTAAATTCAATGCAAAAAACACTGCTGCAAAAGCTATAAATCTGTACATGTTTTCCCCCGATAAAATTTTCTTAATTTTAAGTCTAAAAATAAAAGACAAATAAAAAGTTAATATTGACAAAAAAGCCTCGAAAAATAAATTTTCGAGGCTGAGGGAAAAATTAAAAATATTGAATTTTTAACCAAATCGTCGACAGGATTATTGTTAACAGCATAATCGGTAAAGACCATTTCATAAAAGGCATAAATTTTATTGGGTGTCCTTCTTTTGCTGCTATACCCGCGATTATAACATTTGCAGAGGCTCCTATCAGAGTTCCGTTTCCGCCGAAACAGGCACCTAGCGACAGCGCCCACCAAACCGGCATCATAATTTCTCTTCCTCCCAATGATTCTTCCATTGATTTGAGCATAGGTATCATTGTGGCTACAAATGGTATATTGTCAACAATGCTGGATAATATAGCCGATACCCACAGCGTTAAAAAAGTAACTTTAGGCAGTTCTGAATTGGTCAAGGCTAAAAATTCCCGTCCCATAATCTCTAAAATTCCGGTTTCTTCCAAACCGTAAACAATAACAAACAGACCGGTAAAAAAGAAAATTGTTGTCCAGTCAATATTTGAAAAAATTTGTTCTATTTTGCTGTCGCGGTCCTGATGTTTTTTGCCAATGGTATATAATAGCAGTAAAACTGCCGAACCAAATAAGGCTATTACACCATTGGATAATCCTGTTTCTTCTGCGGTAATAAAACCCAAAATTACAAAAAACAGAACAAAAAGCGATTTTTTTAACAGGCTGACATTCTTTATGCTGTCTTTTTCGTTCATCAACAGCAAAGCCTGTTTGTCTTCATCGGCAGCCACTAATTTCCGGTGCCAAAAAATTTCAAACAAACCAATAATCAATGCTAATGTAAAAATCACAATAGGTGTGAGTTCTTTAACAAAATCCATAAAACTCAGATTTAGAGCCGAGCCGATGAGAATGTTCGGTGGATCGCCGATTAAAGTAGCTGTTCCGCCGATATTTGAACAAAAAATTTCTAAAATTAGATAAGGGTAGGGGTTAAGTTTTAATTTGCGGGTAATTTGGATTGTAACAGGAGCTATTAAAAGCACAGTTGTTACATTGTCCAAAAGAGAAGAAAAAACAGCGGTGACGGTTGCTAATACAACCAACAATCCGCGAGGATTTGCTTTTACTATTTTGGCTCCCCAAACGGCAACATATTCAAACATGCCAGATTTTTCGGCTGTTCCGATGATAATCATCATACCTATTAAAAGAGAAAGCGTATTAAAATCAATGCCTTTCAAAGCCGTTGTTTGAGTTAAAACACCGGTAAAAATCATAATTCCGGCACCTAGAACGGCAACAATCGCACGGTTAACTTTTTCCGAAAACAAAACAATATAACAAGCGGTAAAAACCGAAACCGCGACAATTTTGCTGGCATCAGCTTGCATATAGCTTTGTAACATTTCTAAAAATTGCATGTTTACTGTCCTAAAAATAATCCAGTGAAGACAATACTAATAATCAGCTTACTAACATTCGGTTAATTTCTATTGCTAAAAATGCGACATATGTAAATATAACGAGGCAATGGCAACAGTGAGCAAAGTTATCGGCACCGACCAAATCAAAAAACGAACAAATTTAATGGGCTCGCCTTCTTTTGCTGCAATTCCGGCTACAATAACATTTGCTGAAGCTGCAATAAGCGTGCCGTTTCCGCCAAAACAAGATCCAAGCGACAGCGCCCACCAAACCGGCATCATAGCTTCTCTTCCGCCTAATGATTCTTCTATTGATTTAAGCATGGGGATCATCGTGGCTACAAATGGTATATTGTCGATAGCCGATGATAGAAAAGCTGAAATCCAGATAATCAACATAGTTGTTTTTTCAATGCTGTTATCTGTCATAGCTGTGAATTTTTGTCCAGCCAAGTGCAAAACTCCGGTTTCTTCCAATCCGTGTACAATAATAAACAGTCCGGCAAAGAAGAAAATTGTTGTCCAATCGACAATATAAAATGCTTCGGCTATTTGTTTTTCTCGATCATTATGATGCAGTCCGAAAGTATACAGAAACAGCAGAATTGCTGCTCCGAATAAGGCTATAGTTCCGTTTTCCAATTTTAAATGTTCGGCGGCTATAAAGGCTCCGATGACTGAAAACAGTACGGCTAATGATTTCAGAAGCAGAGTTTTATTTTTGATTGTTTCTTGTTCGTTAATTTGCATTAATTTTTGCCTTTTATCAGTGTCGGCAATTAATTTTTTGCGCCAAACAAAATCAAAAATTCCAATAATAACGAACAAAGAAATCAATACAACGGGGGTTAATTCTTTAGCAAAATCGGTAAATGTCAAATTTAAGGCCGAACCGATAAGAATATTCGGCGGATCGCCTATCAGAGTTGCTGTTCCTCCAATATTGGCCGCAAATATTTCCAATAACAAATAAGGATAAGCAGGAACTTTAAGCTGTCTTACAATTTGAAAAGTGACCGGAACAATCAATAAAACTGTGGTTACATTATCAAGCAGCGCCGAAAAAACGGCGGTGACAATTGCCAAAACGACCAGCAGGCCTCGCGGATTGGCTTTAACTTTTTTTGCTCCCCAAATCGCAACATATTCAAACATACCTGATTTTTCGGAAATTCCGACAATAATCATCATTCCTATAAGCAAAAAAATGGTATTAAAATCAACGCCGGCAAGAGCTGTTTCTTGAGTCAAAATTCCGGTAATCAACATTATTCCGGCGCCGAGCATGGCCACAATGGCGCGGTTGACGGCTTCCGAAAACAGAATAATGTAGCTTATGACTAAGATGATTGAAGCTAAAATTTTAGGATCCATATTTTTTCCTTTTGATGGAGAGAACAAAAATAATTTATACTTTTTTTAATAAATTTAAACCTGTTTGCAAAGTCAGAGCTGTTTTATTAAAAAAATATTTTCAAAATTGTTGTTGCAGATCTGTTCTAAGGTTTTTCCTTTATTCAGTTCATTGGCTGTAACTCCGGTCTGCGTGCACCATACTCCGTAAATTCCATAATTTTGAGCCCCTTGAATATCTGTGCGGTAAGTGTCGCCGATCATTGCTGTTGAGTTTTTTGAAAGTATTTCCAGTTTATTGAATACATATTCGAATATATTTGCATGAGGTTTGCCGAATTCAATTACTCTGCCGCCCATTTTACGATAAATTTCAGCAATGGTTCCCTGTCGGATAACAAAATGGACATCACCAAATTCATCTTTTTCACTGGCGGTAAAATCAGGATTGGCGTTTATGGCTGGAAGACCTGCCAAATACAGTTTTTTTAAATCGTGGATAAAAGGATCCGCTATGGCGCTGTCAAACAATCCTTTTGGGGAGCGATAAAATGATTTTTCGTAAAGTTCCAGTTCTGATACCTGATTTTCGGATAATTGCGGTACAGAAATATAAAAAGCGTCTGCATTGGCAATTGAGTCGACAATATTGAAAGGAGTATTTTCAAAAATTTTAAGATTAGGAGTGCCGAACATATAGATGTTATGACCGTTTATGGCTATATTGTCATTCGTAAAGGCTGAGCGGGCAACATCTCCCGAGGTTATAAAATCCGTGTAGTGCTTTCCCTGTATAAGCCCTTTTTGGGTATATGATTTCATAGCCGCATCTGATAAAGCGGTTGTGTTAGATACAATTATAACTCGTTTGCCTTGTTGGACTTGTTGCGCCAAAACTTCACGGCTGTCGGTGTAAAAATCTTTTCCATTCCAAAAAACGCCGTACGCATCGACCAGTAAAATCTCAAATTTATCAGCTATTTCAAGAAAGTTGTTGTATATATGAGGCATGCGGTACTCCGATTGTATATAAAATATCCCGAAAGCTTATCGACATTCGGGATATTTGTCAAAGATAAACAGTGTAGGTTTAATATATTGTTTTTAATCGGCTGCGAAAATAACGTTTTACTTGCTGAGGCTTTTTTACATCAATTTGACGATCATAAGGAACATAGTCTTGCTCAAGTCTGGCGGCTGATTTGCGTTCGATTTCTTCTGTGTTGCGAATCAAACCTTTCAACTCTGCCGGACTGTAATTTTCAGCTACATAATCTGTATGCCTTTTTAAAGGCTCGGTTATTTTAACAGTTTCTTCATTTAAAAATTTTTCATTGATAACTTCCTGAGCTTCTGCCGGAGTCATTTCCGGAAGCTGAGCCGAAACAGAGCTTGTCATTGATAAAAACACCGCTGAAGCCATCAATAAATTTTTCATTGTTTTAATCTCCGCACAATTAATCCGTACCTAAAATTTTGAGAGAATTAAACAAGATATTATTCAGGTTCAATCCCGTGCTGTCTTCAAACATTTTCATCATTTTGGTAAAACTTTGGCTGAACGGGTCTTTGTTGTTCTGAACTTCGCTCATATTCTGTTCCAACAAGGATTTGTATGCGCTTGGAAGATTTTTGATTTTATCATTATATTCTTCAGGAATATCATATCCTAATTTACGCAGATGATCCAAACCAACAACCATATTATGACGGTTAACTTCAGGAGCAATCATTTCTTGTCCCTGAGCGTCGGTGTAAGTTGTGGCTTCGCCAATGTAATCCAAGCGTCCGTGCTGACCTGAGCCGCGCCATGTTTCAATACCGCTGCGGTCGCGGGCCCTTGCCCAAGGATCTACTGGCAAAACTTCGCCGCCGGTCATTCCATCGCTGTACATAGGGGATTCTGTAATCGATTCTTTTGTGCTGGCTTTGGTTTGCACATTATTGAATGTTCCGCTGTTTTCATTTGTATTAAACGGATTTGATGGCAATTGCGCTTTTGCTGATGTTGCAAACATAACAAATGCGGCAATTGCCGAAAAAATGAATAACTTTTTCATAGTGAGCCTCCACACTGTTCCTCTATCATTAATGATAGCATAGATTAATTAAAAATAATAGTTACAATTCGGTTACAACGCTAACTATATATATACTATAATTTTTTTATTGTTTTACCAGAAAATTAACATTTTATACAGAATTTATATGCTATATAAGATACACTACTTATAATATATACAGGATTTTACACATGGCAGAAGTACTGTTTAACGGGCATGCGGGCAGAATAGAAGGACGCTATCATCAGAGTAGCCGCCCAGGAGCTCCGATAGCCCTGATTTTACATCCTCATCCTCAATACGGCGGCACAATGAGCAATAAGGTTGTTTATGCGCTGTTTAGCTGTTTTAAGGATTTGGGCTTTTCCGTGTTGCGTTTTAATTTTCGCGGTGTCGGACGCTCACAAGGGCAATTTGAAGATGGTCCGGGCGAACTTTCCGATGCAACGGTTGCGCTTGATTGGCTTCAGGCTATGAATCCCGAAGCGCGTCAATGCTGGGTCGCCGGCTATACTTTCGGTGCTTGGATTGCGTTGCAGTTATTAATGCGCCGTCCCGATATTAATAACTTTATAGCTGTTTCTCCTCCGGCAAATGAAAAAGATTTTTCGTTTTTGGCGCCGTGTCCGACCTCTGGTTTAATTATACAAGGCGGACAAGATGAAATTGTTGTTCCTCAAACCGTAACGGCTTTGGCAAAACGGTTGAATACTCAGCGCAATGTATGTGTTGATTTTGCCATGGTTGAAGAGGCAGACCATATGTATAACGGGCATTTGACAGATTTGTATAAAATTGTTGGAAATTATGTTATTAATGCTGTCAATAAGAAAAAACCGCTTAAAAAACGCCGCGGCCGCCGCCGTAAAGATGAAATGGAAGATGCTTCCGCAGAAGATATTGCATTGCTGACTGATGAAAGTGATGATTTTCCTGACGGTGATGATGAATTGTAGATTAAAAAAGCTCTGATTTTTTGTCGGAGCTTTTTTTTGTATCTATAATATTTTTTTAATTGAGATAAATAAATTATATCTTTTAAAAAGACAGTGTATTTTGCTTATCAGATGATTTTTTCTGAAAATAGTTTAAAATATATACCCGAACCGCACTGGAGAGATTATAGCTTTCGTTTCTCAGGCTGTCTATTTGTGTAATTAGAGCATTAATGCTTAAATTCTGTTCCTGAGCTATGTTTTCGAGTGCTGCATAAAATTCGGGCTCAACAGAAATACTGGTCTGGTGACGTCCGGCAATGACAATGGATTTTTTAAGCATTTTTCTTTCTGAAACTGTCAATTGAAATAACTTCGGCTTGTTGTTTGATTGGAGCGTTTTCCGGATGTTCATCATTTATTTCTGCGCCGAAACTGAGCCCGAAACGCACACTGGGATCGCCGAAATAAGTAACGGCGTCAAACGGAATTTCCAATAAATAAGGAATATGGTTGAAATGCAACACAACAGAAAAACCGGATTCTGTAACATGAAGTTTTTCAAACTGATTTTGTAAAACAATAGTCATTTCTTTAGGATATTGGCTTTTGAGAAAGTCGTCGATTTTGGTTCTGGGATGATCTGTTCTGAAGGCTATATAAAAGTGGTGTTCTCCGGGGAGACCATGTTCTTCGGCAATTTTCAGCGCGTCTGCAACCACATGTTTTAAGGCTCGTTCAATGAGTTTTTCATAGTCGATTTCGTTGATGTGTTTGTCCATATTTGTTCAGCTCCTAAAGAAAAAAGAGCCGTTCTGTTGCTAGGTGGCTCGTTCCCCACCTGCTGTCAACCAAGAGAGCAGGAATTCAGATTTGTTGCAACTGCTAATTAAGCAGCCAAAGCAACAGGTGCTAATTCATTGTCGTTAGCATTTATTTAAATTTGAACCGATAACGGTGGTATCTCACCGAATGCAGCTTCTGCCTTTACTAAATCCTGTCTAACCTGTTTCACCCCCATAAAAAATTGGTGGAGGTGCCGGGTACTGCCCCCGGGTCCAAAATTTCTATTGCGCAGGGCCTCTGGCATCACAGTTGATAAATCAACATTGATAATATACATAATCAACGCCGTTTTTTCAAGCAATATTTGTGAGTAGCAATATTTGTCTTAATAACTTGTATCAAAGCTTGAACTGAAAAATGCCTGTGCTATGTTCAAAAAAAACACAAACGGAGAGTGTAATGACCAAAGTTGCTATTTGGTGCCGCCATGAAGGGGATAATATAATAGGTATCGGTTCTCAGATTCCATGGCACATAAAATCTGATTTTCAGCGTTTTCGCCGCATAACTCAAGGACAAAATATTGTTGCCGGTCAGACAACGTACGAAAGTTTTCCAAACCGTACTTTGCCGGAACGCGATATTTATATTTTGACCTTAAATGCGCAATATGAAGTGAGCGATGCCAAACACCATTTTGTAGTTAATGATGTAAATTTTTTCAAAGAATTTGATGAAGATATATATATATCCGGCGGAGCGACAATTTATAAGTTGTTTTTGACCGGCGGCAGCAAACTTATGCCTGAAATTGTTGTTGATTGTGTATATAAAGGAGAACTAAATCCTGATTTAAAAGGTGAAGAAGTTAATATAACAGCTTGTATTGATGTTTTAAATAAAAAATACAAACAGATTGTTCCTGATTTTGAACTTGACAATATTGCTACCCGCATACTGGTGCGAAAAGGGGAATTTGTCGAACAGTCGGTTTTGAAACATATTATTTCTGCAATTACAGAAGATATTAAACAAAAGGATTAATATAATGAAACAGTATCTTGATTTACTTCGTGATGTTATGGAAAATGGACAAGACGGCGATAACCGCACGGGAATCTATGCCCGCAAGGTTTTCGGACGGCAGATGCACTTTGATTTAAGCAAAGGTTTTCCTTTAGTCACCACTAAAAAAATGTTTTTGAAAGGTGTTATACACGAACTTATTTGGCTGTTGTCCGGCAATACTAATATTAAATATTTAACGGATAACAATGTACATATTTGGGATGAATGGGCTGATGAAAACGGCGATTTGGGACCTGTTTATGGTCACCAATGGCGCAACTGGAATTCCGAAGGTATTGACCAAATCAAGGATGTGATTGAACGTATCAAAAAAAATCCGACGGACAGGCGTTTAATTGTAACAGCATGGAATCCTTCACAAATAGAGCAAATGGCTTTACCTCCGTGTCATTGTTTTTTTCAATTTGACGTAACGCCGGACGGACGTTTGAATTGTCAGCTGTATCAACGCAGCTGCGATATGTTTTTGGGAGTTCCGTTTAATATAGCGTCATATTCTCTGCTGACAATGATGATAGCTCAGGTTTGCGGACTGAAAGCCGGCGAATTTGTGCATACGCTGGGAAATGCCCACATTTATAACAATCATTTTGAACAGGTAAAAGAACAACTGACAAGAAAACCTTATCCTTTGCCGCAAATGAAAATTAATCCCGATATAAAAAATATTGACGATTTTCGTTATGAAGATTTTGAATTGGTTGATTATCAATGCCATCCTAAGTTGACCGGAGCGGTGGCAGTATAGAGCAGGAAAAATAAAGATGTCTGAAGTAAAAGATTTTTGTCATGAATATAGCAGCTTTGTTGATAGCGTCACATCATCGGCTTCAATAGCTTTAGGAATTGATTTTGATGACATTATCAGACAAAATGTTGCCAAGCTTAAAAAGAGGCATCCTCAAGGGTTTTCACCTGCTTATATGGAAAAATATAAAGATTAAGCAAAACAAAAGGCACCTTTTGGGTGCCTTTTCTATAGAATCTCCGGTTACCGAGGGGGATATCTATTATGAATTAATTCATTTTTTTAGACTGACATTTAAAGTTTACTCTAAGTTAATAGTTATTTATGCGTAAAAAATATATTTTTTATCTTGACAAAAGACAGAAAAAAGATAATATTCTGTCCAATTACAGATTTTTTATATATTATTAATTTTTAAACATTTAAGCTTTATGGCAAACAAAACTAAACGTTTTACTCGCAATTCTAAGAAAGAAAAGGGCGAGTTTCGTAAGAACAAAGTTGGCAAGACCGACTATCAGAAATCTCGTGACGATTATAAAAATCGTAGAAAACGGAACGGTAATTATGCAGTAGAACCTACGGCATAGTTTTCCTTTCTAGAGTGTTTTGTACACGGCTTTGAACTGGTTAGACAGTTTGAAGCCGTTTTTTTTTGCGTTGAAATTTTTAGTTTCAATAATATATTTCAATAAAAACTTGCAACTATTAGTTATTTTGGATAAAATATTGTTTATATTTTTCAATTAGATACAATATTATTGAAGTGAGGATAAAATGTTTAGTAAACGTGATCTTATGAATATGGAAGGCATTATGATGCTCCATGCTATTCAAAAATACGGCGGAAAACGTACAGCCGCAAAGTTTTTAAACACTTCAATAGACACTTTGAATAAATATTTGAGTAATCTAGAAAATGAACTAGGTGTTAAACTGGTCGCTTCTGATGAAAAAGGATGTTTTCTTACACCTAAAGGTGAACAGGTAACCGAAATAGCCGAAGAAATAAAAAATAATATTCAGCAGGCTTATAATGTTGCGGCTGTTAGTTCAGATATTAAAGGCGAAGTTAAAATTATTTATGAAAGTAATGTCCGTAGTAATTTTTATATCCGTCATTTACGTGACTTTCTTGATAAATATTCAAATTTATCAATTTTTGTAGATACTTGCAATTTGGTTCCGAATATGAGCAATTTGGATTATGATATTTGTTTGAGTTACCATATTCCTAAAGGGAATGATTTGGTGGTTGTTGCCGAACGTAAAACTCCATGCGGATTTTTTGCATCACAGAAATATTTAGAAAATCATGATTATCCTCAAAATATAGAAGACATTTTGTTATACCACCGCTTGATATTAAAACGAGATTGCAAAAAATGGGTGGAAGAAGCTCCGAAATTTATGCGCAACGCGCGTCGGCTGTTTTTATCCAACAGCACATTTGCTGTCAATGATATGATAATGAACGGCGGTGGTATAGGTATTATGCCGATGAATTTTGCCAAAGAAGGCGTTGGGCTTGTTTGTCTTGACAATATTCCCTGTGAAACAAATTCCATAATTTATTTGGTAACGCACGACAGTATTAAAGATATTCCAAAAATACGCGTTGTTTTGAACTATTATAAGGATATTCTAAAAAATCTATAAGTTATTCATAAATTTCTTTTTTCAGTTTTTCTATTTCTTTATCAGCCATTGCTTTTTCCAAAGAGCCCAATTTTAAAGCTTTTTCGTAGAGAGTCATTTTAAAATTGATTTTGCGAAGATGTTTTTGAAACAAAGCAATTTGTTTTTCAACATTTTCTTTTTGTTTGCAAAACATATCGTAACGTTGCTGCAAAGTAGAATCTCCTTCTGTGAACCAATCAATATATTGTTTGATGGCTTTCAGCGGCATTCCGGTATCTTTCAGGCATTCAATCATAGACAGCCAGCCTAAGTCATTGTCGGTAAAAACGCGCAATCCCGAGCTGTTTTTTTTGACGAAGGGCAGCAGTCCTTCTTTTTCATAATAGCGCAGTGTATGTGCAGTTAAACCAGTTTTTTTGGCAACTTGCCCGATAGAATATCCCATTTTTTTCTCCTTGCCTTATGCTAAAACATAAAAAAGGTTTTTTGTCAATAAAAAGACTTGACTTAAAGTTAGCTCTAATAAATAATTTATTTCATCTGATATAAGGAGATTGCGATGTATAAATTATGTAAATTTTTGTTTCTTGCAGCGGCGGCAATATTTTTATTTACAGAAGCTCGAGCACAGACAACAGATGAAAATAAAGAAAAAAATTCAGCTGTCAGCCAAAAAGTTTCTTTTTATAATCGCCGCGGGATTAATATAGCTGCTGATTTTTATCTTCCTAAGGCCGGAGAGCAGGGCAAAAAATTGCCGGCGGTCGTTATCGGCGGTCCTTTAGGAAGTGTCAAAGAGCAAACTTCAGGTTTGTACGCCAAAACATTAGCCGAACGAGGTTTTGCAACTTTGGCTTTTGATTCTTCATTTATGGGAGAAAGCGGAGGACAACCAAAATATTCGGTTTCTCCTGAAATTTTTGTTGAAGATTTTCGTGCGGCAGTTGATTTTTTGAGCAATCGCCCTGAGGTAGATGAAAAAAATATCGGCGTTATCGGCATAAGCAGCGGCGGTGCGTGGGCTTTGGCGGCGGCGGTGGCTGATATGCGTATGAAAGCGATAATAACAATCAATATGTATGATTTGGGACGCCAATTCAGACAAGGAGCGGACGGCAATAAAGATAAAGAAGAACTCCAAAACAATCTGGAAGAATATTCAAACGCCCGTATTGCTGAATTAGACGGCAATAAAGGCCAAACAATAGGTTTTGTTCCCGAAAAGATAACAGCCCAAACTTCTGATGCAGACAAATCTTTTTATGCTTATTACCATACGGAAAGAGGAAGCCACCCGCGCGCTCATCCCGATATTTATCTGTCGGATATTCCGGCGTTGATAGCATATAATCCGACTGCTCAGGTTGATTTGATTTCTCCGCGTCCGATTCTGTTTATTGTCGGTGAAAAAGCCCATACGCGCAATTTTAGCGAAGATGCTTTTTTGGTGGCGGAAGATCCGAAAGAGCTTTATTCCGTTTCTGGAGCCGATCATGTCGATTTGTATGACAGAAAAGATTTGATACCGTTTGACGCTATCGAAAAGTTTTTTGAAAACACTTTGGTTGAACAGAAAGAACAAAACGGCGATAAAAAATAAAAAACGCTTGACTTAAAGTTAACTCTAAATTTTATTATGCGGTAAGTTATGAATTTTCAAAGGAGATAAATATGACATATTTGGATCGCATAAATGCGCCGCAAGATTTGAAAAAATTTAGTATTCACGAAATGAATGGTCTGGCTGATGAGATTCGTCAGGCGATTCTCAATCGTGACAGTATGATTGGCGGACACGTCGGACCTAATTTGGGGATTGTCGAAGCAACAATAGCTTTGCATTATGTTTTTGATTCTCCAAAAGACAAAATTGTTTATGATGTTTCGCATCAAAGCTATCCGCACAAGCTGCTGACCGGCCGTAAAAACGGATTTTTAACCAAAGAAGGCATGTCGGTTATTTCCGGTTATACCAATCCCGCTGAAAGCGAACATGACTTTTTTAAGGTCGGACATACTTCAACTTCTGTAAGTTTGGCTTGCGGTTTGGCAAAAGCACGTGATTTGAAAAGTGAAAAACATAATGTGATAGCCTTAATCGGCGATGGTTCTTTGTCGGGCGGCGAGGCTTTGGAAGGTTTTAGCAATGCAGCTGTGCTGAACAGCAATATTATCATTGTGGTTAATGACAACGAGATGTCGATTGCCGAAAATCATGGCGGACTGTATAACAATTTGCGTCTTTTGCGCGAAACCAAAGGAACAGCCGAATGCAATATGTTCAAAGCTTTGGGGTTTGATTATCTGTATGTTGAAGACGGAAACTCTCTTGAAAGTCTGATTGCCGCTTTCAAACAGGTTAAAGACACTCCGCGCCCGACAGTGGTTCATATTCGCACTTTGAAAGGCAAAGGCTATAAACCGGCCGAAGAAAACAAGGAACGTTGGCACTGGAATGTTCCGTTTGAAATCGAAAGCGGAAAAGCCAAAATTGATATGTCGGGTGAAAATTACAATGATATAACTTATGATTATTTAATTGATAAAATTGCCAAAGATAAAACGGTTGTGGCTGTCAATGCCGGAACTCCTGGGGCTGTTGGCTTAACACCGGAACGCAGAGCGAAGCTGGGGCAAAATTTTGTTGATGTCGGCATTGCCGAAGAGCATGCGGTCGCTTTTTCGTCGGCGCTGGCCAAAGGCGGCTGCAAACCTGTTTATATGGTGTTGAGTTCTTTCATTCAACGCGCATATGATCAATTGTCGCAAGATTTGGCGATAAACAACAATCCGGCTGTTATTTTGGTTTCGTGGGCGGGAATTTCGAGCGCGGATGTAACCCATTTGGGCTGTTTTGATATTGCGATGATTTCGAATATTCCGAATATTGTTTATTTGGCTCCGACTTCAAAAGAAGAATATTTATCCATGTTGGATTGGGCTGTTGATCAAAACGAACATCCGGTTGTGATTCGTATACCGTCAGTTGTAACACACAGCGCGTCGGCTGTTGAAAAAAACTATGGTGCGCTCAATCGTTATCAAATAGCGCAAAAGGGCAGTCAGGTTGCTTTGATTGCCGCCGGAAGCTTTTTCGGCTTGGGACAGCAGGTTGCCGATAGACTGAAAGAAAAAGGCATTAACGCAACTTTGATTAATCCGCGTTATTTGAGTGGAATTGATGAAAATGTTTTAGACGAATTGCGGTCAAATCACAGTTTGGTTGCCACTTTGGAAGATGGAATTGTCAATGGCGGTTTTGGTGAAAAAATAGCTTCATTTTATGGAACTTCAGCAATGAAAGTTTTGAATTTTGGCGCCAAAAAAGAGTTTACCGACAGAACACCGCTGGATGAGATCTATCAACACAATCACTTAACTGTTGAACAAATCGTAGCGGATATTACAAAGAACATTTAATCTGTTTGCATTAAAAATCCGGTCCCCCTGTTTATCGCAAAGCAGGGGGATTTTTGTTATGGACGCAGTAATGAAATTTTCTTGCTTTTTGCGGATTAAACCGATACTATCCAAAGCGGATAGAATTGATGAACTATCTGAGGTGTGGAAACCTCTCACTTAGCGTCTTATATAAGGACGAAAACTTTATATGCCTTCTGGTTTTATGACTGGAAGGTGACAAAATATGGTATCTTGTAGGGAGCAATCTCCCTACAAGGTTTCGAATATGTCGCACTATCTAAGTGTAGTTTCCAACTTCCAGTCGCCTCATCAGCGGCTTTTTTTGTTGCCGAAAAGGTGTGATATGTTTGAGCAAAGTTTTAAGAATATAGATAATGAATTGCATAAAGACGCCGGTTGTTCAACCGAAATGGACTATATTGAGCAAACTTCGTGGCTTTTGTTCTTAAAATATATGGAAGATCTTGAAAACAATCGTGCGCTTGAAGCCGAACTGAATGGCCGGCAATATAATCCGATAATCAATAAAAAATATACGTGGAGCAGTTGGGCATATCCCCAAAATGCGGAAGGAAAACTTGATTATGATCAGGCCATGACCGGCGATGATTTAATATTGTTTGTAAAAGACGAACTTTTTCCTTATTTGGCAAAATTTAAGGAGTTGGCAGACACACCCGATACTTTGGAGTATAAAATCGGCATTATTTTCAGCGAAATACGCAACAAAATAAATGATGGCTATATAATGCGTAACGTTATCGGCTATATGCAGGATATGCGTTTTCAGACCTCAAAGGAAAAACATGAACTTTCTGAACTTTATGAAAACAAAATTCAAAATATGGGCAACAGCGGGCGTAACGGCGGAGAATATTATACGCCGCGGCCGCTTATCCGTGCGATTATAAAAGCAGTCAAACCGCAATTGGGAAACAGAATATATGACGGCGCCTGCGGTTCTGCCGGATTTTTGGTAGAAGCTTTTAATTATCTGAAAGAAAGCAAAAATCTTACTGTGGACGAAATGGAATTTTTGCAGAAGAAAACTTTGTACGGCAAAGAGTTTAAGCCTCTGCCGTATATTATAGCCATTATGAATATGATTTTGCATGGTGTGGAAGCTCCCAATATAATCCGTAAAGACACTTTGTCTGAAAATATTATGTCTATCCAAAGCAAAGACCAATATGACATTGTTTTGGCAAATCCGCCTTTCGGCGCTGCCACCAGTAAAACCGACATTCAAAACTTTCCGATAAAAACAAGCGAAACCGCATATATGTTTGTTCAGCACTTTATAAAAAGCCTTAAAGCCGGAGGGCGCGCGGGTCTGGTTATCAAAAACACCTTTTTAAGCAACGGCGATGCAATAGAGGTTAGAAGAGAGCTGCTGGAAAGCTGCAATTTGTATGCAATACTCGATTTGCCGTCAAAAGTTTTTTCTGCTGGTGTCAAAACTGTGGTTTTATTTTTCAAAAAAGGCGAGCCCACTCAAAAAATTTGGTATTGTCAGCTTAATTTGGAGAGAAATCTTGGCAAAACCAATCCGCTTAACGAAAAAGATTTGGCTGATTTTTTAGATTGTTTTAATAGTCTGAAAGAAACCGAAAACTCTTGGTTCGTTGATTTGGCAGATGTCAAAGCCGACACGTTGGATTTATCGGTTAAAAACCCCAATAAAAGTGATGAGGTTGAATATAGAGAGCCGTCAGAGATTATTGCCAATATAGAGCAAGAGGACAGAAAAAATACCGAGTTATTAAAGAAAATTAAGGAGCTGCTGTAATGGCAAAAACTATTCCGGCAGGCTGGCAAGAAAAGACATTAGGGGATATTTTAGATAAAGGGGCTTCTGTCTTATCAGCTAACAAATTGAATAATTGTCAAGGAGAATATCCTGTATATGGCGCAAGAGGTCTTATTGCTAAAGTAAATTTTTATCAACAAGATAAAGAATATTTGGCGATTATAAAAGACGGAGCAGGTGTTGGAAGAGTTTATCACTATGAAGCAAATTCTTCAGTTTTAGGAACTTTACAATATTTATTTCCAAAATGTGAAATAAATATTCGTTTTGGTTATTATTATTTGCAATCTATTGATTTTTCAAAATATTATCAAGGAGCTGCAATTCCTCATATATATTACAATGACTATAAAAAAGAAAAAATTATTTTACCACCATTACCGGAGCAAGAGCGGATTGTGGCAAAGTTTGATAAAGCTTTTGAGGCGATAGACAAAGCAAAAGCCATCACCGAAAACAATCTTAAAAATGCTAAAGAGTTGTTTGAAAGCTCCTTGAACAAAGCCTTTACGGAAAATACCAATGATTGGGAAGAGAAAACACTAGGAGAGGTATGTGTAGTAGAGCGTGGAAGTTCGCCTCGTCCTATTAAAAATTTTATTACTAATGACGGTAGTGGTGTAAATTGGATTAAGATTGGGGATTGTTCGGAAAAATATGTAACAAGTACAGCACAAAAAATTACAGGAGAAGGTGCAAAAAAGTCGCGGTATGTAAAAGAAGGAGATTTTATAATAAGTAACTCCATGTCCTACGGAAAACCATATATTTTAAAAATAGATGGTTATATACATGATGGGTGGTTCGTATTAAAGTTAAATAAAAATTTAGTTAATACAGATTATTTTTATTATCTATTATCATCAAATTATATAAAAGAACAATATGATGCGCTTGCAACAGGAGCTATTGTTCAAAATATAAGTAGTGATCTAATCAAAAAAGTTCAATTTAAGTTACCATCATTACTGGAGCAAGAGCGGATTGTTGCCAGACTTGATAAGCTTCACGAACAAATCAAGCAACTTGAAGCGGTTTACAGTCAAAAAATAAAAAATTTCGATGAACTGAAACAATCTATTCTAAAACGCGCTTTTAGAGGAGAATTATAATGTTTTCCGAAGCCGACACCAGAGAAGAACTGATTAACCCCAAATTGCAGGAATGCGGCTGGAAAACCGGCGATGATATTATTGTTAGACGAGAATATCCCATTTCAAAAGGCAAAATTACGGGTCTGAACTCACGCGCGCCGAAATTGAGCGCCGATTATGTGCTTATATACAAAAATGTAAAGTTGGCGGTGGTTGAGGCCAAAAAATCATCTCGTTCATACACAGACGGCGTTGCGCAAGCCAAGCAATATGCCAAACTGCTTAATATTCGCTACACCTTTGCTACAAACGGCAAAGAAATCTATCAAATAGATATGGAAACAGGGCAGGAAGAAAAAGTCAGCAGCTATCCAACGCCTGAAGAACTTTGGAATATGACTTATCGGCAAAACAATAAAATATTTAATTTGCTGTCTTCTATTCCCACCAAAACTGATGGACAGTTTGAACTCAGATATTATCAGGAAAATGCCGTTAACGCGGTGGTAAAAGCTTTGAGTGAAGGAAAAAAACGCATATTGCTAACGCTTGCAACCGGAACGGGAAAAACCTGCATAGCTTTTCAGATTGTTTGGAAATTAATGCAGGCAAAGTGGAACACAAAAAATATCGGGAGCAGATTGCCGCGAATATTGTTTTTGGCGGACAGAAACATTTTGGCAGATCAAGCTTTTAATGCTTTTGAAGCTTTTCCGCAGAATGCGCTTGCCCGTATTACTCCGAAAGATATAAAGAAAAAAGGTAAACTTCCAGACGCTGAGAGTATATTTTTTACAATTTTTCAAACATTTATGAGCGGAGAAAAACCCTATTTCGGGCAATATCCGGAAGATTTTTTCGATTTTGTGATTATTGATGAGTGCCATCGCGGCGGCGCTGATGCCGAAAGCAATTGGCGGGATATTCTCAACTATTTTAACAGTGCCGTTCATTTGGGGCTTACGGCTACTCCAAAACGAAAAGACAATGTCGATACTTATAAATATTTTGGCGAGCCTGTTTATACTTATTCGCTCAAACAAGGAATTAATGATGGTTTTTTAACACCTTTCAGAGTGAGAAAAATGCATACAAATTTTGATGAATATAAATATGATTCATCAGATGATATAGATGGAGAAATAGATGCCGAAAAAATTTATAAAAATAACGAACTGTTTATTGAAGATAAAGAGTTTGAACGGGTTAAAAAGTTTATGAGTGAAATAAATCAAAACGACAAAACTCTTGTTTTTTGTGCCACGCAAACTCATGCCGGACTTATCCGAGATATGATTAATCAATGCAAAACAGTAAGCTCCAATCCTAACTATTGTGTGAGAGTGACGGCTGATGACGGTGAGCGCGGAGAAATGCTTTTAAGGCAGTTTCAAGATACGTCTAAAACAATTCCTACCATATTGACTACTTCTCAAAAACTTTCAACCGGTGTGGATGCCGTTCAGATTAAAAATATTGTATTGTTAAGACCGGTCAATTCAATGATTGAATTTAAGCAGATAATAGGCCGCGGAACAAGAGTTTGTGAGGATAAAGACTATTTTACGGTTTATGATTTTGTAAACGCCTCAAACAATTTTGAAGACAAAGAATGGGATGGACCGACTGAATATGTTGGAACATACAGAGCAAAGCCAAATAAAAAGACAACCAGCAAAGAAAAAAACGAAAATGATTTGTCCGAATCTCCGAAAATAACAACAGTTAAACTCGGAAAAGGAAGAGAAGTCGAAATTTATGATGACGGAACGACTTTTTATGATAAAGAATTTGGAAAACCAATCAGCGCTAAAGAGTTTATAGAAAAACTTGTCGGAAAAATGCCTAACTTTTTTAAATCGGAAGAAGAACTGCGCCGCATTTGGCTGGATCCGCTTACCCGCAAAATTTTGCTAAAACGTTTTGCAGAGCAAGGATATAATCGAGATGTGTTTAAATATGTTCAAAATGTTTTGAATGCTGAAGATAAAGATGTTTTTGATGTTTTGAATTATCTTGCCGAATATTGTCAAAATATGAAAACAAGGCTTGAACGGGCCAATCAATGCAAAGTGTATGTTATGGACAATTACGCTTCAAGACAATGCGCTTTTATAGATTTTGTTTTGCAGCAATATGTTAAAGAAGGTGTTTTTGAATTGGATGATGAAAGAATAGGGGAATTGGTAACATTAAAATATGGTTCTGCTATTGATGCGGTGCAAGAGCTTGGAAACGGAATAAGAAATATGTTTTGCGAGTTTCAGCAATATTTATATCAAAAAACAGCCTAGCTCTTATTGTGGTTTTGTATATGTGTCAGTTTTCCGTAAAGTTGCCTGTAAAAACAGGTTTATAAATTGAAACTGCAATTTTTTAGTTTATTGTTTTTGATTTGCAATTGTTTTCAGATATAAAAATTTAAACACAAAAATTAAGACACAAAAAAACACCTTGCAAAACAAGGTGTTTTTTCTTTTGGCTCCGGCTGTCGGATTCGAACCAACGACCGATCGGTTAACAGCCGATTGCTCTACCGCTGAGCTAAGCCGGAACAATATTGGAGGCCGGTACCGGAATCGAACCGATATAGAAGGATTTGCAGTCCTCTGCATAACCACTCTGCCAACCGGCCATTCCGTGGAGCGCTTCAACGAGTTATATATATACAAATTTTTTTCTCTTCGTCAATAACTTTTTTTGCATAAAATCCAAAAATATGTTTTTTTTGGTCGCTTTTGCTTTATTATTTTGAAAAATGATTACAGAAAGGCGTTAAAAATGAAAATTGCAATTGCATCAGATCATGGTGGATTTGAGTTAAAACAAAAGCTTATATCTTATTTTGCTCAAAAAGGGCAAAATTTGGAAGATTTAGGGACTTATTCGGAAGTCTCCTGCGATTATCCGGACATAGCGCACAAAATGACATCGTTTCTGCTAAACAAAAAAGCAGAATTGGGAATTTTGATTTGCGGAACAGGAATCGGAATATCTATTGCGGCCAACCGCGCAAAAGGTATCAGAGCCGCATTGCTTTATGATGATTTTGTGGCGGAAATGGCAAAAAAACACAATAATGCCAATGTGATAGTCTTTGGCGGTCGGACAATGGCTTTTGATGATGTTGTCCGTCGAATTGATATTTTTATGCGTACTCAATTCGAGGGAGGCCGCCATAATGCACGAATCGCAAAAATAGAAGAGGGGATTGACTAATGGATTTTGAACAAAACTTAAAAAGTGAAGATTCGGAAATTTTTGCGGCGATTCGTAAGGAATTGGCGCGGCAGCAAAACCAAATTGAGTTGATTGCGTCTGAAAATATCGTTTCACGCGCGGTGCTTGAGGCTCAGGGATCTATTTTGACCAACAAATATGCTGAAGGTTACCCTTCCAAGCGTTATTACGGCGGTTGCGAATTTGTTGATGAGGTGGAAAATTTGGCAATTGAACGCGCAAAAAAATTGTTTGGCTGCCGTTTTGCCAATGTTCAGCCTCATTCAGGATCGCAAGCCAATATGTCGGTGTATGTCGCTTTGCTGCAGCCAAATGATACAATTTTGGGTATGTCTCTTGAAGCCGGAGGACATCTGACGCATGGTGCAAAAGTTTCTTTTTCGGGAAAATGGCTTAATTCTGTAACCTATGGTGTCAGAGAAAAAGACGGCTTGATTGATTATGAGCAAGTCGAGCGTTTGGCTGAAGAATATCGTCCGAAGTTGATTATTGCCGGTGGATCGGCTTATCCCCGAAAAATAGATTTTGCAAAATTTCGTCGAATTGCCGATAAAGCAGGGGCTTATTTGATGGTCGACATGGCTCATTTTGCAGGTCTTGTCGCCGCCGGATTATTGCCGACCCCGCTTGAATATGCCGATGTGGTGACGACAACAACGCATAAAACTCTTCGGGGACCGCGCGGCGGAATGGTTTTGAGCAACAACGAGGAAATTGCCAAAAAGATTAACTCAGCAATTTTTCCTGGGATACAAGGCGGTCCTTTAGAGCATGTGATTGCCGGCAAAGCTGTATGTTTTCACGAAGCATTGAGCCCTGAGTTTAAACGCTATGCCGAAAATGTGATAAATAATGCCAAAATATTGGGCGAAGTTTTGCAAAAACGTGGTTTGAATTTGGTTTCCGGCGGAACAGATACGCATTTGCTGCTGGTTGATTTGCGTTCAAAAAATTTGACCGGAAATGTTGTTGCCCAAACTTTGGAGCTGGCAAATATTACCTGCAATAAAAATGCAGTTCCTTTTGATCCGCAGCCTCCTAAAATTACATCGGGCATAAGACTGGGAACTCCGGCCGGAACAACCAGAGGTTTTGGCGCGGCAGAATTTGAGAAAATCGGACATTGGATTGGTGATATTGTCGATGCTTTGGCAAAAGGAGATTGCACCGCGGAAGTTCAAAGAGTGAAAGCCGAAGTTATTGCTTTATGCAAAGCATTTCCGATATATACAAAATAAGTTATTGCTATTAATTGCTGTTATAAGAAAAAGCTCTTGACTAAGACAAAGTTTTAGCATATTTTCTATTTCCGATAGCAATGGATTCTTAGCTCAGTTGGTTAGAGCGGGCCGCTCATAACGGTCTGGTCGCCTGTTCGAGTCAGGCAGAATCCACCAATAAAGGAAGTGATGCAGTTCACTTCCTTTTTTTGTATAAAATTTTTCCAAAACGTGCAGATATAATTAAAAGTTCAAAAAAACATTGACTTTTGATGAAAAGCTATGCAGACTTGTATCTGAAATTGCAAAAAGCAATTTATGTGGATTTAACCTAACTTGTCCCGCAACAGAGGACTAAACAAGGAGAATTGATTATGCAAAAAACTGCAGAAGCGGTGTCGCTTGGTCACCCAGACAAAATTTCTGATTATATTTCCAGTTATATTTTAGATCGTATGATCGAACAAGATTCTTCGGTCAAATATGCCGTTGAAGTGATGATTAAAAATAATACGGTCGTTTTGGGCGGCGAAATTAAAGGAAATGTTTCGCTATCAAAATTAAAACAGTATGTTATACAAGCACTTGCCGAGATAGGATATACAGAAGACTACGCCAAAATTTGGCAATCTTACGCTATTGAACCGTCTAAAATCGAAATTATCAATTTAATCGGCTGTCAGTCTGTTGACATCAGCAGAGGTGTAGAACAAAATGGCTGGGGTGATCAGGGTGTTTTCGTTGGATATGCTTGTCAAGGCAATAAAAACATCAATCGGGAACTTTTTTTAGCGCGTAAATTGAACAAAGCTTTATACCAAAAGGCATTAATATCGCCCAATTTGGGGTTGGATATAAAAACACAAGTGACGTTGAATGATGAAAAAATAGAAACTGTTGTGGTCGCAATACCAATGCTCAAAGATGAAGACTTAACTTGTTTTGTAATTGAAAGTCTAGGAGAAAAACCTAAAAATCTTATTATTAACGGAACCGGACGCTACACTTATCATGCTTCAATAGCCGATTGCGGTGTAACAGGACGTAAATTGGCTTGTGATTTTTATTCAACGGCTTGTCCGATTGGAGGCGGAAGCCCATGGACAAAAGATTGCTCAAAAGCTGATTTAACACTAAACATATATGCACGAAAATTGGCAAAGGATAATTTGCACGACAATGATGAGTGCTTTGTTTATCTTTCGTCTTGCATAGGTCGAACTGAACTTCCCAGCGGAACAATAAAAACAGTCAAAAACGGCAAAGAAAATTTTCAAACGCTGTATTGTGATATAACGCCGGATAATCTGGCAAAAATTTTAGGATTGAAACGCCCTATATATACGCAGTTATGCCGAAAAGGCTTGTTTTCGGCTGAATAAATTTCTGTTATTTTCATTGGTTTCTTTCTATAAAAAATGTTGCACCTTTATAAGGAACATATTATAATTATATTGTTTTTTAAGTATTAAGATTATTACTGTGTGGATTTGTTTTGAGAACGGGTTTCTGTTGTTAAAAGTTTATTCGTACCGTATTTCTTATACTTGTTTTATATTTTTTTAATAACAACTGAGGGAACGGGACGTATATCAGGAATACCCCCTCTATAAACAAACCCGTGTTTTTTATGAAAAAATTAGAAAAAGTTTGGAGCTTCTTCGTTACAATGGCCGCTTTAGGGATCGTTGCTTTTTGGATTGCAGGTTTTAACGGCAGACTTGATATTGCCGGATATTGCTTCTTCGGAGCTGGTATTTCCGGTTTTATAGCTCTGATAGCCTTGGGCTTGCATAAGGTACGCGATTGCAATTCCGGTTATATGTAACAAGCCGAATTTATTCTTAAAAAAGAACCGCCTTTTATAAAGACGGCTCTTTTTTTATAACAAAACTAAATCTTGCTGAGGAATAATTTCGGCTATTATGTCACCTTGCCAAACAATATGGCTTGGATTTATAACGTGAATAATTCCGTTTTCTTTTGCTAAAATAATTTCCGTGCAGGATATGTCGTCAGAAGGGTACAATCTGGCAATAACATCTCCTTGCTCAACAGTATCGCCTATTTCTTTTTCAAATTTGATCAAACCTGCGGAAGCTGCATATATTTTATTTCTTTTTTCAAAACGAAATACATCGTTTTCATTTGCCTGTTTTGTTGTCAAAACTTCAAGTTTGCCCAACAAATTGATAATGGCATTATAGACTTCATTGATTTTGTATTCGCAATATTCGTCATGTCCGCCGCATTCTATTGTAACATTAGGCACATGGTGTCGGTCGAGGCAGGCGTTAAAAGTTCCATATAACGCCGGAATGGAGGCGTCATCAGAATATTGGTTATATTTGAATCCGAGAGCTTTTATATAGGAAATATAACTGTTGTTGGTATAGATGGCAAATGGATTGCTGTTCTTTGAAGTGTGTAAATCAAGAGCAAAATCAGAATTTGATGCCAATTCGCATATTTTTTTACACAAAATGGAATTGGTGTCTTGCTTGTTTGTATCTGTAAAACAACGGTTATAATCCTGTCCGTCCAGTAAGCTGAATTTTCCGAAAGTCGAATAATAAGTGCGCTGCAACCATCCCAAGGGGTTGGCATAAGGCACAATGTGAATTTCGCCGGCGCGTAAATTCTGCATAAGAAATTTATGTAGCTTATACAAAACCCATTGTGATGTTTCGCCGCCGTGCAATCCCGATTGAATATAGATTTTTTTACCTTGTTTTTCGGCTTTGTAGATAAATTCGTTGAGCTTTAACTCAATTCCTCCGCCGATAGTGAGCAGATTATGTTCTATTTTTTTATATTCTGCCATTTTTCAGTTTCCTCATCATAATATTGTTTTGTATCTGAGCAGGATTTTTATCCATACTAAATTGCCGATTATATTGCTCTCCGAAGATAGAACCATACAATCCGTCGGTTATGGGAAGCCAATCTTGATTGAGGCTGACTTTACCGCTTTTGATTTGAAATGGAGAAGAACCGTTTTGCGTTTTTCCGACAATTCTTAAAATTTGTGCGCCGCTCGGCACATCTTGTCCTTTGTGCAAACTAATTCCCGATAGTTTTAAATAAATGGTATCTTTGTTCAAATCCACACTGGGAGCCGAAGCATATTTTTTCGAAAAATCCCAGTGCCATTGACCTTTATTATCTTTTTTAACAGCATAAATTCCCGAAGTTAAATCAATTTGCGAAACAGCTTTTCCAGATTGTTTTCCCATCATTTTTATATAAAAACTTCCATCGCTTTGCAATGACTTCTCATACATCTGCCGCGAAACCTGCTGCAACCGATAAAACAATTGTTGCACTTTTGGCTGAGAGCAATCGGCATAATTGGCAATAAAAGCCAGACGGTGCACACCGACTAAATCTGCATTTTCAGCATCTAAGCTGAGTTGTTCAGTCGGACCTTGCTGACGGTCGTTTACTTCATTAATCCATACATGATTATCGGCGTCAATCATCAAATCTGCGCCGCAAAGACCTACTTTTCCGCATTTTCCCATCAAATGCCCTAATTTTTGTGCTATCTCGTAAATTTTATCATTGATTTCTTGAGGGAAATTATGCCCCAAAGCATTTCCTACACCGTTTGATGAACTTCCTGTCAGATTCTTATCGCCGACGGCTTTCAGGGTTCCGCGTGTTGCCAGTACAAGAATATTTTTATCAGTAATGCCTTTTTCTTGCCCTTTTGCCAATAAAATATCCAATGTCTTTTCTGAAAAAGGATCATCTTCAGAAGACAATTCGCATTTTTCAACGCCGGATTGACCGTTTGCCTTTGTGTTGCCGACAAACATAGAAACGTTTGAGCAATAACCATCGATAAATTTCGCAACCTTAACATGACCTGTATGCTGAACAATGGTTTGGCAAAAATCATCATAATCTTTAACAATACTGGTGCCTTTGCCGCCGCCGCTTTCTACATTTTCGGCACCGCAAGACTGAAGCACGACTTTGCCGCTTTGGCCTTTATAACGCTCATAAAGTTCAAACATATCTTGCGATGACAGATTTTCACTGATTACAACTTCCGAAGGAATTAAACAATCTTTAAGTCCGGCTTCTTGCAAAACTTTGGCTAAATTTGTTTTTTCTTCGAAAAAAGATCTCAGATTTTGCTCGTTAGATAAAACGATATTTGCTTTTTTTATGCGCATATTGTTTGACCAGTGATGAGCAACCGGCGCTTCGACAAATAACGCAATGTCTTTTCCGCGTAAAACCTCGTTTGGAATAGCCTTAACAATTTGATAGATTTCTTTTGGGGTTTCGCTGATTCCGGTTGTATCATACCCCGGACTGTATTGGCTGATGCCTTCAAAAAGCTGTTGCTGGGGAGCACCGCCGGCGATAATGGCGTTTCCTCCGCATTTAACTGCATCTTGCAAAATTCCGCCGCGTTGAGGATAAAATGCAGGCATAACAAACAAAATTTCTTTTTGTGTTAAATTTTTTACTGTTTCTTCAAAAATATTTTGAGTTGCTTTATTCAGAAAGCTATACATTTTTTACTTCTCTCATAGCGGTTGATAAAAACTTTTGTCTAAATAGCATATCTGTAAAAAAATGTAAATATGTTGTTGCATATTTATGCAAATATGCTAAATTTTATGCAAAGGAGAGAGATATGGATATTAAAAATGCATTGTTGTCTATTTTGAGCAGTCAAAAAATTTCGACTCAGGAAGAATTGGTCAAAGAGCTGCAAAAACAAGGTTTGCAAGTAAAACAGTCTACAATTTCAAGACAATTTAAAGCTCTCGGAGTTTATAAATCATTTGCGGACGGGAAAGTTTTTTATAAAGTTCCGATGGCAACAAGTAATAAAATAGGGCATTTTGTCAAATCCGTTGTGCATAATGAAGCATTAATTGTGCTTAAAACCAACGATGGGGCAGCCAATTTAGTAGGTGATATGATTGATAAAATGGAGCTGCCGTCTGTTTTAGGAGTTATTGCCGGTGATAATACAATTTTTGTTACCACAACTTCTGTTTCATTATTGGAAGAAACCTGTGATATTTTAGAAGACAGACTTAAATAAGTTTATTAAAAAACAAAGCTCCTTTCAAAGGAGCTTTGTTCTTAAAGCAGACTATTTGTTATTGTTGCGGTTTTTCATATAATGTTCCAACCAGTGAATATTATACATTCCGTCGATAAAATCGGCTTGTGAAATAATTTCCTGCTGTAATGGAATTGTGGTTGAAACGCCTTCGATAACAAATTCTTCTAATGCACGGCGCATACGCATTAATGCGGCGTTGCGGGTTTGTCCGTGAACAATCAGTTTTGCAATCATGCTGTCATAAAACGGCGGAATTGAGTAGCCGGAATAAATTTCGGAATCAACACGCACGCCAAGACCGCCGGGGGCATGCCATTCGGTAATTTTTCCGGGGCAGGGAGCAAATGTTTCAGGATTTTCGGCGTTTATGCGGCATTCAATAGCATGACCGTTAAAATGAATGTCTTTTTGTTCATAACCCAATGCGGCGCCGCTGGCTATACGGATTTGTTCGCGTACGATATCAATGCCGCTGACAGCTTCGGTAACCGGATGTTCAACCTGCAAACGTGTATTCATTTCCAAGAAATAAAAACGCCCGTCTTCAAACAAAAATTCCAGTGTTCCGGCGTTGAAATATCCGATTTTAGCAATAGCTTTACGGACTATTTCACCGATTTCTTCGCGCTGTTCCTGATTCAATGCGGGAGAAGGGCTCTCTTCAATCACTTTTTGGTTGTTGCGCTGAATAGAGCAATCGCGCTCGCCCAAATGAACAACATTACCGTATTTGTCGGCTAAAATCTGCATTTCGATATGACGAGGCTTTTGCAGGTATTTTTCCATATAAACAATGTCGCTCGGAAAAGCTGCTTTAGCTTCGGCGCGTGCCATTGTATAAGCTTCGGTAATGTCATCATCGCTGTAAGCGACTTTCATACCTTTTCCGCCGCCGCCGTCTTTGGCTTTGATAATAACGGGATAGCCTATTTCATGCGCCCATTTTTTCGCATCTTCAACTGTGTCGAGAGAAGGCGAACCGGGGGTAACAGGAATTCCTGCTTCGATAGCGGCTTTGCGCGCGGAAATTTTGTCGCCCATTTTACGCATTTGTGCGGCAGTCGGTCCGATAAAAGTAATTCCATGCGATTCTACCATTTCGGCAAAATCGGCATTTTCGGACAAGAAGCCAAATCCGGGGTGAATTGCGTCAGCGCCCGTAATCAGAGCAGCTGAAATAATGGCCGATTTGTTCAAGTAAGATTCGGACGATCTTGCCGGACCGATACAAACAGCCTCATCAGCCAGACGGACATGCATAGCATTTGCATCAGCTTCTGAGTGTACGGCAACGGTTTTGATACCCATTTCGCGGCAAGCGCGATGGATACGCAGAGCAACTTCGCCTCGGTTAGCTATTAAAACTTTTTCAAACATATTGTGTTCCTAGCGATTATTACTCAATAACAACAAGCGGTTCGCCATATTCGACAGGATCGCCGCTTTCAACCAAAATACGGGTTACTTTACCGGCTTTTGCCGCCTTAACCGGATTGAAAGTTTTCATAGCTTCAATCAAACAAACGGTGTCGCCTTCGCTGACGGTATCGCCGATTTTTACATAGTTGGCTGAATTTGGATCGCTTGAAAGGTAAACCACGCCTACCATCGGGGATTTAACGCATCCCGGCAATGACGCAAAATCAACATCAGCAACCGGAGCGGCGGCAGGAGCAACAGCCGGAGCTGAAACGGGAGCCTGAGCTGCGGGAGCAGCAACAACCGGAGCGGCAACTGTTTGAACACTGCGTGATTTAATCAATGAAATGCGGCAGTTTTCGGTTTCATATTCCAACTCTGCAAGACCGTTTTTATCAAGAATCTCGGCCAATTTGCTGACAATTTTGGTATCAATAGGGTTTGACATTTAATTTCTCTCTATAAATTAATACTAGACGTTCAGTTTGTACTCCATTGAAATTGAGAAAACAACAAAAATATGCAAAAATTGCGTTTTTTTAACAGAAAAATGCAAAAAATCCATAAAAAATGCGCATTTGGATACAAAAAAGAAAAAATGATTATTTGTTATTAAAAATAGACAAAAAACAAAAACAATGCTATTCTACATAATATTTATAAGGAGAAGGCATATGCTTAAAAGTGAAGCTTTGGATTGTTTGCTTAATTTTGATGAAAACGATGATATGGATTTTGTCGAATGTTATAACGGATATAATCAAATGCAGAAAATAGTTGAAGAATATCCAGAGTTTTCAGGATATGTTTTGTCAACGATTGTAAATTCTTCTTCTAAAAAAATTTTTTGTTCTGATTTGGCGCCGACAGCTATGAAATTGTTTGATAAAGCTGTAGCAAATGTTACTTCTGATGAAGCTGAGCAGCAGTTTAAAAGGCTTTTTGATAAAAATATGCGCTTTGCTTTGCAATGCGTTTCGGGATTGTTAAAAGAAAAACCAGAACTGTCAGAAACGACTTTTGAACAAATATCAAAAGCTTCTGAAAAATCCGATAATAATAATGCGTATGCTTATACAACGGCGCTTGTCGCAACAATCAATTCAGAAAAAAACAGCCGCGCTTCCGAAATGCTGAACGAAGTTATGCAAAATCCGAAATTGTCTAAAAATTTATACGGTTCTCTTTATAAAATTTATTCTCAGCATCCTGAAATGGGACAACAGATTTTAAGTTTGCTGGACAGCCCGCAACATTTGACGGCAGAACAATATAGCTTTTTTTATAAAAATCTGTCGGCAATCGCTGCCAGAAACGCTGAAGCCGATGAAAACACGGCTTATATTGACTCTTTTCAGGATAAAGCGATTGTTAACCGGATTTTTGATTTGATGGAAAAACACATCGGAGACAAAGAGCAAACATCAGAAAGTTTAACGGCTGTATATAATGCTGCCGGACAAATGCTTACCGATTTTCCAAAACACAAAGACAGAATTGAAGGCTTTGTAAAAGAAGGGCTGAAACACCCAAAAAATAATGCCTATACAAATAAGGCGGCTTATAGAGTTCTTGGGGATTATGAAAAACTTTGCAGCAAAGTTTCATTTTATCGTCGCGGCGGTATAACCGAAACCAATCCATATGGTTTGTCAAAAGCTGAAGGTGTTGGAGTAGGACGTCCATGTGTGTTGGTTTTTGGCGGAGACGGCGTTCGTACTGAAAAAGCCATAAACGGCTATTTGGGCGAAGTGTACAGACTGTTGAAAGATAACGGACTTGAAAAAAATATTGATGTTTATGGCGTGGTTTATGATTTCGGCGATTATATGAACGCCAATTTTTCCCGCACGAAAATGATGGAAAATCATCATCGGCGGGTTCAGATAAAAAAGGAGCTTTCTCCTGAAACTCTGCAGCCGAAGTATATTAAAGATATTTTTGATAAGATGTTTTTGCCCCGCATTTCCGAAAACGGAAAAAAGATAGAAGCTGCTGAAGCGGCGCGCAATATACGAAAATTGAATATAGTTGCTCATTGCCATGGAGCTTATACGGCTTTGATGCTGGAAGAAATGATGCAGAATAAAATGAAAGAATTGGGATATAATAAGCAGGAAAGCGAAAATATACAACGTCAATTGCTGGTTGTATCACAATCGCCATATTGCCCTTTGGGAGATTCAAAATCAACTTTTGTATCGTTCGCTTCTGCTATGGATACCGAAACTCAACATTATAATAATTTTGAAATGGCTCTTCAGGCTATTCGCAAAGAAGAAAAAATTCCTTTCAGCTATTTTCCAGATAAAAGGGGAAATCTGTTTTTAGCCGGCACTATGGGAAGAGGGGAGGATGAACATAATTTTTGGGGTTTCAAACATAAAGAAAGTATGGATAAACAAGGACAGGCTTTGCTTTTGTTTGAACGCAAAGTGTTGTTAAACGGAGTCAAAAATTCTTTAACTCCTGAAAAAGGAATTCCAGCGGTTAGAGAACTGGCGGTTGATGATCAGGTGAGTGCTGATTTATTTGCAAAAGCGGAAGAAAACGGAAAACATTTGTACAATAAGATGTATGCTTTATCAATGGCGGTAGCGCAATACAGAGCTAAAAACAGAGAGTGAGTGTGTAAATAAAAAACAGTGTTGTCTTTATAAGGCAGCACTGTTTTTTGTTAGTTAAACGGTTTTTTGTAAACAAATGTTGTATCAAAAGGAACGGAAGCTCCACCATAATCTATGATGACTCTTACATCACAAAATTGATACAAGCAACTATCTACAACAACAGTTCGATAGTTGGTTGGTTTGTTAACTTTAATAAGTTTCCAGTGTTTGGACGAAATCTTTTTAGCCTGCAAAAAAGCATAGCTGCGAGGATCGTCCGGATGTTTGTCTTGGAACCTATCTTGAGCAAAGCCAACCATACAAATGCCAAACATCAGTATGACAATGGTATAAATCAATAATATCTTTTTCATAATAAATAATTTTTGTTCGTGTCAATGTACAAAATAATGAATTGTTTTTCAATATAAAAAATCATATTTTTTTAAAAAATGCAAAAATATGTAAAATTATGCTGGACAATCAAAAAAATATCTATTATAAACACTCTCGTTATCGTTGCTCGGGTAGCTCAGTCGGTAGAGCAGAGGACTGAAAATCCTCGTGTCGGCGGTTCGATCCCGTCCCCGAGCACCATTTGAAGCCCTGATTTTTTCAGGGCTAAAATTTTTTTAAACCATTAGAACCGCCGACATCGTGTCGGCTGG
>UQMA01000001.1 GCA_900542055.1 uncultured Azospirillum sp. | reverse complement strand
CTGCCGATATGTTTGAAGGACTAAAAAACGTTAACCGTGAAAATGTTTGCCGGATTTTTGCCGATACATTTTTGGCAGGCGTAACGCTTTTGGATAAGGAGCAATGAGTATGGATTTTTTACAGATATTAATACGAAAAATAGATTATTGGCTTAATAGCCCTGATTTTTTGACGCTGTTGACCAATAACCGTTTTTTGCTCATTTTATTGGTTATTGTTTTAATGCGCCTGAAATATAATACTTACAGCAGTATGTGGGCTAGTGCTTTGGTTAATATTCCGGGGACGATTTTGCATGAATTAATGCATTTTACCGTAGGTTTGCTGCTCAATGCCAGACCATGCAATTTTACTATTTTTCCGCGTAAAGCTTCTGACGGCAGCTATGTTATGGGAAGTGTAGGTTTTCGCAATGTAACTTTTTATAACGCTGTTCCTTCTGCCATGGCTCCTCTTTTTTTGTTGGTTATAGGTTTTATGATTAATCGTTATTATCTGCCGATAATGCCTTTAACAGCCGTTAACTATATTTTGTATGTGTTGCTGCAAACGATAATTATCGAAAATGCGATGCCTTCCGGCGCTGATTTCAGAGTGGCCGGCATGTATTTGAAAGGAATTTTGCTGTATAGCATATTGTTTGCAGCCTGGCTTGTTTCATTGCTCTAAAATTTTATCAATTTCTTCGGTGATTTTTTTAGCGTCTCCATAGAGCATTATTGTATTGGGAGCAAAAAACAAGGGGTTGTCTGTGCCTGAATAACCGCTTCCTAAAGTGCGTTTTACAAAAAAGACGGTTTTGGCTTGTCCAACATCGAAAACAGGCATTCCGTATAAAGGCGAATCCGGATTGTTTTGCGCTTCCGGATTGGTTATATCGTTTGCTCCGATAATATAAGCCACGTCAGCCGTAGCAAAATCACGATTAATATCTTCAAGTTCGTAAATATCATTATAATCAACATTAGCTTCTGCCAGTAAAACATTCATATGCCCCGGCATTCGTCCGGCAACCGGATGAATGGCAAATTTAACTTCAACTTGATATTTGTTTTTTAGTAAATCGGCCATAGATTTAAGCGCATGTTGAGCAGAAGCGGCAGCCATTCCGAATCCGGGGACAATAATTATTTTTTGAGAGTTTTCCATAATAAATGCGGCATCTTTGGGGCTTCCTGATCTGGCTGTTAGGCTGCCTTCTCTTTCTTTTTGAATGTTTGTTTTTCGAACATAAAAGAAATTGCTCAGAGCAGTATTCATGGCTTTTGCCATAAAACAGGTTAAAATAGTTCCGCTTGCACCGACAATTGTTCCTACGGAAATCATTAAAATATTATTTTGTACAAAACCGATTGTCACTGATGCCCATCCGGAAAGTGAATTAAGAGCTGATATTACGACCGGCATATCTGCCCCGTTAATTGGTAAGATTAAAGCTATTCCCAAAAGCAAAGCGAAAAAGATTAATATATAAAAATATTCTTTTTCTGGATTGATAATAAAATATGCAAATAACGAAAATGTAATCAAAGCCAATATTGGATTTAGAAGATTAAAAACTGTTTTAAAATTTGTTTCAGATAATATAAAGCCCTGCAATTTTCCAAAAGCAATCAAAGATCCTGTGAAAGTAACGGCGCCGGTTAAAATGCTTATCGGCAGAATGAATGAAAAAGAATTTAGAGTTAAAAATTCCCCAATGGCAACAGCGACGGTTGCTCCGCCTCCTAATCCGTTAAAAACGGCAACCATTTGCGGAAGCGCTGAAATTTTAATTTTGCGTCCGCTGACAAACCCTATAAGAGCTCCGAAAAATAAAGCAATGATAAGTTTGTATGGCACATGTGAAAAATTGAGAAAAGCGTAAAATATTGCAACAATCATTCCGATTGTCGCCCAATATTCTCCTTTAACGGCAGTTTGCGGTGCGGATAACAACCGGATTGCCGATATGAAAGCGATAATGCAGATTAAATATATGGAAATTTCGGTCATTTTTGCCTCTCTTTTTTCTTAAACATCGATAACATTCTTTCAGATACGGTAAAACCGCCGAATATGTTTACGGCAGCAAGAAAGACGGCTATTGCTCCCCACCAATTGTCACCTAAAGCTATGGCTCCGATTATAACAATGCCTGAAATGGCATTTGAAACACTCATTAAAGGAGAATAAAGGGCGGGGGTTACTCCCAAAACGGCAAAATATCCGATAAAAGCCGTTAAAATGAAAATGATAAACAGTACGCTAAAATCAAACATTTTTTCTTTCTCCTAAATAAGTGGCGTTAATTATAGGATTGTTAAAATTTAAATTCAGTTCTTGCTGATCAAAATCGTAAATGAGGTGAAAAAAATTATATATGTTATTGGCGTATAGTTGACTTGCCGATGTTGCGAGTTCTGAAATTAAATTATAATTGCGAATTAAATTTGGTGCCGAAATTCCGCTTTCGACATTGCCGGAAATATCAAAAATCAAATTTTGTGATGGGATTTCGGAAAATAATGTTTGTTTTATTAAAACGGGAGATTTTCCAAAACTTCCGGCGGCCGTAATAATTAAATCAAAATTTGGCAAATTTTTATAAATGTCTTTGGTTTTTATGAAAAGAGCGCCTACGGAAGCGGCATGGCTTGCAGTTTCGGGTCTTATGTCTGAAGCATAAACTTTGGCGCCGAGACGTTTGGCTGTTGCTGCTGCCTGCAGTCCGGCAACGCCTAATCCCCAAATAAAAATTCTTAAAGGCGGTAAAGTGCCTGCAGCCGTAATCATCATCGGGGCGCATTTTTTTATTTTGTTTAAGGCTTTGATTACGGCTTTGTAACCAATAAGATTGCTTTGTGATGATAAAATATCCATATTTTGCGCCCGTGATATGCGGGGGATTTTTTCTAATGCGAAAGCACGGAACGGAAAATTTGGAAGAACAGCACGGCTGAAATCAGCTATAACAACAGGCATATGCGATAAGTTTTGCCATTCTTCGTGAAGAGGAGCCCAAACTTTTAAAAGCATATTGCAAGATTGACATATAGCAACTGGAGAATCAATAATTTCAGCGCCTTGAGCAGTAAAATCGGTATTTTTGTAACCGGCAGAAATTCCAGCGTTATTTTCTATTAATACATGTATTCCTTCTTTGGTCAATTGTCCTGCCACCGGAGGACTTATGGCAATCCTTTGCTCGTTTTGTGTTTTTTCTTTTATAACGCCAATCAACATATTTACCTCGTTTTAACAAATAAGAAAGTATCTCAGGATATAATCGCGTTTAATTTTTTTTGAATAGGCGGTATGTAAAATGCTTTTAGAATTGTTTTGGTCTTTTTTTAAGGTCGGTTTGTTCACTTTCGGTGGCGGGTACGCCATGATACCTTTATTGCAGGCGGAACTTATTGAAAGAAAAAAATGGCTTACCGAAGATGAAATAATGGATTATTACTCTATTGGTCAATGCACCCCCGGCATTATAGCAGTAAATGTTTCCACTTTTACCGGATACAAACTTAAAGGAATAGCGGGTGCCCTTGTTGCAACGGCCGGAATTATAGCGCCGTCGTTGATTATCATTATGACATTGGCCAACATTTTAAATATATTTTTTGATAATCCGTATGTTGTTCATGCATTTACGGGAATTAGAGTTGTGGTAATAGCTTTAATGCTGGATGTTGTTTTTGGAATGTGGAAGAAAAATATAAAAGATAAATATCAATGGTTGATTTTTATTTTGGCTGTAGCCGTGATGATTTTTCTTTCTCTATCTCCGGTTTGGGTTGTTGCCGGCGCTGCAGCTTTTGGACTTTTTATGCAAAGGAAAACTAAAAAATGATTTATGCATCGCTGTTTTTTGAATTTTGTAAAATAGGGCTGTTTGCTTTGGGCGGAGGAATGGTAACGGTTCCATTTCTTTTTGAATTGGCTGAAAAATATCCATGGTTTTCTTCCCGTGAATTGGTCGATATGATAGCGGTGTCTGAATCTTCTCCAGGGCCGATAGGAGTTAATATGGCAACTTTTGCCGGATTTAAGGCAGCCGGAATCTTAGGAAGCTTGACAGCGACAGTCGGGTTGGTTTTTCCGTCAATGGTTATTATTGTGGCAATTGCGAAGCTGCTTGACAAATACAGAGAATCCAATGTTTTTACAAATTTGATGCATGCTGTGCATCCGGCGGTTATAGCCTTGATTCTCTTTGCCGGTATTGAATTGGGAAAATTGGTTCTTGTTGATATAAAAACGGCGGTGATTTGTGCAATATTTTGGGGCGCAATTCATTTTGTGAAACTGCACCCCATTTTATATATTGTTCTCGGCGGATTAATCGGCGTTGTTTTACAATTATAAATCCAACGCTTTGCGATAGGTATCAAGTAAATATTCCTGCTCTTCGCGGTCACTGGCGTTCATCTTGCGCAGCTTGATGATTGTGCGCATAATTTTAACGTCGAAACCGGCTGATTTCGCTTCGGCATAAATATCGCGGATATCGCCGCCAAGAGCTTTCTTTTCTTCTTCAAGGCGCTCAATGCGTTCAATCAGCGAACGCAAGCGATCTGTTGCAATTCCTCCAACTTCGGTCATTTTTTTCTCCTAAAATATTAAAATTTGTTGTAACGGAGATTAACAAAGCCTATATATTTTGACAAGAAATAAATTTAGCTTTACCAAGAATAAAAAGTTGTGCTAATACATATTTAATAATAAATATCATAGGAAAAAGTTATGCCAAGAAAAACATGTACCCATATTTTAGCAACTATCGGACCATCTTCCGCCAGCGAAGAAAAAATTTCGGCATTGATTGATGCGGGAGCCGATGCTTTTCGTTTTAATTTCAGCCATGGTACTCACAAAGAGCACAAACAGAGATTGAATATTGTGAGGAAACTGTCCAAACAAAAAGGTTTGCACATTGCCGTTGTCGCTGATATGCAAGGTCCTAAACTGCGCGTCGGCGAATTTAAGGACGGCAAAGTTCTGTTGCGCGAAGGACAGCAGTTTGTCCTTGATATGAAAAATGAATTGGGGACAAAAGACAGAGTCACTTTGCCTCACAAAGAAATTTTTGCAGCCATAAAAGCAGGAGATGAACTTTTGCTTAATGACGGTAATATCGTTTTGGAAATAATTTCAAAAACAAATAACAGTGCGGTAACAAAAGTAAAGGTTGGCGGTGAACTTTCAAGCCATAAGGGTGTTAATTTACCAAATATAAAACTGCCTATATCCGCTATCACCGAAAAAGACCGCGAAGATTTGAAATTTGCCCTCAAACAAGGGGTCGATTGGGTTTGTTTGTCTTTTGTGCAATCTGCTGATGATGTGCGTGAGGCCAGAGAATTAATCGGCGATAAAGCTTTGATTATATCTAAACTCGAAAAACCGAGCGCAATTACAGAACTGGATGAAATTATCCGCCTTTCTGACGGTATTATGGTCGCACGAGGAGATTTGGGTGTTGAGTGTCCTTTGCAGACTGTTCCGGTTTTGCAAAAGAAAATAGTAAATGCCTGCCGGCGTTTGGCGCGTCCTGTCATTGTTGCAACTCAAATGCTGGAATCTATGATTGAAAAACCGACTCCGACCAGAGCTGAAGTTTCAGATGTGGCAACAGCCGTTTATGATGGCTGTGATGCCGTTATGCTTTCTGCAGAAACCGCCGCCGGCAAATATCCTGTTGAAGCGGTTAAAATGATGAGTAATATTATTACTCAGGTTGAAGCAGATCCTTTGTTTTTCCAATATATGAAAAAGGCGCAGGAATCTTCTTGTTGTATTGGAGAAGCTGATTCAATTACTTATGCGGCCAGTGAGATTTCAAAAGTTTTAGATAAAGTTGCCGGTGTTGTAACTTATACATCTTCAGGTAAAACAACATTTTTGATTGCTCGTGAAAGACCTAATATTCCAATTATTGCTGTTACTCCCGAAGAAAAAGTTGCCTGCCAGCTGGCTTTGGTTTGGGGAGCAAGGCCTTTTATTAAAAAGTCGCATTTTTCAAGTTTTGCAAAATTTGAAGACAATGCTGTAAAAATTGCTTTAGACAGCGGTTTTGCTCATCATGGCGACCATATTATAATTACCGGCGGTTTTCCGCTTGGAGTTAAGGGGCGTACCAATATTTTACATACGGTGCACATTAAATAGAATGAAAAGGCGGAGTTTTCCGCCTTTTTTCATAACTTTAATTTTTTTTTATTTATATGTGATAAATCTATAATTGTTTAAATAAGTTTAAAAGGATATTGTATGAAAAAATATATATCAAGCGCCGCATTGCTTTGCTTGTTGTCGAATAATGCGGAAGCTCTTTTTATTTCTCCGTATGTGGGAGCCGATTATAATTACAGCAAACTTAATTTCGGCAGCAAAACGGAAAACTTGTATGCGGATAGTTTGGGTTCATTGGGGGCAGTTGCCGGTGTTAAATTATTGAGTATGGTTTCTGTTGAGGGCTTTTATCAACGTTCTGAAAATAAGAGTAACAGCGCGGGCAATTATTTTGTTGCCGGAGATGAAGTAACAACAAAATTACAATTAGAATCGTATGGCGTCGATTTAGTCGGCGATGTGCTGAATTTGGGAATTGCAGAAGTTTTATCTTCAATTGGATATGGATATTATAATGCTGATGTTTCCCGCTTCGTAAGTATAAATGGTTCTTCTAATCATAAATCTTACAATGAAGAGGGAAATGGGTTGCGTTTCGGCTTGGGAGGGCAGGTTAATCCTTTGCCTTCAATTGGCATCAGAGCCATGTATCGCTACACAATGACCGATATGGATACGGTTAAAAATATGCAGGAATTTACAGTGGGCGTGCGTTATTATTTTTGATAAAATTTACAATATAAAAAATCCCCGAAAATTTCGGGGATTTTTCTGAATAAGCAAAAAAATTATTCTTTGCTGAAATTATTTTCCTGCTTTTTAGCTTCGTCATCGGTACGGGCAACGTTAACCAAAATTTCCTGACTTACTTCCGGATGAAGATTGATGTTTACTTTATAAATACCCAAATCTTTAATCGGACGTTCCAAAGAAATGTAACGGCGTTCGATGTTTTTGCCGGCTTCTTTCATTGCAGCTGCAATATCGCGGATGCTTACAGAACCATACAACTGTCCTGTTTCAGCAGCTTGACGAATCAAAACAACTTTGAATCCTTGCAATTCGGCAGCTTGCTTAGAAGCATTTTCAAACAAAGCTTTGTTGTGAGCTTCTAATTCGGCTTTTTGTTTTTCATAAACAGCCAAATTTGCTTCGGTTGCGCGAAGAGCTTTCTTTGTAGGCAACAGGTAGTTGCGGGCATAACCGTTTTTAACGTTTACTTTATCGCCCATTTTACCCAATTTGTTTACATGTTCCAAAAGAATAACTTCCATCTCTACTCTCCTTAATCAGCGACGAACGGAAGAAGAGCAATGTAGCGGGCGCGTTTGATAGCGCGAGCCAATTCTCTCTGCTTCTTTGCCGAAACGTTGGTAATACGACTTGGGATGATTTTTCCTTTTTCGGAAATGTAGCGGCTCAGCAATTTGACATCTTTGTAGTCAATAGCCATACCGTCTTCACCTGAAAACGGGCAGCCTTTTTTCTTTTTGAAGAAAGATTGTTTGTTCATCATGGTCAATTACTCCGCTTCTTCAACTGTTTCTTTGTCTTCAGAAGATGCAAGTCCTTCGCAGAACTCATCAACTTTAATGGTCATATAACGAATGATATCTTCGTTAAAGCGCATAATGCGTTCATATTCAGCAATGGCAGCAGCCGGAGCTGAAATGTTCATCAATACATAGTGACCTTTGCGGTTTTTCTTAATGCGATAAGCAAGAGTTTTTAAACCCCAGTTATCAACTCTGACAACCTCGCCGCCTTCTTTTTTAATAACTTCAGACAAGTCTGAAACAATGTTATTAACCTGTGATGCGCCGAGATCCTGACGTGCAATCAGCACGCTTTCGTATTTTTGCATAAATAAATCTCCTTATGGATTCTCAACAAAATCCCTCGTTTTCAAGGGACAGATTAAATGTATAGCCGGAAAAATCCGGCAAGGACGTTGCTAATATACTCTAAAACTTTATTTTGGCAAGCTTTTTTTGAAAGAGGTAAATAATTTATTGCAAATAAAAGTAAAAAAAAATATTATTAATAAAACTAATTTTGTTTTGAAGGGTTAAAAAATGAATTTAAAGATTGCCGCTATGCTGTTTGCTTTGCCGTTTTTCGCTGTCGGATGCGCTTCCGCACCGCAGCCGGATTGCGAAGAAGAAGCTGAAGTGATTGTTATTGCCGATAAGCCGCAAAATGTGCAAACGGTTATCTTTTTGGTGAACCAAAAGACCGGTGAGTTGGCCTGCTGCCGCGATAGCGAATATTCTACGGCGGAAGCTTGTGCACGTGCGTTGGAAAAAGAATGCTATATAAGAGTAGAAGATATTCCTTACCGCAATTCAAAATATGATTTTTTGACCACAGATACTTATCCAACCCGCCGTTGGCGCGACAATGAAACTTCGCCTCGGTGGTAGTCTATGCTTTCACGTGTTCGAACTGTTGCTTTTAATGGGCTTGAAACACTTAACGTCGAGCTTCAGACGCAAATTTCGTCAGGTTTACCCTCTTTTACAATTGTCGGATTACCGGATAAGGCTGTCGCTGAAAGCAAAGAGCGTATCCGCGCAGCTTTTTGTTCTTTAGGGATAAAATTGCCGCCCAAAAGAATAACAGTTAATTTGGCTCCGGCGGATATTGTTAAAGAAGGGACACATTATGATTTGCCTCTTGCGCTTGGAATATTATCTGGTATGGGGCTTATTTCACAAGAAAAATTATCTTATTACATTGTTGTTGGAGAAGTTGGTTTGGACGGCGCCTTAATCAGGGTAAACGGCGTTTTGCCGGCGGCTGTCAAGGCGGCAAAGGAAAATATGGGATTTATCTGTCCTTTTGAACAAGGCGGGGAAGCTGCTTGGTCGGACGGAAAAGATATTGTTCCGGCAAAAAATATTGAGCAATTGATAAATTTTTTTCAAGGTACGGTTGAAATAGAAAAACCTGTGGCTTTACAAACCGAAACATGTGCCGCTCAATTGGATATGAGTGACGTTAAAGGTCAAGAATCGGCAAAACGCGCTTTGGAAATAGCGGCGGCCGGCGGACATAATCTGATTATGGTCGGTCCTCCCGGATCAGGAAAATCTATGTTAGCGGCAAGATTGCCCACAATTTTACCTCCGATGGAAAGAGATGAGGCGCTTGAAACAAGTATGATTGCTTCTGTTGCGGGAGAATTGAACGGAACGAGTTTGATTTTTGACAGACCTTTCAGAGCTCCGCACCACAGTGCTTCGACTCCTGCTTTGGTAGGAGGGGGAAGACCTGCCCGTCCGGGAGAAATTTCGCTTGCCAACAACGGTGTTTTGTTTCTTGATGAATTTCCTGAATTTGCCCGCCCGACATTAGAGGCTTTGCGCCAGCCTTTGGAAACCGGAAAAGTCAATATTTCCCGTGTAAATTCTCATGTGGAATTTCCGGCAAAAATTCAATTGATAGCAGCAATGAATCCTTGCCGCTGCGGATTTTTGGGCAATCCTGCACGAGAATGTGCGCGTGCCCCGCGCTGCGCTCAAGAATATCAAGCCAAAATTTCGGGACCATTGTTAGACAGAATCGATATACAAATTGAAGTTCCCGCTGTCAGCCCATGGGATATGGCTAAGACAGCAACGGGTGAATCCAGTGCTGAAATAAGGAAAAGGGTTATTGCCGCCCGCAAGATTCAGCAAGCTCGTTTCTGCGCTTTTGGATATGATAATCTGCATACCAATTCTCAGTTGTCGGGCGATTTATTAGAAAAATCGGTTCCGATGAATGATGATGCAAAAGAATTGTTGCTAAATTACGCAAATCGTGTAAAACTTTCAGCCAGAGGATATAACCGCACATTAAAGCTGGCTCGGACAATTGCAGACTTGCAAAATGAAATAAAATTGCATAGAATACACATTGCCGAGGCTTTGTCTTTACGTTGGAAAGCGCCGGATTATAAGATTTAGGAGATGACAAATAATGTTGAATAAAATATCAAGGGTGTTTACTTGGACGGTTACAGCCGTCTTGAGCATATCTGCGGCAAATGCATCAGATTGCGGCTGCCCAGAGGCAACTTCTGCAAGATATGTTCCTGTCCAAAATTATCAATCGGATGTTATCTATCCGTCCGTTAAAAATTATGACTGTTCTTCACAGACACAGGTTTATACCCGTTTTGCGGAACCTGTTTATCAGGAAGTTCCTGTTACTGCTCAGCCGCAACCGGCTCCGCAAGCTGTAAGAACCCGTCGCGCTCCTGAAAAAGTTTATCACATGACAAGTGTTGATGAGCCCAAAGAACATCGTTTGGTGCCTGTAAGCCAACAGGAAGTAGAACGCCGCGGCAGAACCGAAAAAACTTATGAATATAAATTTTCACAAAATGAAACTCCTAAAGCCGAAACCGAATTTGTTATGTCATCTCGTTCGGAAAGACAGAAAGTTTTTGAAGGTGAAGAAGAAACTTGCCGCGACGGCAGTATTTTTGGCGGCGGTCCGTGCAAAAGAAAAGATAAAAACGGCAGTATTTTCGGCGGCGGTCCATGCAAGAACTGCACCAAAAACGGCAGTATTTTTGGCGGTGGTCCGTGCAAAAACTGCACCAAAAACGGCAGTATTTTCGGCGGCGGTCCGTGCAAAAACTGCGCTCAACAAACAAAAACTCCTTGCCAAAGTTGCAAACGGCCATGCCGTCAAGTTGCTCCTTGCCAAAAAGCTCCTTGTCGTACATGTGTAGCTCCGAAACCTTGTCAGACATGCGTACAACCCGTTCCTGCTCCGAAACCGGCATGTGTTAAAAAATATGAAATGCAGGAAGTCGTTCGCAGCTGCAAAGATTTTGCTCCGTTAAGTATGGAGTGGGTCGATTTCAGAATTGTCCGCGGCGATGTAAAAACTTATTCCCGCAAACTCGGAAATTATCGTTTTAGAATTTTCGGCTGCCGTCGGAATACCAAAAATGCAATTTTGAATGAAGGCCGCATTGTTGAAAAAGATATGAACTTCGGTGAAATTTTCAAAGATATGGTCTCTGATTGCTACACGATTGTAAATCCGCAACAGTGTATTGATGAAAACAGTGTTTTGCCGGAATATGTTTTGACAGCTGAAATCACAGATTATTTTATGAATGTATGTGATGAGTATAACTGGGATGAAGCCAAAATGGAAAACAGCCGTAACGGTTCATCTGAAATGAAGGTAACATGGCGTTTGATGGATGCAAGCAAAACCAATGTTCTTTGGAAAGGTGAATCAACGGGGTATGGTGAAGTAGAAGAAGGTGAGTATAACGGCGAAATGTTGTTAATCCAACGTGCGTTTGCCGATGCTGCCGATAATCTTCGCTATTTGCCGGGGTTTGAAGATCAATTGGCTGTTCGAGTCAGTCCGGAAGAAATGCAAAGACAAAAACAGACTCTTATGGAAATTCAGCGCGCCAGCGGCATTTGCCAATTCAAAGTCGTTGAAGATTTCGGCGCTGTTTCCGGTGGTTATGTTTCAAAAGAAGGCTGGATTGAAATAAGAGAAGTTCCGGTTGTTAAACCTGTTGTTGAAACTGAGGTTAAAGTTATTAAAGCAACCCCTGTAATTGAAATGAAGAATCCTCCGGTTGTTGAAGATTCAGGTATTAACGAATCGGCAATTGTTTCTATAGAGCCGGTTGTCGAAATGAAGAATCCTCCTGTAACTGAAGATTCTGGTGTTAAAGAGTCGGGTGTTGTAGCAATTGAATATCAAAATCCTCCTGTAACTGAAGATTCTGGCGTTAAAGAGTCGGGGGTTGTAGCAATTGAATATCAAAATCCTCCTGTAACCGAAGATTCTGGTGTTAAAGAAGCAGGTGTGGTAGCTGTTGATTTTAAAAATCCGCCGGTAACTGAAAATTCAGGTGTTGTTGAAAACGGTGTTGCAGCTGTTGAGCCTGTTGCCACGGGCGCTATCTATGAAGCAGATAAATTGTGTATTGTAGAACGCGCCGACTATGCAAATTTGAGTTCTGATACAATTGAAGAAACAAGAAAATCTATTGTCTCTATTACAAATTCTAAAGGTAAAAAAGGCGCAGGATTGTTGATTTCAGAACAATTTGTTATGACTTCAGCTGATTTGCTAAATCGTGAAGATAATAGCTATACGGTTGAAACTTCAGGAGGAAAAACTATTAAGGCTAAAGCTTTCCGCTTGAATCCGCATCGTAATACTGCATTGTTGGTGTTGAGCGAACATGCTGAATATGCTCCTTTGGCGTTAACGCTTGAATTGCCTCCGGTTGCAAAAGGCAGCTATGTTGCTCCGACTCCGGTAACAGACAATGATAAAGCTTATCTAAATAATACTGCAAAAGTTTCAAGCTATCGCTATACTCCAGATGGAATTGCCGAAATTGTGGTTGAAACTTTTAATCCAAAGGCAACAATTGGCACCTCTCTGATTGATGAAAAAGGACGCGTTGCCGGTTTATCGCATCGTGCACAAGATCCGGAAACAGATCTGTTCCTGCCGATGGAAACAGCTATGCGTAGTTTGGGTGTAGAAATTTGCGGAAAAGCTTTCCCGAAAGCAGCACCAAAACCGGAACAAAAAGTATGGCGTAAACCTGTATCATCATATATTGATAATCCGGTTGCCAAAACTCCAGAGGCTATGCCTGCTAAAAACAGAAAATAGCTGTTAACGGTGGTCTAATACAAAAACGCTCCGATATGGAGCGTTTTTTTATGGTTCGAACGTTGATAAGTTAGTGAAAATTTATCGTTAAAATGTGACGTTTTTAGATAATGGTATTAACATTTCCTTCAAATGTTAAACTTGTAAGTTTTTAGGGGAAACATAATATAATTAATATTACTTGTATTTAGGAAGATTTTAATTAAGGCGTATTTTTATCAATATGGTTTATTGCAAGCTTTGCTGAAACCTCCAGTTTACAGGGGATATCTATAATAATATTATATAAACAATCATGTCTGATTACGCCTAGTTAGCTTGGAACTGAGGCTAATGATACCTTTGCATTCAGCTAAAATCGGGGGTTGCAAGGTATGCAATAAAAAAGCCGCTCTTTTCAGAACGGCTTTGATTTTTTAAGGAGAAACTACATAGTATAGGCTTGACGGGATTTCAAAACGGCATTTTGGGCTATTTCTTTTTCAGCATTTTTAACCATTGTTTGAGCCAAGCTTTTATCTTGACTATCAAAACTGCCGTGAGAAAGTTCTTTGGTATCATAGCGCAATTTAGCCAAATATTCAGGAGCTTTTGTCATAGAACTCACCCAAGAAGTTCCTCCTTTTGAGATGGTCACATTGCTGATGTAAGATTTATTTGCGTCAGCAGGTTCAATTCCTGCTGCACTTGTATATTTAACGCCGCCTTTACTCATAAAACTATGAGCGCCGCCATTTTCCGAAGAAAAAATATGTTTGGCGTTATTTTCGTTTAGTAATTTGGTCATTTGGGCTCTCCTTAATAATTTCCCATCTTTTTTGTCTATTATCCCAATATTTGAAAGTTTTGTCAATAAAAAAATGCAGTTAATTCAAAAATCGGTTGGATTTATTCTGTTTTGTGGCATATAATGCCTTTGTTTTGATAATTTGTCCAGAGAAGAAAATGTCTTTATTGAAATCTATAACAACATTTGGCGGTTGGACCCTAATCAGCAGAATTACAGGCTTTTTCCGCGATGTCGTTCTTGCAAATTATTTGGGGGCAGGAGCTGTTTCCGATGCTTTTTTTGTAGCTTTTAAATTACCGAATTTATTTAGAAGTCTTTTTGCAGAGGGGGCTTTTACGGCGGCTTTTGTTCCGATTTTTTCACAAAAATTAGTCGGTAACGGTAAAGAAAACGCCATTAAATTCGCAGCGCAGGCAATTTCAGTTTTGGCTTTGTTTGTCGGGGTGTTTGTGCTAATTATGGAAATATTGATGCCGGTAGTAGTTATGTTTTTGGCTCCGGGATTTTCAGATGATGCAGAAAAAATAAAATTAGCCGTTTTTTTGTCAAGAATTACATTTCCTTTTTTGTTACTAATTTCATTAGTTTCTTTCCAATCAGGCATATTAAACTCGCTAAACAAGTTTGCTGCTCCGGCAGCTGCTCCCGTTATATTGAATCTGACTATGATTGCTTCGGTTTTTGTTCTTATGCCTTTTATTGCAACGCCGGCTTATCGCATTGCTTTGGGAATTCCTGCTGCCGGAGTGCTGGAAGTTATATGGCTGCACTATTTTCTAAAAAGACAAGATGTCTTTATTTATCCGCAAAAAGATGTTTTAAACTTAATGAAATCCAATGAAATAAAAATACTATTTAAACGTATTGCTCCGGGCGTGTTCGGCGCTGGAATTTATCAGATTAATATGATGGTTGACACTATTTTGGTTTCGCTGGTTGGAACCGGAGCTATTTCTTGGTTGTATTACGCGAACAGATTGCAGCAATTGCCTTTAGGCGTCGTTGGAGCAGCTATTGGAGTTGCTTTGCTGCCGATATTGTCAAAACAACTAAAAGCCGGACAAATTTCTGAAGCGAATCAGACACAGGATAAGGCAATAGAATATGGCGCTTTGATGTCAATACCGGCGGCGGTAATAATGATTGTGTTGGCAACGCCTCTTGTCAATATTTTGTTTCAACATGGTAAATTTGGAACCTTGCAAACAGTGATGACGGCAAAAGCAGTTATTGCCTATGCCGTTGGTTTGCCTGTTTATGTAATGGTTAAAGCTATGACTCCTAATTTTTTTGCACGCTGTGACACTAAAACTCCGGTTAAATATAGCGTAGTTGTGCTTTTTGCAAATTTGTTGTTTGCTTTGTTGCTTATGAAACCATTCGGACACGTAGGTATAGCAGCGGCGACAACTTTGGCGGCTTTTGTATCTTTTTATCAATATGTCCATGGTTTGAAAAAAAGAAAATATTGGTGCTTTTCAGCAGATTTATGCTCGAGAATCGCCAAGATAATAGGATGTTCTTTTATAATGGGCGTTTTTCTGTATATTGAAAAAGAAGGAATAGAATTTTTATTTGAAGACTGGTTGAGTTTTTCAACAATAGCTAAATTGCTGCTTTTAGGCGTGATATGTTCTTTGGGTGGTATTTTGTTCTTGTTTCTCATAAAATTATGCGGTGTAACAGATGTTTTTGCTTTTATAAAACGAGCTTTGCGAAAAAGGAGATCCAAATGAAACAATATTTTTTGCAAATATTTAAATTTATAATGATTTTATTATCTAAATGTTTTGCTTTGATAAAAAAATTGTTTAATTCATGGCCGAAAGCTTTTATCGGAACAATTTTACTTGTGGTTACTCTGTATTATCCTTTGGGTGGAATAGTCAGTGAAAAAATAGATCGTACTCCGGATTATGATTTTGCGTATTTAGATTCATCGCAGTCCGAAGGATTAGAAATGGCAGCTTATTTAATTAATCGTGAAGTTAATGAGCATATTTGGAGTGCAAATCTGCCTTTTTTGTTTCCGGCTTCCAGTTTGGATAATATGCCTAATTTCCAAACTGGAATTATTAAAGGAATTTCAGATATAATAAAAGTTTTATCACATCAAATTCAATGCCTTGAAAATGATAAAAACATAGCGGAACTGAATGAAAGCGCACAGTTGCTGGCATATCCAGGGAATGTTTGGCTGTTTGCTCCCGATAACAAACTAAAAACCGCTCCTTCGTCTTCAAGTCAGTACAGAAAGGCTCGCAAATATCTGAAAGATGTCAATACGGCTCTGAAAGAGGAAAAGTGTTTTTGGAATCATAGCGCAAATAATCTTTTTGACATAAATAAAGCAGTTATCAGAGGTTTGGATAAAGCAATTTTAAGTATTGAAACGGAAGTCAGAGAAGGTGGAAACAGTTGGTTTGACAGTAAAGCTGATGACGTTTTTTATTTCAATCAAGGGCGGATTTATGCGTATATGATGGTTTTGCGAAAAATAGGACGCGATTTTAAACAGGTGTTAATGGCTGAAAATTTGTATTCGGAATGGACGACGATGCTGCGGTCGCTGCAAAACAGCGTTGAAATTAATCCAAATGTGGTTGTTAACGGCGAGTTGGAAGCAAAATTTAAAGCTAATCATTTAACAAGTTTGGGTTATTATGTTTTAAAAGCGGAAAATTTACTTATGAAAGTTAATATGCATTTAAATGGAGAAAAACAAAATGCGAATTGAAACGCAAATGTCATCGGATAATAATCTTATGCATTTTTATCCTGAAAAAAAATTAGATATTAAAAACAGCAGCGAATACAGCGATGCAAAGTCAATCCGTCGTTCTCCTTTGGCTGAAAATTTGTTTGATCTAGGTGATATAAAATCGGTGATGATTACACCTGATTGTATTTCTGTTACTAAAAATGACAGCGGTTCTTGGGATATTTTAAAACCGCAGATTTTAGCTGAAATTATGGATTTTTTAATTTCCGGACAAGAAATAGTTTTGGAAAATAAAACTATGAGCGCTGAAGAGCTGGAACATAAAATCAACGGACTGCTGAACGCCAGAATTCGACCGGCTATTCAAAAAGACGGCGGAGATATTGCTGTAAAAAAAATAGAAAATGGTATAGTCTATGTTGAATTGCAGGGAAAATGCGTTGGTTGTCCGTATGCGCAAAGAACGTTGAAAGACGGAGTTGAAAAAATTATTCGAAATTATATACCAGAAGTTAAAGCCGTGGAAAAATATGAAAATTAAACAAAAAATCTTTTTGCCTGTATTTTTGCTTGCATTGTTTGGAATTGCTTGCGTTAATGCTGCGCCAAAACTTAAAATGGATTTGCGTCCCGATGGTTTGTATCTGGATAATTTGAATGTTGCTGTAATGAAAAAAATTTTTCAAGATTACGGTTATGTGAATGTTATTAATAAAGAAAAAACTATTCCGCCGCTTATGCTGGAACATCTGCCTGCAGATTTTGATAAAATAAAGTCAAAAGATGAACGCAATCAATTGTTTATTATGGTGTTGGCGCCGCTTACGCTTAAAATAAACGAAGAACTTGCGTTGGAAAGACAAGATTTAATCTTAATAAAAGAAGTTTTTGATAAAGGGAAAGAACTGGATTCCAAGCAAAAAGAAAAAGTTGAAAATTTGGCAAAAAAATATGACGTGTTTACTCGTATGAAAGGCCGTGACCGTTTTGATATTCTGTTGAATGCCTTGGCTGAAAAAATTGATCAGATACCGCCGGCTCTTTTAATTGCAACGGCTGCAGCCGAAAGCAATTGGGGAACGGCTGTTGAAGTCAAAAAGGGAAATTCTTTATATAAACTCAAAGATTGGTATACTGATAAAGGCATTAAACCAGCGGGCGAAGATGATGACAGTTATCGCATTCGCGTTTATCCTAATTTATATGAGTCTATCCGTGATTACGCCTTGAAACTCAACAGCGACATTAATTTTCAGCATTTCAGGATTTCCCGCCGTCAATTGCGAGCGCATAACCAGGTATTGAAAGGACGTACAACGGTTTATAATATGGTGACCGGTTCGCCGTTGGAAAATTATGCGGGATTGCTTACCTATATTTTGACCTTTTATGATTTAATAAATATTGATGAATCGCATTTAGGAAACATTAAAGTGCTGGAGAAAAAATGATGTTAAAAGTTACTCCTATTTTATGCCGCGCCGGAAAAATGGATAACTATGCTTATCTGCTTCAGGATAGCTCCACTTTAACGGCAGCAGTTTTAGACGCATCAGAAGCTGTTCCGATAATTGCCGAGTGCAAAAAACAAAACGTTAAACCGCAATTTTTATTTAATACGCATCATCATTTTGACCATGTTGAAGGCAATTTGGAACTGAAACAGCTTTATAATGCTAAAATTGTCGGTTCAGCGGTTGATTCTAAACGAATTGAAGGAATGGATATTTGTCTTGACGACGGAGATGTTTTCGATTTGGGCGACAGCCAAGCAAAAATTATTGAGGCTGACGGTCATACCATCGGGCACATTTTATGGTATTTTCCAAAAGATAAAATTTTATTTACGGGAGATACATTGTTTAATCTCAGTATCGGCGGATTATTTGAAGGCACGCCGGAACAAATGTGGCATACTTTGCAGAAAATAAAAAAATTGCCTGATGATGTTTTGTTTTACCCCGGGCATGAATATACGGCTTATGGCTTATATTCACTTAACGGGCTGCCCGCGCAGATTTATGCCGAAAAAGCTAAACGCCGTCTAGCTCAGGGATTGCCGGCAGGGCCATTTACTTTGGGTGAAGAAAAAGTTTGCAATCCTTATCTCAGCGCTTCAAATTTAGCTGAATTTTGGAATTTGATTAAATAATTTTAAGTATTTGTTAGTCTTTGTTATTATAAAGTAAAATATAATAATTTTTACGGTATAACAATGATTTATATTTTTACAGGATTTTTATTCGGGGCTTTGGTGCCGTATATGGCGCGGCGGTTTGCAAAATTTATGCCAGCAACTCCGGCTTATGCTCTTTATCGCTTGGTGAAAAAAAACAAAACATCAAATCGGCGAAACGATAAATATAGAAAACTATTAAAAGCATACCAAATGCGCAGTTTTTTGTATGCTTTAGTTACGGCATTGACGACGGCGTTGTTTTTGTATCGTTTAGAAAACGAAAATGTCTGGTGGTGGCTCGGTTTTATTTGGACACTGATATTGCTTACTGAAATCGATTGTAAAATTTTGTTGCTGCCGGATATATTAACGGTGCCGCTGTTGATTTGCGGTTTTGTTTTTGCGGCTTCATTTCATCCTTTTTTGAGTCCGTTTGAAAGCTCAGTAGCGGCTTTGGCCGGTTATGTTATTCCGGTTATAGCAACTTTATTGATGCTGTGGCGCAGTACAGAAGCTTTTGGCGGCGGAGATATAAAACTTTTGTCAGCAATAGGAGCTTGGCTCGGTGTTGAAGGACTTCTTTACACGATTTTGCTTTCATGCTTGCTATTCGGCGTATATTCTATTGTCAAACGCCAAAAAGCCGGAGCTTTCGGACCGGCTTTGGCTGTTGCCGCTGGTATGGTCTTGTTTTTTATTTTTTAATTTAGGGGGCTGAAATGGGAATTATTGATATTGCAGAAGAACGTTCAAAAGCTCGAAAAGTAGTTGAAGGCAATAATTTTGACTACTTGATAATGTTTGTTATATGTATGGATGCAATTGCTTTGGGCATGCTAACCATCGGTTTTTATAATATTGATTTTATGAAAACGATGTTTTTGCTCGATAAGCTTTGTATGGCTATTTTTATTATGGAAATGCTCTTGAAAATGTATGCTTACGGTCCGCGCTTTTTTAAATCGGGCTGGAATGTGTTTGATTTGAGCGTAATTGCCGTTTCATCTATGCCTGTGGCCAGTTGTTTTATAATTTTACGTACATTCCGTTTGTTCCGGTTGCTGCGCTATGTCAGCCATTTTAAACCGTTGAAGAGCATTATTAATATAATGATATCTATATTGCCTAATTTTATGGCAATGACAGTTGTTTCGGGCGTGTTTGTTTATGTGTTCGGCGTGATGTCGGTGGCTATGTTCGGTGATGACATACCTGCTTTTGAAGATTTGTGGTCTGCTGTTTTCAGTTTGGTGCAAATTTTTACTTTGGACGGCTGGGCTTCGACAATAGCGCGTCCGGTTATGCATCTTTATCCGTATTCCTGGATATTCTTTTTTATTTTTGTTATGATTTCTTTTTTGCTGATAATCAGTTTTATTTTGAGTGTTATTGCGGTTATGGTCAAAAAAGAATTTAAGGTGCGTTCAGAGCTTTAATTTGCAAAGATAAAATGCCGGAAATTTTTCCGGCATTTTTTTTGCCTGTAAACTTGACTTTGAAAAAATCAATCACTAACTAAAGTATAGAAAAATTTAAGAGGAGTTAAAGGTTATGAATATCAGACCGTTATATGACCGTGTTTTGGTCAAAAGACTTGAAGAAGTAAATAAAACTGCCGGTGGAATTATTATTCCGGATACGGCTAAAGAAAAACCTTCTGAAGGTATTGTTGAAGCTGTCGGCACTGGTGCCCGCACTGAAGACGGCAAAATTATTCCGATGACAGTTAAAGTCGGAGATCATGTTTTGTTTGCTAAATGGGGCGGAACAGAAGTTAAAATCAATGGCGAAGACAGACTTATTGTTAAAGAGTCTGATTTGTTGGGTATAGTTGAATAATTCAGGGGAAAAACAATGGCAGTTAAAGAAATTAAATTCGGAAACGATGCTCGCAGCAAAATGCTGAACGGGGTAATGGTTTTGGCAAAAACTGTAAAAGTAACTCTCGGACCTAAAGGCCGTAATGTTATTCTTGATAAATCTTTCGGCGCTCCGAAAATCACCAAAGATGGTGTATCGGTTGCTAAAGAAGTTGAATTGGCTGATAAATTTGAAAATATGGGCGCTCAGCTTGTAAAAGAAGTTGCTCAAAAAACAGCCGATAAAGCTGGTGATGGCACAACAACAGCTACGGTTTTGGCTGAAGCAATTATTAAAGAAGGCTGCAAAGCTGTCGCTGCCGGAATGAATCCTATGGATTTGAAACGCGGTATTGATTTGGCTGTTGAAGCGGTTGTTGAAGATGTTAAATCCCGTTCAAAACCAATTAAAACTTCAGAAGAAATTGCACAAGTTGGCACAATTTCGGCAAACGGCGACCGCACTATCGGCGAATATTTGGCACAAGCTATGGAAAAAGTCGGCAATGAAGGCGTTATTACCGTTGAAGATGCTAAAGGTCTTGAAACTGAATTGGAAGTTGTTGAAGGTATGCAATTTGACCGCGGTTATCTGTCACCGTATTTCGTAACCAATCCGGAAAAAATGAATTGCGAATATGATAATCCGTACATTTTGCTTTATGATAAAAAACTGAGCAATTTGCAGCCGTTGGTACCTGTTTTGGAAGCTATTGTTCAATCTTCACGCCCGTTGTTGATTGTGGCTGAAGACATTGAAGGCGAAGCTTTGGCTACTTTGGTTGTAAACCGTATTCGCGGCGGCCTGAAAGTTTGCGCTGTTAAAGCTCCTGGCTTTGGCGACAGAAGAAAAGCTATGCTGGAAGATATTGCTATTTTAACAGGCGGACAAGTCGTTTCTGAAGATTTGGGAATGAAACTTGAAAACGTAACTTTGGATATGCTTGGCAGTGCTAAGAAAATTGAAGTTACCAAAGATGATACCACAATTATTGACGGCGATGGCGTTAAGGATTTGATTAAAGCCCGTGTAGAGCAAATCAAAAAACAGATTGAAGAAACATCATCTGATTATGACCGCGAAAAATTGCAGGAACGTTTGGCAAAATTGTCAGGAGGCGTTGCTGTTATCAAGGTCGGCGGTTCTTCTGAAGTTGAAGTTAAAGAAAAGAAAGATCGTATTGATGATGCTTTGCATGCAACCCGTGCGGCCGTAAAAGAAGGCGTTGTCGCCGGCGGTGGTGTTGCTTTGCTTTATGCTGTCAGAGCTTTGGATAAAATAAATCCTGAAAATCAGGATCAGAAAGTCGGTGTTGATATTATTCGCAAGGCTATTCAAGCTCCGATTCGCCAGATAGCTGAAAACGCCGGTGTCGATGGTGCCGTTGTTGCTGGAAAAGTGTTGGAAAGCAAAGATACAAACTTTGGTTACAATGCCCAAAGCGGTGAATATGTTGATATGGTAAAATCAGGTATTATCGATCCGACCAAAGTTGTTCGTACTGCTTTACAGGATGCTGCTTCAGTCGGTGGTTTGCTGATTACAACCGAATCTATGGTTACCGAAGCTCCAAAGAAAGAATGCAGCTGCGGTTGTGAAGGTCAGGGCGGAGCTATGGCTCCGGGAGGAATGGGCTTCTAACCGGTCTTTTATAAAAAAAGTCCCCGAATTGTTTGCAGTTCGGGGATTTTTTATATAAATGAAAATGGCATTATTTTAAAAGAGCAAAAAAATATAAAAAATATGAAAAAAATACTTGCAAAATTTTTTGTATATGCTATTAAATAACTCGTTCTAACGATGCGGGCGTAGCTCAGGGGTAGAGCGCAACCTTGCCAAGGTTGATGTCGAGGGTTCGAATCCCTTCACCCGCTCCAATAATAAAAGAAGGTTACCGAAAGGTAGCCTTTTTTGTTATTAGGAGTGGCGGGATAAGGAGCCACGAAAAAGTGGGGTCGACAAGGGGCGAGAGGAGAACGGTAGTACGCCGGTGAGGCAACGCCGAGCGAGGACGTAGCGGCAAAGCCAATCCCATTGCGAAGACAAACAATATACTACTTAAAGACTCTATCTTTTTCTAACATCTCTTTAATATTTGAAATATGCTTTTTCGTAACATCATTTTGGGAGCATTTTCGGCGCAAAACATGCACAAATTTCATAGTTACGGGATTTGTAATAAATTTATTTGCTTGCCCGTATTTCAGTTACAAAATTGATAAAATACCCCTTGGTGATTTAATAACTTTATGGGAGAAAGGCTTTATTTATAAGGGCTTTCTGCTAATCCACTACCGAATTTCGCACGGCGATACGTCCACCCGCATCGCTTACATTTATCGTGGAAAAATCTTCTACCACCGATTTTTATACAATGATGAAAAAAACATGTTCCAACGGAAAAAATAAAATTGATTTTCGTAAATTACAAAAATCAAAACTATGATTTTTTACAGCCAATTTATGTCTTTTTTAACCAAAATTGCCTTAATATTACTCTCAAAATGAGGAAAATAATGGCATCAAGCAAAGAATTCTTGGATTTTATAGTTGACCAACTGTCAGAATTGAATGAAGTTTCCTATCGGGCATGATGGGGGAATATATCATTTATTATCGTGACAAAGTAATTGGCGGAATTTATGACGACAGATTTCTGGTAAAACCTGTGAAAGCAGCAAAGACTATGATGCCAAACGCAAGTATGGAACTTCCGTATGATGGCGCAAAGGAAATGATACGACCGCTGAAAATAACAGATTTAGACATGGTGATGCAGATATGGCTTGATGGTAATTTGCAAGCACATCATTTTATTGCATCGGAATATTGGCAACAAAACTATGATTTTGTTAAGCAAATGCTGCCACAAAGCAAGGTTTATGTTTATGAAGATGAAAAATCCAACCAAATAAAGGGCTTTATAGGCTTGCAAGATGAATTTATCGCAGGCGTCTTTGTGCAAAGAGATGCCAGAGCGCAAGGAATTGGAAAGCAATTACTGAATTATGCAAAATCATTGAATCATAGTTTGAGATTATCGGTTTATCAAAAAAATGAACTTGCCTACAAATTTTATAAGCAAAATGAGTTTGATTTCATCCGTGAGCAATTAGATGATGTTACCAATGAAAAAGAATTTTTAATGCAATGGCAAAAGAAGTAATTTTCACTAAAATGTTAAACAATGTTTGAAATCCGAACAAAGTTTAATATTTTTTATTTGCGGCATTTTAGCCATTTTCCTGACAAAAACAGTTATCGTTTGCTTTTGAGATTTTATCTCAGCACAAATATAAAAAAACTTGCTAAAACAAGTAAATGTGGTATAATAGTATTTCTTAAAGTATTATTATATTTGTCATTAATTTGCTATAATTTGTTATAATTTGTTTGTAGCTTGCTTTATAATACTTTTTTATTTTTGAATGTTAAACTTAAATTAAGTAATTATGATTGTATACGTAATTTTATCAGTAGTTTTTCTAATTGTGATGCTTGGTTTGTGTGTTGTAATATCGCATCTTGTTAATATTGCAGCTAAGGGCATTGATAGGTGTATTGCTAAGTATAATGAGAGAAAATTGAAGTTTAATGAAGAACTTAAATATCTCTGCAAATATGGCGATATTAACCAGCTTGAAGCCTTGCTTAAAAAAGGTTTAAACCCTAACACAATAGTTGTTACAAAAGAAAGGTATACTAATGATTTTTCTTATTGTAATGAATATTCTCCATTTGAGCACGAAGATTATTTCTATGGCTCGCTTTTGGAGTTATGTAAGGATGATGAGAAAAAATGTGCACTCTTACGTAAGTATGGTGCTACAGCGTAATCAGGGCTTGCTATAATGAAAAAGTATCACTCTGCAAAGAGTGATACTTTTTTGTTGTTTGCTTATATAAAACTAAATATTTAAAAATCAAATGCTGCTGGATAATGTGGCTTTTGATTTTTTTATAAAAATGTTGAACAAAAAAGCCTTTACTTTTGATAAAGTAAAGGCTTTTTTCAGATGATGTCGATAACGCGTAAATCATTGCTTTTGTTTTTGTGCAGGAAAGATTTTATTTTTTGTTGAGAGAAGTTATAATCATAAAAACCATCCCATAAACGGTATTGGTTGTTGTAAAACTCACTTAACCCAAAGTTATAAAATCCTGCCGGTTTTAAATTCAAAAGTTCATGCGGAGAAATGTGGCCACAGTATATTGCTCCTTGCACCCATTCTCTTTTCAGCAATCCTAAAGCTGTTTTTCCGCCTGATTTACTAAACTCTGTCATACGTCTTGCGCATTCTTTAGGCGATTTTCCATTATTGACGGCTTGCAAAAAGGCGCTCTGTTTAAAATTTTCGGAACCGATATTGTAAATAAACATACTTGTTCCGATAATTTCTTGTCTGGAGAGCCTGCGTTTTACATATTTATCAATATATGGAAAAACATATCTGCGCAGATGCTGTCTGACACATTTTTGAGCTTGTAACATGGTTATTTGCTCATTGCTTTGCACCCTTGTTCCATCGGCGTAATATGTGGAACCGTAGCCTATTGTCCATCTTTTTCCGCAGAAATAAGAACGTTCGCTATAGTTTTCAACATACGCAAGGCAGATAAGAACTTCGTCTTCAACACTCAGATAAGTTTCTTTGTTGGGAGAAGTTTCTATACTGACTGTATCTTCATCGGCCATACAGAGTTCATTGCTAGAAATTTCAATGTCTCGCGGCGGATGTCTGGAATCTTCGGACAAATTATTGTACGCATAAATTATACTGATAATTAATGCGATAACATAAAATTTTTTCATATAAAATAATTTTATAACATAATTTAAAAACGGATTAAATATATATAAAAAAGATATTTTTGTCAAGAATTTGGCAAAAATATCTTAATATTAAAAATTGATGTATTCAGGCTAAAAAAAACTTGCAAAATTTTATGTTTGCTTTTAATAAATGTATATTGATTTTGCTTGCAGTATTTCGCAGCTTGGATGGATGAGTGGCAGAGAGGCTGAATGCGCGCGACTCGAAATCGTGTTTACGGTAATCCCGTAACGGGGGTTCAAATCCCTCCTCATCCGCCATTTTTATAAATCAAAAAATTTATTCTGTTTCTTCTTCGTTATCGGCTGCTTTTAACTCAGATAAAGTTTGATATGTTTTGTTTATATCGAATTTTAATTGTTTGGCTTTTATTAGTTCGCCTGATGTTTCAAAAACGTAAAGAGCGTCATGAAAACAAGACAATGATTCTTCCAGCGCTTCCGTATCGCTGTGATTACGTCCTTGAAGGTAAAAAATATTTCCGATTTTTTCCTGAATCTCGCCCCAAAGAATAGGGTTGTTTTTTTCGGTTACAATCTTTTGTTGATTTTGATAAGCCCTGATAGCTAAATTGCCGATTTCGGTGCTTTTGGTTAAATGTCCGAGATTTTGCAGCAAATAACCTAAATTCCCTTCTATTCGAGCCCAAAAGTCAGGAAATAAAGCTTGAGTGTAAACTTTTTCAGCTTCACGAAGCTGGAAAACAGCATCTCTAAGCGCCTGAGTGTCTTCAGTTTGTTTCCAATAACTGACGTATAAACCTGATAATTTGTAGCAAATATAACCATAATCATAAGGATAGGTGTATTTGCTCAGATATTTTTGCGCCATTTGATAATTTTTAATCGCACCGCGAAAAAGAGAAGACGGACTTTCAGGAATATAGTGAGTTGCACTGTCGTATAATTGACCTAAATGGTAGTAAATACAGCCTAAATGTGTTGGCTGTAAAATTTGATTTTGATGCTTGAGTGCGCTTTCAAATAAACTGCGAATTGTTTTGAAGTTTTCAGTTTCCGAGCTGTCGTAAGCAACACTAAGGTAAATAATGCCCAAGAAATTGAGGATATAAGGCATATATTCCAAGCCGAGAGATTGCGCCGAATCAATCTGCGATAATTGGTGCACTATTTTTTTCAGTAAATATTTTTTATAAATTTGAAACTCTTTGGCAGGATTGTTTACAGCACTTATAACTATACCATAAATCAGTATGAGTAAAGTCGAAGGGACTTTCGGTTCATTGTCATCAAGCATATCTGCCGGAAGATAAAAACAGTCCATCAATGATATAAAAGAATTTCCGACGTCTTCATATTGTGCGGTATTTTGAAAATTAAGTCTGATGCGATCTTTTTCGCGATATCCCCAAATTACAACTTCCGAGTTATTTTGATGCAAAATGTTCTGTCCGGTATCAATAAGGTCAAAAATATTTCGGCTTTCGAGATTTAAAAAATTGTGATCAAAATCTTTACAGTCGGCAAAAGCTTCAATTCCTTCACAGCTGTTCAGAGCTTCTGCCAAATGAAAAGCGCCGGTGTTACTTATATTGTCGTAAAAATCGGCAACGGTGATGCGAAATTTAGGTCCATAATCGGCAATATTTTCAGAACTTTTGGGTTCTGATGATACTTTGAATAATTTTTGCCAAAAATTACGTATCATTAAAAATCACTGCCCTTGTTGATATATTGTTTAATGTCGTTTACACGGTCTTGCAAATCATCAAGAACTTGCTTGTTTATATCCTTAAAACTATCTACCGGTATGGATATAGAACGAAAACGATATAGCAGCCAAATGGTGATCAGGCTTGATATAAGCAATAGTGATGTTTGGTTGTCGGCAAGAGCTTGAAAGCAACCTAAAAAAATAAGTAAAATTTGTGCGCGAAAAGCAAATGTTGCCGCACTTTGGGGTGATACTCCTTCGGCAATAGCCTGACGGTAAGCTGTATTTTCAATAAAATTTGAGTATTTTTCAATAAAGCTGAAACGTAATAATAATGCCCATACCAAATCTAATAAAAAATACAGCATGTATATAGCTACGCAGCTTCCTGCATTTTCGGCAGCAGTCCATACGCATAAGGCAAAAAGCAAAAAACCGAAACAGCTGGCTGTGTCAGCTGATATTGATAAGCGAGCCGGCGGCCAGTTGAACACAAGTAAAGCGACAAAACCGGCGGTAAAAACAAAACCCAATATGCCGAGCAATAAAGGAATGGCGTCAATCAATCCCAAAATTCCTATACCGCCGGCAATGATGATTGATTGAATGCTGAGCATGGCATCGCCGGTGTTGGCATAACGATAAGCATAGCTGAAAACAAACCATGCCAAACAAATAATCAATCGGTTATAAAAGGCTGGTAAAGGCGTTGCGGCAGCGATAGCTTCCGAAGGAACAGCAAAAGTTGCGGCAATAGTGCCTGCTAATAAAAATAACGGGAAAAATCGCGAGGTTTTGTTGTAACCCGAAAGCAAACAGATTATGCCAGCCATAATGAAAGGAACCGCCAATTCCGTATATGACAAAGATGTTAAAAATTGTTGCTGATTGTACAGTGTGAAATATAAAAAAGAAGAAATAACAAATAATATTCCGGCAAAAGGTATGAAAAGCATTTTTTGCACGTTGAGACCACTGTTAAAACGTCGGCTTCTGCTTGCCAAACGGTTATATATTAATGCCGGAATTAAAAAAGCCGCAAAAGCAGCCAGAAGTGCAATAAAAAAAATGCTGTTCATTTTGACCTCTTTTTTGACGCTGTATATTGTTATTTATAATCTGAAAGATGTTTTTCTTCAACTACAATGTTGGATTGAGAATTAATTTGTACAGTTTTTTTAATAATATGCCTATTTGAGGAAAACTTGATCCGGCTTTTAATTCAGCAGTTGAAATAACAGAACTTATGAGATTAAATTCATTTCTTCCTCCGTTCCAAACCGACTGATGAAGCGGATATATATAGTTTGCCGGCGTGCTGTAAATTGTCTTAAGCACTGCATCGGCACGCAAAACAACATCGTCGGTTTGCGCCAGACAGCAAAATTCATCTACCAGCGGGCGCATGGCTTCTTTGTTGGCTTTGTCTTTCAAAATATCCGAAATTTTTTGATTTTCGGCGGCTGAAAGTAAAGAACACAGCGCATAAGGGGCAAAAAATTCCCAAAAGCTCAATAGCCTGTTGCTGCTGGCCGAGATTTGCATTCTGCTTTCGGTAAAAGTGTTTAAGGCAATCGGGTCTATTTCGCCGTTTTCCGGCGGGCAAAGAGTGATGTTTGTGTTGCGTCCAAGCAGTGAAACGGTATTTTTGCTTGTCATTACGTAACCATTAAAATATGCCGGATGTAAATTTTTTCCGACGATAGGTGCTAAATATGACATATCTTTAAGCGGGGTAAAGCAGACAACCGGAGCATTTCCGGTTTTGATAGCTGAAACATTGCTTAAAGCGCCGTTAATTTTATTGGCATAGTCGGCAATAATAACCATTTTTGCAGGTTCTTTCATAAAGGTTGCCGCATTTAATTTGTGCCTTTTTTGAGTCAGGCTCCGATCTTCTTTTATGGAAATTCCGTCTGTCGCCATAGCTTCGGCTGCATTTTTTCTGTCAAGCAGCATAATCACATCATTTCCGCCGCTTTGCAGTTGTGCTCCGAGATAGCATGCAAGAGCGTTGTTTCCAATGATATAAATGGGATTTGTCATATTATTTTACCTTTTTCAGTTGAGCAACAAAAAATCCGTCAAGACCGCCGTCTTGCTCAAAATAGCAGGGAAGACAGCGAATAAAACCTTCATTGGTTATTAACTCGTTGATTTCATTTTTTCTTTGTCCGGCGATGGTTTCAGCTTTTATCGGATTTATTTTAAATTCGGGATGAGATGAAACAAATTCTAAAATTTGTTTTTCACCTTCTTTTTTAGAAAGAGAACAAACGGCATAAAGTATTATTCCGCCGTTAATAATGCGAGATGCCGCCGCTTCCAACAGTTTTTTCTGCAAGGCTGCATTTTGTTCGATGTCTTTAGCTCCGCGGGTATGAATAATTTCAGGGTGACGGCGCAAAGTTCCCGTTGCCGAACAGGGAGCGTCAACTAAAATAATATCGTAGACCTTATCGGTATTTTTTAAAAAGTTTAAGGCATCTTCGCAAATAATTTTCTGAACAGGCAATTGCAATCTGTCTAAATTGTTTTTTAATGTATTCAGACGTTCTGCCGAAATATCAAGCGCAGTTACACAGGCTCCGCCGTTTGCTAATTGGGCAGTTTTTCCTCCGGGGGCAGCGCAAAGATCCAAAATGTTTTTTCCTTTTATATCTCCCAGAGAAATTACAGCCAAAGAAGAAGCCATATCCTGTACCCACCACGCTCCTTCATTATAACCGGAAAGTAATTTTACATCTCCGGCTGAATAAAGCCGTACCGAGCCGTTGGGCATAATTTTTCCGTCTAATTGTTTGCTCCATTCTGAAGCGCCTTTTTTTACAGTTATATCCAAAGGCGGTTCATTAAGCGCTGTCCGTTCGACGGCGTTTATTTGTTTTTGCGAATAATCATCCTGTAATAAGCGCCGGAAAGCTTTCGGGAAAAAAGGAGCTCCGGCTGCTTGTGATATGTTTTCTTTGTTTTGGCAGATTTTATGCAAAATTGCGTTTACAAAACCGCCGGCATATTTTCCGCCGTTCTTTTTGGCTAATTCCACATAGCTGTTAACTATGGCGTATTCAGGAGTATCGAAATATAAAATTTCGACTGCGCCGAGTATAATTAATAAATGAACGGCGGATAATTTTGCGGGAAGAGGCTTTGAAGAAAATTTGCCGATTATTTTTTTCAAAAACTCCTGACGGCGTAATGCAGTCAGTACAAGCCGTTTGATAAAAGCTCTTTCCTGAGCGGCGGCATTTGCCGCGATATCAGCATCAGCGCCTTTTCCTTCAAGTGCTTTGCGATAAATTTCTGCAGCTGTTTCTCTGATGTTCAATTTTTCTGCCTTTCATTAAAGTCGATCATTAATCGACAGTTTATGAAAATGCAAAAAGAATTACAAGTGGGAAAATAATTTAACCCTATTGTCTTTTTGACGAAAATATTATAGTCTGGCAAACAGAATTTTTCACATATAAAAATAAAAGCTAAAGAAAGGTTTTCGGATGAGTGAAACAAATGCGCGCCATAACGGCAAAAGTTTTGCTGAATGGCAGAAAGAGTGGGCGTTGGAAGATAGATACAATTTTCGCACAATTGAAAATAAATGGCAAAAAATTTGGGAAGACGAAAAGACGTACCATGTAGATATTGATAAAAATAAAGAAAAATTTTATGTTTTGGTAGAGTTTCCTTATCCTTCGGGAGCCGGTTTGCATGTGGGGCATCCGCGCTCTTATACGGCTTTAGATGTAGTTGCCCGCAAAAAGAGAATGCAGGGCTATAATGTTTTGTATCCCATGGGGTTTGACGCTTTTGGACTTCCTGCCGAAAATTATGCAATTAAAACCGGTGTTCATCCGGCAATTTCAACAAAAGCCAATATTGCTAATTTTACCCGCCAGCTTAAATCTTTAGGCTTTAGTTTTGATTGGGACAGATGTGTTACAACTTGCGATCCGGAATATTATAAATGGACGCAATGGATGTTTATCAAATTTTTTGAAAAAGGTTTGGCTTATAAAGATAAAATAGCCATAAACTGGTGTCCGAACTGCAAAGTCGGTTTGGCTAATGAAGAGGTTGTAAACGGTTGCTGCGAACGTTGCGGCGCACAAGTTGTTCGTAAAAATAAAGAACAATGGATGATAGCTATTACCAAATACGCAGATCGTTTGATTGATGATTTGAATGATCTTGATTTTATTGACCGCGTGAAATCTCAGCAGATAAACTGGATAGGCCGTTCCGAGGGGGCTGAGCTTGATTTTGATTTTGCCGGTGAAAAACTGACGGTGTTTACCACACGCCCTGATACGGCTTTCGGTGTTACTTATATGGTTTTAGCTCCGGAACACCCTTTTGTTAATAAATATATGCAGCAATTTGAAAATCAAGAGGAAATTAAAGCTTATGTTGCTGATACTGCTAAAAAATCTGAATTGCAGCGCAGTATGAGTGAAGATAAAACCGGTGTTGAGTTGAAGGGAATTAAAGCCCGCAACCCTTATAATGGCAAGATGATACCGGTATTTATTTCCGATTATGTTTTGACAGGCTATGGCACCGGCGCGATTATGGCGGTGCCTGCGCATGATCAGCGAGATTATGATTTTGCAAAAGTTTTTGGTTTGCCGATTGTGCAAGTGCTTGAAGGCGGAGATATTTCCGAAAAAGCTTGGGAAGAAGACGGAGCGCATATCAATTCGGAATTTTTGAATGGTATGAATAAAGAAGAAGGAATGCGCGCGGCAATTGATTATGCTGTTAAAAATGGTTTTGGTCGTTCCAAGGTAAATTTCAAGCTGCGTGATTGGGTATTTTCGCGTCAGCGTTATTGGGGCGAGCCGATACCTATGGTTTATTGCGAACATTGCGGCTGGCAGCCTATTCCGGAATCGGAACTGCCCTTAACTTTGCCTGAAGTTCCTGATTATCATCCGAATGACGAAGGCGAATCTCCGTTGTCAAAAGCTACGGATTGGGTGAATACAACTTGTCCGAAGTGCGGCGGAAAAGCTCGGCGCGAAACTGATGTTATGCCAAACTGGGCGGGTTCGTCATGGTATTTCTTGCGCTATTGTGATCCGCATAATGATAAAGAATTTGCTTCAAAAGAAGCTTTGGATTATTGGATGAATGTTGACTGGTATAACGGCGGTATGGAGCATACCACTTTGCACCTGCTGTATTCTCGTTTTTGGCATAAATTTTTATATGACTGCGGTTATGTTCCAACCAAGGAGCCTTATAATAAACGTACTTCGCATGGTATGATTTTGGCTTCAAACGGTGAAAAAATGTCAAAATCACGCGGCAATGTGATTAATCCTGATGATATTGTCAATACATACGGCGCTGATACTTTCCGTTTGTATGAAATGTTTATCGGTCCGTTTGATCAGGTGGCTATGTGGTCTGAAGAAAGCCTGATGGGTGTTTATCGTTTTGTCGGAAAAATTTACGGCTTGTTTAAAAAGGTTGCCGACGTAAAACCGTCTGCCGATGATTTGCGCGCTATGCATAAATGTATTATTGAAGTTACGGAAAGAATTGACGGTATGCGTTTTAATACAGCGGTTTCATCGTTGATGACATATGTTAACTATCTGAGCGGTTTGGATAAAATTCCGCAAGAAATGTATGAAACGCTGATGAAATTGCTGTCGCCGTTTGCTCCGCATCTGAGTGAAGAAATGTGGGCGCGCCTCGGTAAAGATACATTGGTCCTCAATGAATCATGGCCGAAGGGCGACGCAAAATTGGCCGAAGACAATGTCGTTACTTTGGCTGTTCAGATTTGCGGAAAAATGCGCGGAACCATCGAAATGCCTAAAGATGCTCCGCAGGCAGATGTTGAGAAAAAAGCTTTGGCTTTGGAGAATGTTGCTCGTCAATTAGAAGGGCGTGAAATTAAAAAAGTGATTGTCGTACCTAACAGGATTGTGAATATTGTTGCGTAAAAATTATATTATATTGCTGGCCTTGCTTGTTGCGGCTTGCGGCTTTGAACCGTTATATGTTGAAAAAAAACATGATAACGCATGGTATTTTAATGGTGATTTCGATACTTCGATTTCGCAAGAAATGGCAAAAATTAAAGTGCAGCCGATTAGCGACAGGTTCGGTCAGCTTTTGCGCAATGATTTAATAGATTTACTTTCTCCTCTCGGACAGCCGGAACATCCGAAATACAGATTATATGTGAAGTTGGCCTCTAAGCAGGAAACGGATCAGGCTTTGCGTTCGGATATTACGGCAACGCGCAAGATGGTGCGTTATAAAGTTACTTATTATATGATGTCTGAAAATGAAAGGCTGCTGGACGGCGACAGTATAGCTTTTACAAGTTATGATATTTTGGCGAATCCTTATTCTACAACCATGGCCAAGAAAAAAGGCGATCGGGATGCGGCAAAAATAATTTCCAATGATATATCTTTGCGGCTTGGGGCTTATTTTCATGCAATAGCAACCAAACAGGGCGTTCAAAATGATTTTTAAATCGGTTCAGATTGAAAATTATATCAAACGCCCCGACGAAAAAATAAAAGCATTTTTGGTTTACGGCAGCAATGATGGTTTGGTGTTAGACACGGTTAAAAAAATAGCCCGTTCCGTTTGCGCTGATTTGAATGATGCTTTTCAGGTTGCCGAATTGTCCGGTGACGATGTGGCGGCTGATTTCGGAAAATTGTATGGAGAATATAACGGGCAATCTCTTATGGGCGGTCGGCGGGTAATTATGGTTCGCGATGCCGGAAATTCGCTTACAAAAGATTTGCGTAAAATGTTGGACGGCAGCAATTCCGAGAATTTGCTGCTGCTTTATGCCAATGATTTGAACAAAAAATCTTCATTGGTCAAATTGGCGGAAGACAGCGAAGACATGGGCTGTCTACCCTGCTATGAAGATAAAAACGAAGATATATACAACGTATTGAAAACAATGGGTCTCACTTTTGAACCTGCTGCCATTCAGCTGCTGTGTTCTCGCTTGTCCGGCGACCGAATGATTAATATGGCAGAGCTTGAAAAGCTCAAAACTTATATGGGAGAGGCCAAAGAAGTAACGCCGGCGATTATAATGAAAGTTATAAGCGATCAGTCGGATTCCAGCACCGATGATATTTGTTATGCTGTTATGGAAGGCGATAAAGTTAAAGCGGACACTCTTTATAATAAATACATAAATGAAGGCAATGAACCGGTTTCAGTTATCAGAGCGCTCAGCTATCATGTTATGAAATTGTTGGTTTGCCAAGCGGGAATCGAAAAAGGCGAAGGTTTGGATAAAGCTTTGCAGCGTTTAACCCCCAGACTTATTTTTTATAGAGTTGAGGCGTTTAAGCAGCAGCTGCGTCTGTGGAATAAAGACAAGATTCTGCGTGCGCTCGAGTTGCTTTATGATGCGGAAAAAGACTGCAAAACCACAGGGATGCCGGCTGAAGATATTGTCAGTATGGCGTTGCTGCGGTTGTCGGGCGCTGCAAAAAGGCAAATGTGATGTATAGCGAAAAGTTTCAAAAGTTTATCGAAATGTGGCAAAAAGATTTTGCCATGGAAAAAAGCATTGATGAAAAGCTTTGTCTTGACCGTGATGGAAATCCGATACCGTGGTACACTTATCCGGCAATAGAATATTTGTCGCAGTTTGATTATACCGATAAAAAAATTTTTGAATACGGCTGCGGTTATTCATCGGCTTTTTGGGCGCAGCGTGCTTTGAGCGTGACTAGTATAGAAGATAAGGAAGATTGGTTTAAAAAGTGGTCAGAGCTGTTTAAGTATGACAACTTTGAAATTAGGCTGCGCGATGAAGGCGAAGAATATGAAAACGCCATTTTTGAGGACAATCAGGCATATGATGTGATTGTTGTTGACGGCAAACGCCGCGCGTGGTGCGCTGAAGCCGCGGTTAAAGCTCTGGCTGAAGGCGGGATGATTATTTTGGACGACAGCGACAGAATAAATACAAGCGAGGAATATCGCCGTGCAGCGGCGGCGCTAAAATCGGCAAATTTGCTGCAAGTCGACTTTTTCGGCTTTTGCCCGATGAACTGTTACACTAAAACGACTTCTTTGTTTTTGAGCAGAAATTTTGATTTTAAGTGCAAAAATGAATTTCAGCCGGTCAACGGCTGGGGTAATTTGTGGTCTATGCAGCGGCGGGAAAGAAAAGACTTTTTCAAAAAATTGGGTTAGAGCTGTCAGTTTACTGATGATTTATAAAAAACGCGCAAAAATTGTTGTGTTTTATTTTTTTGTATGTTAAACTTTTAAACAATCGATAGGGGGTTATCTGTCGATTAGTGCCGCAAAGCCGCAGTGCGCTTTGTTTTTATTATTTTACATTTACATAAGTGTAAGAAGCTTTTTAAGGGGAAGAGCAATGAAAACACGTAATTTTGCTATATTTATGCTCACTGCTGTGCTATGCGGTGCGCTTTTTTGTACCGATTCGCAGGCTAGAGTTTGCTTCGCTACCGATGAAAATTGCGGCAGCGGCGGCAATTTTCCTGCAAATCCCCTCGTTGATCCGAATGATACCGCTTGTGAAAACGAGGGCTATGCTGACAGCAAAACAACATCCTGCTTAGACGGTTATTTCAAATATAACTGTCCTTACAAGAGCTCTTATATAAAATGCTGCGCTCCGAAATTTCGCTATGAAGGCTGCATCTATCCTTTGGAAGTAGATACAACTGCTGTCGGCGGAGTAATTAAGGGACAAACAATATTTGGCAAATGCGGCACCCGTTATGCTTGCAAATGTCCTGATGAGTACGGAGTAACTTCGGATTATGCCAAGCAAAACAATTGCCAGCCGGGCGGCGGTTATTGTATGTTGAATGATGGAACTACAGATACCATTAAGTATAAAACCTGTACATGCGACAGAGCTATTTATACTGATAAAGGCAACAAGTGTAAAAATAATCAAACACTGTCGGCGTCATGCACAGATGATGCTGGGGAGACTTATAGCAAATGTTATTGCGACAGAGCGGTTTATGAGCATGCCAGCTGTGAATATGGTCCGGCTATCGGCGCGTCGACTTGTATAGACAGTAATTCGCAGCGCGAATATTATTCCAGATGCAAAACAGCTGAAGAAGCCTGCCGAACCTATGATGAAGAAGAAGACGGAGATAGCTTGGGAACCACTGTAGCCAACAAAAAGCACACAGGTTTTCAGCATACCGATTGCTCAATGCAGCATAATTGCAGAACAAAAAATCAAGTGTATAATCCTGATACGAAGAAATATGAATATTTAACTTCTTATAATTGTATTTTGGGTGAACAGTGTCCTTATCCGACAAATCCGGCATTGTATAAATGCGTGTTTGATAAGGCTAGTTGGTGTGTAGGCCATGGTTATACCAGCACAATGTCTACAAAGCCGAGAGAAGGCGCAAGCTGCAGTACAGTGGATGGTTTCGTCGGAACCTATGAGGTATGTCCGGGGAATGATGATAACGCATTGTATTATTACACCTGTAAGCTTCCATGCGAACAGGAAGTGCGCAGAGCTTTTTCAAAAGGATATTTAACGCAAGACACATCAATGGTTGGTGATAAAGGCGGCGTGGTCGGTTTTGTGAGAACAGACAGCAGCGGCAACAAACATTTGTATATTACGGAAAATATAACATTGCCTAAATCTTCTATGAATACCAACAGGGGTTCTTGGGAACATATCGGCAATAAAGTTTCTTATTCTTCGATCAATGGCATGTGGGCGTTGGGCAATACAAATATGAAATATTCCGATGGTAGCTTGATGTTTGCAGGATGCAGGGACTCCAGCGATAAAGGTTATATTTGGGACCGTCCGGTAATGAAATTTAACGGCAATAACATCAATAAAGATAATACGTTTTTGAATCGTGATCTTTCTGATATATCGATAGAGTTTTATGCAACTAATACAAAGGACAAACAAGGCGGTTTTGCCGAAAACTTTATTATAGACGCCGACCATGAATGGCACAATGTTGGTATTATTTCAGTTCTATATCCTGAAAAGGTGAAAGTTGGAGATGAAGGCTATCATAAGTTTCTTCATGGCGATTGGGTGAATGAAATTATCGTAAATGCGAGAAAAATTCTGACCTTATCAGGAAGAATAGGATTTTTAACTAATAGCCTTTTTGGTGAGGGTTATAATGATCCGATAACAGGTAAAAAGGCATATTCAGCACCTTTTAATTTCAGAATTGGCGGTACTGTTATATTCAAAAATGCAACAATTAACACGAATGGCGAGTACAATGGTAACATATACTGGGGGCAGAATGTTAATTGGGATGGTGACGATGGCACGGTATTGTTTATTGATTCCAAAATGGCTAATACGAATTCATCGGTAGGAGATTTTTGGAGTTCTATAAATGTTGGTTTGTCTGGTTCTGAAATTACGGCGACAACAATAAGAACACATGGTTCCGGGGCAAGAGATGCTAGTTATTTCAGGTTTGGCGGATTGAGTGATGCGTCTACAGTTGAACATTCAGGAGAAGTATTATGGAGAGCTCGCGGAGTGCATGTAAGAAATTCGTCTACTTTGACCATAAACGAACCAAGTTGGCTTAATGAAGGTGTGAAAATGTATATAGAAAACAGCAATGTTATTGCGGCTCCTATTAAAATGGAAAACAGTACAAAAACTCTTATTTGCATGTGGGGCGGTAAAGCAGAAATTGGAGGAAAAAGCTTTTCTTTTGATAGCGGAAGAGGCGCTATTAGACACCGTGATAACGGTGGACTGCTGAGGCTTGGTTCCAATTATCATAAAATGGAGGATGATTGGGCTATTAACGGAATTTGGTATTATAAATTCGATAAGTATAATTATACTTATAATCCATGCAGCACGGGAGGAAAATGCAAAGGAGATTGCAATAGTGATTTTGATCCTAACTGGAATGGCTCAACGCTGTGCACCGGCTGCTATAATGCCAATTTGATGGGATTAGCTTACTAAAATTCAACAAATTATTATTTAGAATTATTAATATAAACACTATTATTGATGTCAGGTTTTGCCCTGAAAATTCGGATGATTTTTTGTTGAAGATTTGTTTGAGTTAAAACAGTTAACATATATTAATCCTTTTAATTAAAAAAATTATGAAGACAAAAAGTATCTTGTCAGCATTAGTGCTCAGCACAGTGATGACGCTCTTTGTTGCTTGCAGCAAAGAAAGTGAGTTTTTCGCAGATCCTGACCGGGTGATCAAAAGCGAAGTGGTTGACCCAGGTACCGCTGAAGAGGTAACTGCAGTAAGTAACGGAACTGAAGGAACTTCCTTGAGTTATGAGTCTTGGATTGTTGTGTCGCAGCTTTTTGCCGACGGCAGCACTTCTAAAGCTCAGCCAAAAACCAGAGCGAGCAGCTCTGCTGAAGGAAATAAAATTTCAGTTCAGCTGACTAACAACATTGAAAACTATTCGTCGATTTTCGAGGTGAAAAGCTTTGAGTTGTCGGATGGTGTGTCCGCTACGGACTATCGAGAATTGGCTGTAAACAAACACGCCGTTCAAAAATTTGTGTCGGTTATTGATTCCGCGTTGGTGTACACGGTTAACCGTGGTGCGTTTGCCATTGAATTTGTGTTGCCTTATCAGGTGGCTGTCTATAACGATGGTGTTACCAAAGTTGTTATGCCTTATCATAAATATTCTGAAATAAGGGATAACGGCGGCAGTTTATCTGATTTGGACAATAGTAAAGAAAATGGTAAAAACTACTTGCAAAAGCTGTATAAACATTCGCTTACAGTTGTGTTTAACGGCAAAGAATATGCTGTTAATGCCGAAGTCGTTCTTAAGAAAGAACTTAAGGATGATTATTTGGTTTCGCAAAAGGTTGTTGATTCAGGTGTTGAGCTTGTTTCGTATGATCTTGAAAAGAAGACCGGTGTTTCAAAATCTTGGATAAAGATTGAAGAAACTTGGTCGGAAAGCGGAACTAAAACCGTAACTAAGGAAGTGTTGCTTAAGAATATGCCTTCAGAATATTCTTACGTAAATTTTTCACTTGGGGCTAAAAGCAAAATTGCCTTTGCGGATCTTGTTATCGGCAGTCCTGAATACAGCGATGCTCTGGACAAGAGTAGAACTGAGGGGGACATGACCATAAATACGTATGAGCGAATATACCGCCTGAATGTTAAAAGCACTGCCAATGAGGGCGTAAACTACGTGTTTGGTGTTATGTATGAAAAAGCTGTTTATGCAAAAAATGGTTTTGAATACGAAATGCCGGCATTGCAATATTCTGGAGCAGATATAGCAGTTTCTTTGAAAAAAGATTGGTATTCGCAGGAAAATCATGAGCAAATGGACTTGCAATTTGTTTCGACAATCGGCTTCGGAAAGATTTCTTACGTCTATTCTGCAATTGGCTATGTTCTTTACTATGGCAAGAAGTGATTACTTTTAGTGTTTATAAAACAGAAAGATCCGTTTAGCGGGTCTTTCTGTTTTTCAAAATAAAATAAGGAGATAAGAAATGAAATTTTTTGTGGCTTTGATGCTGGCATGCGTTTTAACATTAGGAATGGCAAATGCGGCTGAAGAAAATGTTTCACAGCAGGAACAAAATGTTAAAACTTCTGTAACAGAAGAAGAAAAAAACTCTGTGTCTCAGGAAGATTATAAAAAGCAGACTGTGGATGATGAAGTTCATGAAGTTATGGCGATAATGCCGGTTAAGAAAAAATAATTAAAAAAACACCTTTCGTTTGTGCGGAAGGTGTTTTTTTTATCAAATCTTTTAGATGTGGCCGGTTTTGAAAAGCTGGCGGTATTTATAGATGCTGCCGCCTTCAACGTTCCAGCTGAAATCTTTGTGCATGGCGTTATAGATCATGCGGGCGATTTTATCGGGGTGCCGATAAAATATTTCCAAAGCTTTTTCCAATGTTTCGGCATAAGCATTAACATTATTTTTAAGCCGCTGCGCCGCTAAATTGTTGCCGTAGACACGTCGTTTTTGCTGTGAAAAAAATACTTCAGTGCGAAAACCGTCAACGCCGTCATCAATCGTGTCTACCAATCCGCCGGTTGACATGGCAATAGGCAGAGCGCCTTTGGCCATGGCTTCCATTTGCGTCAAGCCGCAAGGTTCAAAACGGCATGGCATCATATAAAAATCAGATGCCAATTGTATAGCATAAGCGAAATCGTCCTGATAGCCGCGGAAAACAAAAATTCTTTTACCATAATCCGGATTAAGTGCCGCGATTTTATCTTTTAGGCTTGTCAGATTTTCAAAATATTTGGCATCGCCGGCTCCGCCTAAGATGAAAATCGGGGTTTCAAAATTTTTAAGGTTTGTAAAACGCTCAGCCAGATTGAGAATTGCCTGTGCCGCAATGTCATATCCTTTTTGTTCAACTAGGCGGCTGGTGGCGCAAATAATAGGCGTTTTGGCGGCTTTTTTAACAGCAGAGGATATGTCGTTAAATTTGTAAATGTCTACCAACGGGATAACTTTTTGTTTGAAATCGTCATCAGAAGCAATTTTGGACAACAGACGAATAAATTCTTTTTTGTTTTCAAGTTTGCCTTTCAAATTGTTTTCATCATAAAAAACAAAATCAGAAGGTGCAAAATATTTGTTTAATTTTTCAATTCTTTGCTGATTGGGAGAAATAAGTTTTTTATCATAACCATTTACAATGCCGAAGAAGTTGCGGTGATCTTTGCGAATTTTAAGAATATCGCGAAAATCAAATCCAAAATCCAATTCTTTGGAAACTTCTTCCATATAGTTTTTTGAAACTGTGACAACTCTGTCTGCCAAATGCAAATTGCATGATGCCTGATTGTAGCAGTCATAAACAATCAGCGTGTTTGAAGCGCGCGGATTGCTGTTTTTTATGGCTTTGGCATTTTTGAAAACCAATGTTGCTAAATTTTCGTATAAAGAGTTTAAAATGCGCGACGTGTTGTTGTAGTCCCATCCCTGATATCCCAAATGGTGGGCTAAATGGATTATCGGCAGTTTTCTTAAAACATCGGCTTGCTCCATAGGCATCGAACCTTCTTCAACGCGTGCAAGCGTGAAATATTTGAGCAGTCCTGCTAAAGCGCCGCTATGCCAGTCATTGGCTACAAGGATATTAGGCAACGAAAGTTCCGGCAATTTTTTTTCAGTCAGTTTTTCCAACAAACAAAATACAGCTTTTGAAAAAAATGCAAATCTCTCAACCTCGTTGATATTGTTGCTGTTAAGAATGTAGCAGCCGTCTTGTGCCGGATTGTTATCAGGATGAGGGGTTATCGAAAAAAAACGCTCGTTTTGCAAAAAAATATAATCGGCATTGCCGTATGTGCCTTTATAAATGTCGACATGATGTTTGATTAAGGTGTTTCTTTGACCGATAAAAGGAACTTTAAGTCCGATTATTTTTTTCAGCTTTATATCTTGTTTTTCGGCGCCGAAATAAATTTTGCCGTCGAAACAGGCTGCTTTTTTGCCGGTATTTCCTGTATACATCGGTGTTATGATGGATATTTTGTCTTTTTCTTTTGAAAAAGTCGTGTTAAAGGCTTCGGGCAGTTCTGATGCAACCATACCCAAGCCGCCCCATTTCATAAATGTGGCGGTTTCGGCAGTAATCATCCATGCATTTATGTTTGAAATTTCAGGCCAATCATTTTTGCCCAGACATTGTGTCCGTCCGAGATTTTGAATTTCAGCTAAAATGGGATTGTTAACAGCGCCAAAAGCCATAAAGTTTTTCTTTTTGTTAAAATCTTTAGGTAACGGTTTGTATCCGCTTTCTTTTGGGGTGCAAACAATTTTTGCATTCATAACAATTCTCTCATTTTCAAAATAATCAAGCCAATTTGTATAAAGATTATGCCATCAATTTTAAGAATTGATTAAAACGCAAATAAAAACTTCTGTACTTGACTTGTCAGGCTTTAATTACTAAATTTTATATAAGTGAAATATATGAGCTTTTGTTAAAAAGTTAAAGAGGAAAAAATGAAAAAACATAAAAATAACAATACAAATTCCGAAATCGAAAATATTGAGGATATTGCCGAAAATTCAGAAGCGGAAATTCTTGAAGAACAAGAAGAAAATACCGCTGCCGACAATATGAAAGCGGATATTGAAGCTTTGCAAAAAGATAACGCCAAATTGAAGGAAGATTATTTGCGCGCTTATGCCGATTTGGAGAACACCAAAAAAAGATGTGCACAAGAAATTGAAAAAAATTCCAAATATGCAATTTCATCTTTTGCAAAAGAATTATTGAGTGTTGCCGATAATTTACAACGTGCTCTTGACGCAGCCGGAAACAGCGACGCTGAACAAATGGAACAGTTCCGCAAAGGCGTTGAGCTGACAGAATCGGAGTTGATGAAGGTTTTGGGCAAATTCGGAGTTACCAAAATGGAGGCTATGGGAAAAGTTTTTAATCCCTCTTTTCATCAAGTGGTGCAAGAAGTCGAAGACAAAACCAAACCGGCAGGAACAATAATTGCCGAATTGCAGACAGGATATATGATAAATGATCGTTTGCTGCGTGAAGCGATGGTTGTTGTCAGCAAATAAATAAAAGCCCCTTTCAAAGGGGCTTTGAAAAAGCATAAAAAAACCACCTTAACGGTGGTCTTTTTTATATCAAATTAAATGCGCGATTATTTAGCAGCATTTTTTGCGGCAACTTTTGCAACACGTGCCGGTATAGCTTTAGGAGCAGCTTTAGCTACAGTTTTTTCTGCAACGCCTTTTTTCTTGGCAACAGATTTTTTGATTTTCTGAGCTTCAGGAGTCAATTTGTTGCAGGAAGTAGATTCCAAATAAGCATCCAAACCGCCATTGTGTTCAATTGAACGCAAAGTTTTTGAGCAAATTTTCAATTTGAAAAATTTATTTAAAGCTTCACTGAACAGTGAAACAATTTGCAAGTTGGGCATAAAACGACGACGGCTGCGGTTGTTCGCGTGGCTTACATTGTTACCGCTCATAACGCCGGTGCCCGAAATATCACATTTTTTTACCATTATTCCAATCCTTGAAAAACAAACTTGTTGCCTGTTAATAGCCATTTTCTGGCTAAAAGTCAAGAATTATTTGTATAAATTAAAAAAAATGTAGCATTTTGTTTTTTTTAGCGCTATTACTGTTTTTGTTTTAGAGTATATGTACCCGTAGCTCAGCTGGATAGAGTGTTGGCCTCCGACGCCAAAGGTCATGGGTTCGAATCCCTTCGGGTACGCCAACAAAAAAAGCCTCGTTAAGAGGCTTTTTTATAATGTTGTAGAAAAACTATTCAGCGGTTTCTTTCTTATCTTCATTGTTCTTTTTAGTTGGAAAATATATTTCCATTTGTTCTTTGATGAACGTGTCTATTTTTTCCAAAATGGTGCGTTTGGCTTCGCAAGTGTTTGTTTTTTTATTCCAATATCCGCCGGTTTCTTCGCATTTTCGCTGTTCACGGTGAGAATATTGGTAATAGGCGTAATAGCCTCCGGCAAGCAATGCTAAAGCCACAAATAAAATTATCATATATCTTGCAATAATCCAAAAAATCCAGAGTCCGAGTATAGCATAAACAATTATTTTGTTTGAAAAAGAGGGTTCCCAAATATAAGCTTTTGCCGCAAACCAAAGCAATGCGACGATAAACACCATATTAACCGGTGAAAACAGAAAAATTTTAAAAAAGCGTTTTAGCCAACTGTTGCTATTTTCTCCACTCATTTTTTATCCTGTCATTTTTTTGAAAACGGAGGCAGAATAAAATATTTTTTTCGTAAAAACAAGTCTTATAAATTGATAAAAATTGCTTTTGAACTTAATGAATCACATTTGTCAAAAATTGGCTTTGAAAAATAGGTTTTATTTGATAGAAGAAAGAAAACAGTTTTTTATAGAAAGGTCATCTTGGAATGGAAAAGCCCGACATCACGTCTTTACCGCAGAATATTGAGGCTGAACAAGCCCTATTGGGCGCATTGCTCGCAAATAATAAAGCTTTCGAATCGATTTCGGACTATCTTAAGCCCAACCATTTTGCAGATCCGATACATGCAAAAATTTACGAGGTTATATCAAAGCTTATTTTGCGCGGACATGTTGCCGATACAATAACGCTGAAAAATTATTTTGAGCAAGAAGGTTCTTTGAATGATGTCGGTGGCTATAAATATTTGATTAAATTGGCAGAAAGTTCATCGCCGCTTACAAATCCGGAATATTATGCGCAATATATTTATGAGCAGTATTTGCGGCGGGAACTGATAGCGACTGGTTATGATATTGTCAACCACGCTATGAAAGAAGATATTGATTCGAACGCGGCAACACAAATTGAAGAAGCTGAAAAAAGATTGTATGATTTGTCTGACAAAGGAGATGCAAGCCGTGGCTTTGTTGATTTTTCGGAAGCTTTAACCGCGTCTTTGAATACAATAGAAAAAGCATATCAGCGTGAAGGCAATATTTCGGGAATATCTACCGGACTGGATGATCTTGACAAACGTACCGGCGGTTTGAATAATTCGGATTTGATTATTCTTGCCGGACGTCCTGCCATGGGAAAAACGGCGTTGGCTACCAATATAGCTTATAATGTTGCTGAATTAATGAGCCGTGACAGCGCAAATTTTGAAGATAAATCTCGCGGGGTTGCTTTCTTTTCTTTGGAAATGTCAGCAGATCAGCTTGCTACGCGTATTTTATCGTCAACAGCGGGTATTTCTTCGCAAAAAATGCGTAACGGCGATATTGACAGCGGAGAGTTTGGGCGTATCGCGGAAGTTATCCGTTCACTTGAAAAAATGCCTTTGTATATTGATGATACTCCGGGGCTTTCTATCAATGCTATTCGCAACCGCGCCCGCCGTCTGAAACGAACCAAAGGATTAGGACTTATAGTTATTGACTATATTCAATTGATTATGGGCAGTTCAAAAAGAGGCGAGGCTAATCGTGTGCAGGAATTGTCGGAAATTTCCCGCGGGCTTAAAATTATGGCAAAAGAACTTAATGTGCCGGTTATCGCTTTATCACAGCTGAACCGAGGCGTTGAGCAACGTGATGATAAAAGACCGTTAATGTCGGATTTGCGCGAATCCGGTTCTATTGAACAAGACGCTGATATTGTTTTGTTTGTTTATCGTGAGAATTATTATATTCAAAATGAAGAACCGAAAGAAACCGATAAAAATTACAGTCAGGAAAAGCATGATAAATGGGAGCAGAAAATGAAAGCGACCAAATATCGCGCAGAAGTTATTATCGGCAAACACCGTCATGGTCCTACAGGAAAAGTCGATTTATCTTGGAACGGTGAGTTTGCGCAATTCGGTAATTTTATTCGTGATGAGCAACTGCCTGAACAAATAGGATAATTTTATGGATAACAAAAAACAATATACGATTGTTGTGCAAAATACATATCGTGCCGATGAAAATAAAGTAGAGCCGGAATTCTGGAAAAAGAAAAAGCTTGATGAAATGACAGCTCAAGAATGGGAGTTACTTTGCGATGGTTGCGGAAAATGTTGCCTGAATAAACTAGAAATCGGCGGTAAAATTTATTTTACCTGTGTTAAATGCCGTTTTTTGGACAGCAAAAGTTGTTTGTGCCGAATTTATGAAAACCGTTTTGCAAAAGTTCCTGATTGCCGAAGTGTTAACCGCGCCGCGCTTAAAGAACGTCCGCGCTGGCTGCCTAAAACCTGTGCTTATTGGCTGTTGGAAAACGGTAAGGATTTGCCTGAGTGGCATCCGCTGGTAAGTGGAAATAAAAATAGCGTGCACGAAGCTTTTCAATCGGTCAGAGGACGTTTGTTGATTTCTGAAAGTGAAGTAAAAGACGACGAATATGAAAATTACATTGTTAACTGGAAAGATGTTTGATTTAACTGATGAATTGAATTTTGAACTGAAAATAGTTTTTTCAGCCAGAGCCAAAAGGCTGGGGTTGCGGATTGATTCCAAAAACAGAATTCCGGTTTTGACTGTTCCGAAAAGATGCGGAAAACAGCAGGCGCTTGCTTTCGTCAAATCTCAAAAAAAATGGATTGATGAACATTTGGCAAAATTGCCTTTGCAAAAGTCTTTTTCAGATGGGGATAAAATAAGTATAGGCGGAAAAGAATTTTTAATCCGACATTGTCCAGAACAGTATTTCGGCGTGCAAGTTGAGGGGGAAAATCTACTGGTTTCAGGAGAAAAAGATTTTTTGTCGCGCCGTGTTAAAGATTTTATAAAAAAACAAGCTCAAAAAGTGCTTTGGGAAATGTCTGAAGCCAAAGCGGCTTTAATTGAAAAAAAAGTCAACCGAGTGGTTATTAAAGATACAAAATCGCGTTGGGGCAGTTGCTCTTCTTTAGGAAATATAAATTACAGCTGGCGGATAATGCTGGCTCCGGATTTTGTTATAGATTATTTGGTCGCTCATGAAACGGCGCATTTAAAACATCCGGATCATTCGCCGGCATTTTGGCAATGTGTTGATGTTTTGGCAAAAAATGCGGCTGATGGAAGAAAATGGCTTAAAGAAAACGGCTCAAAATTGAATGTCTATATTTAATCCTGCTTGATTTCGATGAATAAAAAAACTATATTATTTGTAGAAAGTTTTAATAATTGGGAGAAATAAATGCTTGAAAGAAATTATACTTCAGCAGTGGAAAGAGCTGACATAGACGAAGGTTTGCGCAGCTATTTAGTTAGTGTATATAATTATATGGCCGGTGGTTTGCTGATAACGGCATTAGCAGCTTTTATCGTTGCCAATACTTCAATGCTCGGGATGATGTTTGATGCCCGCGGCGGAATGTCCGGTTTGGGATGGCTGTTTTTTCTGGCTCCTTTGATTGTTGTTTTTGCTTTCGGACATGTTGTTCAACGCGGTACACTCAGTCAGGTTCGCGGTGTTTTTGTTTTGTATTCTGCTTTAATCGGAATTTCGCTGGCTCCGATATTTATGGTTTATACAAGCGCGAGTATGACAAGGGTGTTTTTGATAACAGCCGGAACTTTCGGAGCAATGAGCCTTTACGGATATACAACAAAGCGCGATTTAACTTCTTGGGGCTCTTTTTTACGTATGGGACTCTGGGGAATTATTATTGCTTCTATAGTTAATATTTTTATGCAGAGCTCAGCTTTTTATTATGCTTTGTCATTTGTAACAGTTTTTGTGTTTGTAGGTTTAACAGCTTATGATACACAAAAAATTCGTGAAATTTATATGTCTTCGGATACAAGCGATATGCAAGGACGAAAAGTTATTGTTGGCGCATTATCATTGTATCTTGATTTTATTAACTTGTTTATGGCTTTGCTCAGAATTATGGGTGATCGTAAATAGTTTATCGCAGTTAAATAAAAACCTCCGATGAAAATCGGAGGTTTTTATTTATTATATTTATTCGCCGTTTTTAATGCGGTCAATCAACTCTTTCACACTCGGAATGCATCCGTTGCGGTAAAGCGGATCCGTGGCAAAACGGTAAACTTGATGTCCTGCAAACAACAAATGGTCTTTTACGCTGCCGCCGTGTCCGACTTCGTATAAGGTTTTATGAATGCAGTAAGTGCGGGGATCCGGAATTTTTCCAGTTGATTTAGTTGGCGATGATGCGCACCATGTCGAAAATTGGCATTGTGACAAACAGCCTACGCAGTTTTTACGGTCTTCTTTCATTTGTTCCCAGTCTTCCGGTGTCATAAATACAACCGTTTCATCCGGCGTTTCTTTGATTTCGGTTAAACCGGCGTTAATTTGGTTCATAGCTTTTTCTTTGTCTGCCGATTTAATGAAAACAGTTTTATGATCATTAATTTTCAAAGGTTCCGAATATTCTCCTTCAGCTTGTGTTTTAAAGGCTATTTCACCGTTTTTGCGCAAAATCAGCTTTTCGAGAAAAGTGTTTTTTATCGCAGAAGAAAAGAAACCTGTCGGACTGAAACGCTGCAATATGACATCGCCTTTTCTGACGTGCATCATTACTTTTTTCCAAGCTTCGCTTATTGGGCTTTCTTTTGTAATCATCGGCCTTGTTCCGAACTGAAAAGCAATTTTTCCGATATCTGGATTGTTAATATAGCTTTCCCAATCTTTTAATGACCAAATTCCACCGGCCAAAATAATAGGAATTGCGTTCAAACCATAGCTATTCATTAAACGGCGCAGTTCCACAATGCGATTGTACGGGGTTTCCGGTTTTTCAGGATTTTCGGCGTTTGACAAACCGTTGTGTCCGCCTGCCAGCCATGGATCTTCGTAAACTACTCCACCTAAAAATTCTGTAAAACGGTTATAGGCGCGTTTCCATAAAATATTAAAAGCGCGTGCCGATGATACAATAGGGTAGTAATAAACTCCGAATTTTGTAGCTAATTCTCCGAGATGATAAGGCATGCCAGCACCGCATGTAATGCCGTTGATAAGTCCTTTTGCTTTAGAAAGTACGCCTTCCAGAACGGCTTGCGAATCTGCCATTTCCCATAGCATATTCATGTGGATGCGTCCGTTGCCGTTTGAGATTTCGTGAGCGACTTCGGCTTGTGCAATGCCGCCTTTAATAGCCATTTCAATCATTTCTTGATGGCGTTCCGCACGAGTTTTTCTGGTGAAAATCTCGGCAACGACATTTCCTTTTTCATCATAAAAATCCGGACTTACACCAGAAAAAGTGCCTACACAGTTTTCATGTGCCCAAGCACCGCTGCTACGGCCATCACTGGCGTTTATGCCTTTTCCTCCTTCAATAAGAGGCAAGACTTCTTTGCCGGAAATCATAATCGGTTTTAAATCTAACAAAGTTTTTACCTTTCATAATTTTATACAACGTTGCGGAATATAACACAAATTATTGCTTTTGCATATATTTATTTTGTTAACATCAACATTTCAACGGGAAGGTCGTTTATAGCCAATAAAGTTATGACTGTGCAAAACAGCGAATAAACAAATAATGCTGCCGTTACGGCCGGATGGCTCAACAAAGGTACTCTGGTGGAAAATTTTTTTAATCCGTGATATATAAAGCTCATGAGCAAAATAAAACAAATCATTTGCAATCCGAAGCCCAAGTGAACTATTTGGGAGGCAATCGGACTGAGTATCGGATAAAGCATAGTCCAAAATATCATATAAAGCACGATGACAACAGCGCTTATTTGATTGACTGTTTTAAGTTTTTTTAGCTGTAAGTTTTTGTTTTGTGCTATTTTTTCAGGTGTCAAATTGTCAACGGCCATGCCGCGTACAGTTTTGGGATTTTGAAATTGTTTTTTTATATCGCTGAGATTGGCTTTTATTTTTTCTTCCATTATGCACAACCCGCAGCCTTTGGAAGTAAAATAAACGTGGTTGCGGTTCTTTTTACAGTGGCGCAGATTGGCTATCAGTTTCCGCAGGTGCTGTTCCCATTCCTGTGCGCTCGGACGCTTGAGACCGCGGACAAAGGCGCGATCAAAAAGTTCGAGGGTGTCTTTTGCAAAATAATCATGGATGGAATATGGATGCGGAGCCTGATATAAATCAGCCCATGAACCATAAGCATAATGATTTTGCGCTATTCTTTCCTGTATGGTCAGAGGGGCGGAATTGTTTTTGCGCGGCGTTCCCGAAAAAGGGTGAATACCATTATTCAGAAGTTTGAAGATAATTACAGCCAGAGCAAATTTATCCTGCTCTTCTCCCATTTCGTCACATCCCTGTTCCATGCCTTCGGGGCAGATATATTCTTCGCTTACAAATTCGGCAGGATAACGTGCTTTGTCGCCCAAAATCGAAAAACCATCGCAATCGAGCATGGAAATAAGCATACTTTCTTTATAAACATAAACGTTTGAAGGTTTTAAATCGACAATATAATGTCCTTTTTCATGTAATGCAGCGACCATGGAACTTAGATTGCAGGCGATGCGAATCCGATATTCGTAATTTTCCGGAAGTTTTAGTTTTTGTCTGGTTGCGCGCTGCATAAAATGGTCTAATGAGGCGGCACGATTCAGTTCAATGCGAGGCATTAAATAGCCGACGCAAAACCCTTCTTCATTTTCCAGAATAGCTTCCGGCCATGCAATTTGAATATATTTTTTTCCGTCATCGGCCAAAAATTCTTTGCCGTTTTTCAAAGCCGGCGAAAAAGCCGGACGGTTGAGCAGCATAGCTTGCAGTTTTTCGCGGTTGGTGCTGCTTTTGGCTAAGCTGTGAAAAATTTTTGCAACCAGTTGCGGGTGTTCTTTCACTTCAACAATTTTTCCGGCGGCGCCGCCTTTGTTGATCAGCTCGCCCAGAGTAATTTGTTCAAAAGAACCGTCTCCGTAAACGGCATTATATTTTATTTCCTGTCCGTTCATAGTTTTGCCCACAAAAATGTTTTATCATCGGGATTTATTTTTTGTGCCTGCGGTGTGCCGAGCGTGTTGTATAATGCGCGGCGGGCGCGGCTTTTTATAGGTTCTTTACTTAAAAATCTGTCTATCGGCAACAAAAAACGCGGTTCTATGTTTTTATAGTCGGAGGAAAATGAAAATCCGGTTACTCCGTCACTCATCATCATTATGGTGTGAGCTTTTTCGAAAGTTGTAAAACGTAGGCAGTCGCGCCAATCATCCATTGTGTAAAAATATGTTTCGCAGGAAAAAATACCATTTTCGGGTTTGGAAGCTACATATTCGGAAAAATTGCTGCCCGTAAAAGCTAATGCGGCTCCGTCCCCTATATGAAAAAATATACCGTGGTTTTTATGATAAACAACTCCGACTAAAGTTGCCGAAAAAGCCATCAGTCCGCGATGATTGTTGCGCGAATTCAGGCGATGAAATAAAAGTTTTTCACGGGCAACTTCAACGGAATTTATAATTGAGGTTTTTATATCGCGGAAAGGAACATTGGGCAAAAGGTCTATTAAGGTATCACAAAGTATTTTTGCACCGATGCGTCCATATTTTGCGGAACCGGCGCCGTCGGAGAGCACGGCGACAAAATTATCGCCTCGAGTTGAATGGCGGCAATAATCCTGACAAGGCATTTGCCTGATTTTATGCATAGGTCCGGTGACGCAGGCCGACAATACTTTTATGTGATTATTAGTGTTGTTCTTCATCCCAATTTCCGGTATCGTCCAATAAATCAGAGGCATTTGGAGCCGCTTTTGAAATGCAGGATACACTGCGGCTCAACCATAAGAAAAATTCCGTAAATTTCAGTCCGCTGAGTCTTTTGGGCGAAATTAATGAGAATTTTGCCAATTTTTCAAGATTTGCTCCTTCAGTGCCAACAGCATGGATAACTACTTTTTTGTTTTTTTGTGCCTGACAGCATTTTTTTGCAACCGATTCCCAGTCATAGTCAGTCGGTTCTCCATCGCTGATTAAAAAAATCCAAGGGCGTTTTGAAGTAATACCGCAGCTGTCGTAGAGGCATTTTTGTTCTTCTATTTTTTGTAAAGCCAATTCCATAGCTTTGCCGAGAGGAGTTAATCCGCCGGCTACCATTTCCGGAGCGGTAAAATTCATGGCGTCAATCCAATCTGATGACACTTCGGTTTCGTCTTTGCCGAAAGCTTTTATAATTAAGAGCTGAACACGGGAACTGGCATCAATGTCTTCTTTCAGTTCGCGTTCCAAAGCTTTCAATCCGACGTTAAGCTGTTTTATGGGTTCTCCCCGCATTGAGCCTGAACAATCCAACACCAAAACGCATGGTGTTCGTTCATTGGCATTGTCGGCAAATTCGACATATGGTATCATTTCGTCAATAAAATTGTTTTCTGCACTCATCGGTACTAATCCTTAGTTGCGCGGATAACTGTGAGGATAACCGCTGCCTTCAATAGCCGAAGGAGCGGAGATTTTGCCACAGCTGCTTGTGGTTATAACTGCTGCAATTAGTAAAACAGCCAATACAATCTGATTCAGTTTCTGCATATTTTTTTACCTTTTGCTTGTATGTTTTTCGGTAATGGCTATATATTATCCTAAAACAGATTAAATACAAAAAATAAAACACAGTTATTAAATAAAAGATGAAAATAAATATAAAAATAGCGCTGATTTTATTATTTTTGGTTTTTGCGGTAAATGCCGCCGCCAAAGATAAGGCTAATATTTACGCATTTTCACGTGATGTTCCTCAAAAGGAAATTATCGGAGAGAGCGGAAACAAGGTAAAATTGGATAGTTTTTCCGGAAACTTTGTTATAGCGGTTTTTTGGTCGCGTTATTGTTTGCCTTGTATTAAAGAGCTTAAAAGCCTCAGCAGTTTTTCGAAGAAAACCCGTAATGACGGTATCAGAGTTATTATGATTTCGCCTAAAGGAGAGTGGAACGGCGGTTTTGATGAGCAACATCGCTTTTTGCAGCGGTTCGAGGCAGATAATCTTGAAATTTATGTGGATGAAAAAGAGCAGCTGGCTTCGGCATTGGGGATTTTTTCATCGCCGGTGAGCGTATTAGTCAGCCGCGAAAGCCAAGAAATAGGGCGTATTCGCGGCAGTGTTAGATGGGACAGCGATGATGTTATCGAATATATGTATCAGCTTAAAGCTGAAAAAGGCTAGTCTGTTACATGTAGTTTTGGGAAGAGTTCTTTGCCTAAACTCAAACGGCTACGCTGTGTATCGATAGAAGTCGCAAGATTCAGCTTTCCGGTTTTGATAATAGCGCGAACCTGATCGCCTTGTGTGGTATCAGGATTAGCAAATAAGTAGCTGACTTGCGGCATTTTATTTTTTATTCCTGAAAGAGTTTGGTGCAAAACGGCCAGCATGCCGCGCGAAAACAAGTCATAAGCGAGTTCTTCGGTCATACCGGTTGAGGCAGCGTATTTGATTACGGAGTTGATTGCATCGGCAACATTGTTGGCGTGAATACTTGATAAAACCAAGTGTCCTGAAGTACAAGCACGCAAAACCTCACTGGCTGTATCGGGAGTACGGATTTCGCCGACCATAATAAAGCGCGGTTTAGAACGGAGCGCCGATTTCAGGCATTCTCCCCAATTGCCGTTGACCGGCTGCGTTTGCTTGCACAATCCTAAACTTCCGTTAACAGCATTATAAGTGCCGTCTAAAGGCATTTCGGACGGATCTTCGATTGTGTAGGCAAAACCTCCTTCGGTTACCAAATATTCTTTCATCAATGATGAAATAGCGGTGGTTTTGCCGGCTCCGGTAGGACCTGACCATAAAATAAGGCCGGCCGTGTTGCTGAGTGAAAGCAAATATTTTCTTAATTCTAAAGGAAAACCTAAATTTGAAAAACCAGGCACTTCTCGAGGCATTTTTCGTGCGCAATATTGAACGCCGTATATTGTCATACTGCGTTCAATACGGTAAAATATTTTATTGTATAAAATAGAATAACTCGGGTTTTGTCCATCATAATTTTTTTCAATTTTTTCAAAAAAATAACTGAAATCATCTGCTTTTAACCGCGTTAAGCCGTTCGGCGTGCGGTTGTCGGGAATGTATGCCGTGTGATCCGGTGTGATATAAATATCTGAAAAATCAATTTCGTTAATAGTGGTCATAGGTTTTCTCGCAAATTAGTTTATGGTTTCGTTTGGATAAACACCGTAGAAATCGTTGCGGTTTACCCATCCTTCAAATTCTGAAAATTTGATCAGGCAAAAATCCTTTTGTTCGGGGCATTTTTCAATTTTGCCGATAACCTGATCCTCAACTTTTGCTATAATACGTGAATCCGATTGCGGTTTAGCATATATGTTTGCGGTTTCCTTTTTAGTCATTTTTATCCAGCGTTTATTGGTCAACATGGCTTTATGCACCCAAGTTTCAGCGCCTTCCCAATCTTTGATTTTTCGCCATAATTCAAATTCGGCAATAATTTCGACAGGAGCGTTTTTTTGTTTGTAAATCCATTCAATGGGATAGCGTGATCCGGGACCGGAACGCGCGTTGATGTGATTGGAGCGAAAAGATGCCATTCGCGGTAAATTGTGGCCTGTATCTCCGTCTTCTTCCTGTGCAAAGGCCGGACAAACGAAATATACGAGCGCTAACAATATCAGGCAAAATCTTTTCATTTATTTTTCCTCATTAATTTTTTCTTATTACAATTAGGATAAACATAGTTCAATATGATGAATAAAAAGTAAAAGGGAGGAAAAAAATGGAGCTTAAAAAAATTGCTGAAAATTTAATAAAGTTTCGTACCGAAACCGGAAATTTATCGGAAATAAACCGTTGTCTTGAATATGTGCAGGGATTATTCGGCAATGAGATTTGCCGTACATTATATCAAAAAGATAAATTGGCGCCGGTTTTACTGCTTTCAAACCATGAAGGAATGAATTTTGACGTATTGGTTGTCGGTCATTTAGATGTGGTTCCCGCTGCTGACAATATGTTTGTTCCCAGAGAAGAAAATAATAAAATTTACGGCAGAGGAACTCTTGATATGAAGTCTTTTGCTGCTGTCGGTCTAAATTCGCTTGAATATACCATCAAACAAAATCTTCCGCTGAATTTCGGTGTTTTGCTTTCAACTGATGAAGAAAAAGGCAGTTTTGGTTTAGATGCCTTTTTACAAGATAATCCGCAAATTAATGCCAAAGTTGTGCTTGATGTCGATGTTGCAGGCGATATAACAAAAATCGTGGCGAAATGTAAAAATCCGGTTTTTGTTAAAATTATTTCCAAAGGGTTGGAAGCTCATGGATCAACACCTTGGGAAGGAGTAGATGCTAATGAAAAAATGTTGCAGGTTTTAAATAATATCCGCAAATTATATCCTTATTTTTCAAAAGAAACCAAACGTCCTGACAATACTTGGATTGATACGGTGCATTTTGCCAAAATAGAAGGAGGGGAAGTTGCCAATGTTATTTCTAATAGCTGCGAGGCTTTGCTTGATTTTAGATTAACCGAAAACTCATCGGTAACCGAGTTAGAAAAAAAGTTGTCTTCTTGTTTGGTTGCGGGGACGGAATATAAAATTATAACAGCTTCTCATCCGGTTGTTATGGACGAAAAAAATCAGTATATTTTGCAGTATAAAAAAATTGCCGAAAATGTTATAAATAAAAACATTGAATTTGAATATATCGGCGGTGCAACAGATTCGCGCGCTTTTGCCGAAAAAGGTTCGGTTGTCGTTATGCACTCGGGTAGCGGTGACGGAATGCATGCTTCAGGCGAATATGTCGAATGGGACAGTGTTGAACAATTGGCTGAAATTCAAAAAAACTTTTTGAAAGAGTTTAAAGCTTAGCGGATATTTGACTGAGCTTTTGAAACAGCGGTATAAGAAATGTTTGCGGCTTGTGCAATTGTTTTTTCTGCCGCTGTTTCTTTTTTGTTTTTTTGTAAATATGTCAGAGCCGCTTTGGTACATTGAGCAAAAATATTGGTAACCATTCTTTCTTCTTGACGTGTTTCCATATATTCGCCGACTTTTTTATCTCCTCCGTACCATGAAATACTGGATATTAAATTTGGATCAGGAGATTGAGAACAAATGGATTTTATGTAATTCAGGCAAGCTAAATCAGTTTTGGCAACCCGTCCGTAAAAATTTTTATTTTTCTTAACTTTTGTGATGTTTTTATAATTCAGTTTACCATAACCTCCGATGTAAAACTGTTTAATGTCCTTTTCGGTAAGCGCACCTTTGAAAATAAGATATTCCAAGGTTCTGCGGATGGCAAGTCCATTTGAAAATTTTTTTGTCTTGGTTGCTACTCTGGTTAAAAATGCTTTGGAAATTTCATCTTGATTTTTGCTGTTTATGGCTTTGGCTATTCTAGCATTATTGCTGCCAAGAGCATCTACGCCGCAGTTATAGGCCAAACAAATTACCGCCGCCATTTCATGCGGAGCAAGCGGACGTTTAATATATTTGTTCAAGTATGGATAGATTTCTTTTTCAAAATGACTGATAACGTAGCGGTTAATTTCTTCCTGATCTTTTAATATATCTCCTTTTTTTACAGGGGAGCCGTTGGGATGCTTGGTGTTGCCTATGCCTATTGTCCATATTTTGCACATATCCTGATAGGCTTCATTTGAGCAGCCTTCCAAGAATATGAGCGCTGGAATAGCTATTTTTTCGGCCTGTCGGTATTGTGCAAAATTATCTTTTTTGGGTTTGCTGACAATTTCAGTTTTAGGCGATGCGTTTTCATTTGAATTGTTGCTTTCGGAAACAGTTGCAGTTTGTCCGTGAAAAGAACTTGCGGATAAAAATGCCGATAGCAGAAATGTTTTTAATTTTGACATATTGCACCCTCCATAATAAATTATACTAACATGCTCTTTCAAAAAAATAAAGAGAAGCTTTATTATAAGACAAATATAAAAAACTGGACAAATATGCAAATTTTGTATATAATTTTACCTCGTTTGAGGATAATTTTACAATGACTACTTTATATTCAGTGTTGCTGTTTGTGGTCGGCGTTTTGACCGCCGGAGCAATATGGGCAGTTAATTTAAATTTACGGCGCTTTGAGTATCCGGCGCGGTTAATTGCTTTTTTGGGCCCTTTTGTTTTGTTGGCAATGTTTGTTTATTCGATTTATTTTATCAAAGGAGCCAATTATTCTTGGCTGCTGATTTTTTTTCTATCTTTGATTACAGCAATAATGTGGATTTTTGCCGGAGGTCTGCTGGTCGGCGTTTTGATTATTTTGGCAGTCGGAGGATATTGGGTTACAGTAACTTTGCGTGATACCAATTATGCTGCTTTCCGTCGCCGTTTTCGCCGTGATTTTTCATATGGATGGAGTAGAATCCGCGCGTGGATAGAAGGTGAAGAATAAACAGTTGCATAAAGCGATTTTTTATTATAATTATCTCCTTATGTCGACGTAGCTCATCAGGATAGAGCAACAGTTTCCTAAACTGTGGGTGGGAGGTTCGAGTCCTCTCGTCGACGCCATAAAAAAATGCCCTTGATGGGCATTTTTTTTATGCTTTTTTTACAGGTTGAAAAAAGTTTTTTATTTTTCTGCGAATACGTTTGATTTGATATTTAAGATTATAAACTATTTTCATTCGCAGCAATAAAGGATAGTCTTGCAGTATTTCCTGTAATTTTTTCATGTAATCCGGCTGATTTAGAAAATCAAGATTAATAAAATTTTTGAGGATGAAACGTTTTATTAGAGATTTTTCGCCTGCCGGCATTTTTTTGTTGGCAAAATCCATAATCATTTCGGCGATTATTAAACTGTCGGATTTCCTTTTTTGTAGCTTTTCAGGAGATGTTGTGGTTGAATCGGAATTAAACACATAATTATAGCATGTGTTTGAAATAATATGCATGGTTTTTCCGTACCACAAAGCCTGAATTGCAAACAAATTATCTTCAAAAATTCGTCCTTCGGTAAATTTTAACCGATGATTTTTTATTATTTCGGTTTGATAGAGTTTGTCCCAAACTCCTCCGTGATTCAAGTTTTGAAGAGCAACAGCAAAATCTCTTATATGTTGAGGTTTGCATCTTTGCACTCTGGTTTTGCGTTTTCCTATACGGCGGGTCGCGGCTTGAACAATTCCGGCAGCTGAAATGATAGCCGTGCGATATAACTTGCCGTAAAAATCAAGGTCAACATAATCATCTGAATCAACAAAACCGATATAACGCCCGCTTGCGGCCTTGATACCGGCATTGCGCGCTGCAGATTGTCCGGCATTTTGCTGACGGATAATTTTAATTCTTCGGTCTTTTTGCGCATAAGTATTAAGGATGTCTATGCTGTTATCTGTGGAACCGTCATCAATGCATATAATTTCAATATCATACAATGTTTGCCCGATCAGGCTGTCTAAGCAGCGCTCAAGATAAGCCGAAGTGTTGAAAACAGGTACGATTATCGATACAAGAGGTTGTTCAGTCACGAGAATCTCCATTTATTAATTAATTATGTAAATTTATGAATATTGCTTTGTTCTGTCAATATAAATAAAGGCGGATATTTCCGCCTTTATTGCGCATGGAAAATATTTGAAAATTTAAAAACGAAAATCGCGGGTGCCTTTTTCGATTTGCTCCAAATTATTTTCACAAACGGATTTTATATTAGGGTTCGGAATTTTCGATAATTCTCGCTTGATAAGCTCTTCACCGACTTTTTGGGTTTCGGGAGAAGCATAGTCAATCAAAAATTCTTTTAATGTCATTAAAGCATTTGGATGACAAAAGTTAAGAATTTGCCGTGATTTGCAAAATGACATAAAGCGGTCACCGGTTCTTCCCGCACGGTAGCATGCGGTGCAAAAACTTGGAATATAACCGATTTCCATAAGCCATCTGACGACTTCATCCAAAGTGCGTTTGTCGCTGACATCAAATTGTTCAGATTCATTTTCTATTTCGGGTTCAGCATAACCGCCGACAGAAGTTTTTGAGCCGCCGCTGATTTGGCTGATGCCGTAATGTATAACTTTTTCACGGCACTCTTTGCTTTCGCGGGTGGAGATAATCATTCCTGTGTAAGGAACGGCAACTCTGGTGCAAGCAATAATTTTTGCGAAAATGTCATCGCTTATGGCGTTGTCAAAAGCGTTTGGATCAATATCGTCGGCATGTTTAATACGAGGAAAACTGATTGTATGAGGACCAACACCGTATTTAGCTTCAAGATGTTCGGCATGCATAAGCAATCCGGCAAATTCATACTGATAAGTTGACAATCCGAATAACACGCCTAATCCGACATCATCGATTCCGCCTTCCATGGCGCGGTCCATTGCTTCGGTATGATAAGCGTAGTTGTGTTTTGGTCCTGTCGGGTGCAAAGTTTCATAATTTTCTTTGTTATATGTTTCCTGAAATAAAATATACGTGCCGATACCGGCTTCATGAAGCTTGCGGTAATTTTCAACGCTGGTTGCCGCGATATTTACGTTTACACGGCGAATTGCTCCGTTTTTATGCTTGATATCGTAAATGGTTTTGATTGATTCCAAAACATATTCAATCGGGTTGTTAATCGGATCTTCTCCGAGTTCTATGGCAAGACGCTTATGTCCCATATCTTGCAGGGCGATAACTTCTTTGCGAATTTGCTCTTGTGTCATTTTCAGGCGAGGAATATGGCGGTTTTTAGCGTGATAAGGGCAATAGGTGCATCCGTTGACGCAATAGTTTGATAAATACAGCGGAGCAAACAGAACAATACGGTTTCCATAAAAGTCTTTTTTGATTTGCTCGGCTAAATCAAATATTTTTTTATTTTGTTCAGGAAGATCGCAAGCTAATAAAAGCGAAGCTTCACGGTGAGTAAGTCCTTTTAATAAGGAAGCTTTGTCGATGGTTTTTGAAATCAATTCGGCATTGTGGCGGTTTTGATTGGCATAATCCAAAGTTGCAAGAATTTCTTCTTGTGAAATAAATTCTTCGGCTTTGGATGATTTTACATCATAAGACATTTTTCTATTTCCATAAATTAAAACTACAATTGAAGTAACACTTTAAAAGCAAATGTGCAAGCATGCTTATTCGGAGCAAAGGCAATTTTAGAAAAGACAGTAAATTTGCACTTGCGTTTTAGTATTAAAAAAACTAAATAATAGGCAAGTTAATTTATAAAAATCAGGAAAATAAGCTATGAATAAGCAAGATTATTACGAAGTTCTTGAAGTGTCTAAAACCGCAACAGCCGAAGAAATAAAAAAATCATACCGCCGTTTGGCTATGCAATACCATCCTGACCGCAATGCAGGGAATGCTGAGGCTGAAGCCAAATTTAAAGATATTAACGAAGCTTATGAAGTTTTAAAAGACGAGCAAAAGCGTGCAGCATACGATCGTTATGGGCATGCAGCTTTTGAACAAGGCGGCGGAGCCAATCCGTTTGATTTTAATTTCGGCGGGGCAGGCGGTTTTGCAGATATTTTCTCTGAAGTGTTTTCTGATTTTATGGGCGGCGGACAATCTCGGCGCTCTCCTTCATCAGCGCAAAACGGCGAAGATTTGCGTTATGATTTGGAAGTAAGTCTGGAAGAAGCTTATGCGGGGCTGGAAAAGACGATTTCTTTTAATACGACAAAAGCTTGCGAAACTTGTCATGGGCACGGAACAAAAGACGGAAAAGAAGCTCCTGTTTGTCAGTCGTGCGGCGGAAGCGGACGCGTACATCGGCAACATGGTTTTATGATTATGGAAACAGTTTGCCCCGATTGTCATGGCAGCGGACGGAAAGTGACCGATAAATGCCCTGATTGTAACGGTAACGGCTATATCAAATATAAAAAAGAATTAAAAATCAAAATTCCGGCCGGTATCGATGATGGCACGCGTATTCGCGTTACCGGTGAAGGAGCTGCAGGAATACGCGGCGGAATGAACGGCGATTTGTATGTTTTTGTGAATGTTAAAGGCCATAAACTCTATGAACGTCAGGGAAGTGATTTATTTGTGCGGGTTCCTGTTTCGATGGCTTGCGCTGCTTTGGGCGGAACAATAGAAATTCCTTCGGTCGATGGAAGAAAATTGGAGCTTAAAATTCCGGCAGGAACTCAAAGCGGACAACGTTTGAAAATACGAAACGAAGGCATGCCGCGTTTGCGTGCTACTCAAAAAGGAGATTTATGGGCTGAAATAAAAGTGGAAACGCCGGTAAACTTGAATGCCCGCCAAAAAGAAATTTTGGAAGAATTTAGAAAAATTTCAGGTGAAGATAATTGTTTGCCTGAAGAAAAAAACTTTTTTAACCGCATAAAGGATATGTTTAAAGCCGCTTGATATTGGACTTGTTTTTTATCTGTTTTTGCGCTAAATTGCATATCGCAGAATATTATTAACCGATTATCATATAGCGTATGGATTATCTTGAAATTGATTTGGGTTCTTTGCTTAAAAATTTGCAAACACTCAATTTTGAAGAAACAGATCTATTAACATTGGCTGAGTATCAGAACACGCTTGATGTTATTCAGTCAACTGTAACAATGGTCCTTAACCTTCCTGAAAGCGTTAGGTCAGCAGCTAAAGAATGTTTGTCATACTATGGTAAAATTCAGCAAGAATTTTATCGCCGCGGCATTAATACTTCAGTTGATGAAATCTGCGCTAATCCCGAGTTGATGATTATTGTTTTACAATCATTGCCGGTGATAGATTTGATTTTAGTTGAAGGCAGACTGAAACAAGCTCTGGCCGATGATCCCGATTTGCAGCCTGTGTATGATTTTGTGCTTGAGATTCTCAAAATAAAAGTTGCGGATCTGCCTTGCTGCTAATCAATGTTTTTATTTGTACTAAAAAAGCTCCGTTTTTAAAACGGAGCTTTTTTTGAAGATAAAACGGAAGTTATTTTGCCAATTGTGCGGCAACTTCAGCTGCAAAATCTTCTTCTTTTTTCTGGATGCCTTCACCGAGTTTGAAGCAAACAAATTCTTTAACTTTGATGTCTGCACCGAGTTCTTTAGCAGTATCGGCGATAACTTGTTTGATTTTTTTGTCCGGATCCATAATGTAAGCCTGTTCTTCAAATACAACTTCATCGTAGTATTTTTTGATACGGCCTTCAATCATTTTTTCAATGATGTTTTCAGGTTTGCCAGAAGCTTTAGCCTGTTCGCTGAAAATAGCTTTTTCACGTTCAACTGCTGCCGGATCTACAGAAGCAATTGTCTGGAATAACGGACGTGAAGCGGCAATATGCATGGCCAAATGTTTACCGAGTTCAGCCAATTTTGCTTTGTCGGCGGCATTCGATTCCAAAGCTACCAAAACGCCGATTTTGCCGAGGTTGCCACGAGTAACATTGTGAACATAAGAAGCAATAACACCGTTATCAACTTCAACCATTTGTGCGCGGCGCAAGGTCATATTTTCACCGATTTTGGCGATCAAGTCTGTCAAGCGTTCTGCAAATGTTTTGCCACATTTCGGGCAGTTAAAGTTTTTCATGTCGCAGATATCGCCGTGGCTGGCAAGAGCAACTTTAGCTGCATCTTCAACATATTCCTGAAACATTTCATTTTTGGCAACGAAGTCGGTTTCGGAGTTAACTTCAACAATGGCGCCTTTGTTGCCGTCAACAGCAACAGCAACCAAACCTTCGGCAGCAACGCGGCTGGATTTTTTAGCGGCAGATGCCAAACCTTTTTTGCGCAGCCAATCTACGGCTTGTTCCATATCGCCATTAGTTTCAACCAAAGCTTTTTTGCAATCAAGCATACCGGCACCGGTTGATTCTCTTAATTCTTTTACTTTAGCGGCTGTAATTTCGCTCATTAATTTTCCCCAAATTTTGTGTTTTAATTAAAATGGCGATATTTTAGTTAGATAAAATACCGCCATTTGCTAAGTTGTATTTATAGCTTTTGGCTATTATTCAGCAGCAGCTTTTTTCTTAGCGGCGGCTTTTTTAGCCGGAGCTTTTTCTTCAGCTGTGCCTTCGGCTTCGCTATCAGCTTTTGCGGCTTTTTTGCGAGCAGGTTTAGCTTCAGCTACAATTTCGTCAACTTTAACGCCTTGTGCGGCGATTTCAGCTTGAATACCGTCCAAAACGGCAGAAGACAACAATTCACAATAAAATTGAATTGCACGAACAGCGTCATCATTACCTGGAACTGGGAAGTCAACCAAGCTTGGATCCGCATTGGTATCAGCAATACCAATAACCGGGATGCCGAGTTTTTTAGCTTCTTTGATAGCCAAATCTTCTTTAGGCATATCAACAACGAACAACAAGTCAGGCTGTCCGCCCATATTCATAACACCATTCAATTCTTTTGCCAATTTGTCTTGTTCTTTTTTCAAATTGAGCAATTCTTTTTTAGTATAGCCTTCAGTTTCGTTTTTATCAAACATCTCATTCAATTTGTTTAAACGAGAGATTGATTTATAAACGGTTTTCCAGTTGGTCAACATACCGCCGAGCCAGCGATAGTTTACATAGTACTGTCCACATCTTTCAGCATTCTCTTTAATGATGTCCTGAGCTTGTCTTTTGGTGCCGACAAATAAAACTTTACCGCCGTTGGCAGCAATTTCGCGGGCAGCATTCAAAGCAGTGTAGAGCATCGGGTAAGTCTGCTGCAAGTCAATGATGTGAATGTTATCTTTTTTGCCATAGATATATTCGGCCATTTTCGGATTCCAACGACGAGCGTGGTGACCGAAATGTACGCCGTTTTCAATCATTTGGCGAATAGTAAATTTTGGAAGACTCATTTTATAATCCTTTGTTTTCCGGTTAAACCTCCGCAGGCATTCGGCTCTTTGCTAAGAGCACCGGAGCGAAAACTTAGAGTGTCCGCCGTCCTGCGTGTGAAATTAAAGTTATGGGCTTTATTATTAAAACCCGCTGTCTTTTTACAACAATTTTGTTATTTGTAAAGAGTTTTTTTGCTTAATCCGATGATTTTGCGCCGATAAAATTATTGATGGCGGTAGTAACTCGGTTTACCGTTGCTTCAACGGCTTCATCTCTGGTTTCGACTACAATGTCGGCTTCGGAATAATAAGGATATTCTTCTCCTATATATTCCTCAAGCTTGTTTTTCAGGTGTTCGTCATTTCCCCGCAAAAAAGGACGGTGTTTACGTCCGTATGTGCGGTGGTATAAAGTGTCAACATCAGCTTTCAGCCAAATAGTAATAGCATGTTCTTTGGCTAAATTTCTGGTTTGCTGCGGAACAAAAGAACCTCCTCCTGAGGCCAAAACACAAGGAGAGCCCTGTAGCAAACGATGCATAACTCTGGTTTCGCCGGCACGGTATTCTTCTTCGCCAAAACATTTTAGAACATCGACTAAAGGAAGTCCTGCAGCTTTTTCTATTTCTTGATCGCCGTCGACAAAGGGCAGATTCAGCCTTTTTGCCAGACGTTTTCCCACGCTGGTTTTGCCGCTTCCCATTAATCCGACCAATAAAATTATTTTATTAATTTGCATTGTTTTAATCTTTGTTTTAAATATTATTGCCATAATATAAATAGTTTTGATTTTATCAATATTTTTTTAAAGAAAAGGGCAAGTTTATGTTAAATCGTAAAAAAAATTACAGTTGGGTTTATATTTTAGCAGGAATAGCAGTTGCCGGATTGTTTTGGCTGGTGTCGCAGGAAATGCCGTTTAGCGAAGAAACAGTAGAACAACCTCTAGCCAATACTTTTGCAAAATAAATGTCTTCTGATAAAAATTATATTTATCTTTTTTTAGACGCCGCTACTGCTGAAAAAGGGCTGTCACCGCTTACAGCCGCTGCATATCGAAAAGATTTGGAACAGTTTTATGAATTCGTTAATCAAGATATATCAACGGTGAAGGCAAATGAAATTGCCGATTTTATTAAAGATTTGGGCGACAAAAAATACAGCGGTAAATCTATTGCGCGTAAGATTTCAGCTGTACGGGAATTTTTTAAATTTTTGCTTTCCGAAGGCAAAATTGCAGATAATCCGGCGGCTGATGTACTTTCTCCCAAAAAGGAAAAACCTTTACCTAAGTTTTTAACAGAAGAAGAAATAGGGCGTATGATTGACATTGCCGAAGCTAAAAAAGGTTTTGTCGGCTTGCGTTTGGCGGCAATGCTGAAACTTATGTATGCTTGCGGTCTGCGTGTATCTGAACTGGTCGGCTTGCCTGAAAAAAATGTTAATTTTAAAAAAGAACAGGTTATTGTTTTAGGCAAGGGCGGCAAAGAGCGGATTATTCCGGCGGCATCATCGGCTCTGAATACGGTTGAAGATTATTTGGCTGCTCGGAAATATTATCTAAAAGGTGAAAAGTCAATTTGGCTGTTTCCGTCAAAACTCGCCGCGGACGGACATATAACCAGAGATGCTTTTTTTAAGGATTTGAAAAAAATAGCAGCAGAGGCTGGAATTTCTCCGGCAAAAATTTCGCCTCACGTTTTGCGCCACTCGTTTGCTACTCATTTGTTAAATCATAAGGTAGATTTGCGAAGCGTGCAAAAAATGCTGGGTCATGAAGATATTTCGACAACGGAGATATATACGCATATTGTATCGGAGCAATTGTGCGAAGAAGTAAGAGAAAACCATCCTTTGGCAAAGCACAAAATTCCGAATTAAATTTCATTTTTTTGTCATCATATTGTAATTGCGTAAAATCACTGTTTTTGCTATTATAAAATATATGTTAACGGAGAAAGACTATGTCTGAAGCAGAATTAACTGAAGTTCCCGAAGAACCGAAAGAAAAACAAACGGAAAAACAAGAAACAGAATTGTCCGCGGAAGAACGTGCGGCAATGGTCGACCGTTTGTCGAAAGCAAAAACGGAAGAATTTACAACGCGCCAGGGCGAAATCGTTACTCAATCGGTGCGGGATGTTCAAAGAAAATATCCCCGTAACAAAAGTTCGGATACGGAACGTAAAAGATATGCCTGCAGTACATACGGCGCTGAATTTGGGTTGAAAGGATTGGCAACCAATTATTGCGTGGCCATTCAATTCGATGCCATGAATAAAGCCAATAAGGAAATTGGTGAAGATTTAAGACAGAATTTGGAACAGGATGTTCCTGAATCAAAAGTTTTTGCGAATCCGCTTTATTTAAAAACTGAAAATAATTTTCAAGCATTACATGGTAAAAATCCAGTATGTCCGAGGGATAGTCTGCGTTGCGAAGAAGCCAGAAGCTGTCCGTCGGCAATAAAAAAATATGGTGAAAACGGCTTTATGGATACAAACGGAAACAAAGTTTCGGACTATGTTCGTCTTAATGGACAAGTTGCTCTTGATAAAAAAGGGAATCCAAAGCTGAAAGATGGTGATTTGTTGTTTATCAGAACAGGCGTTGCCAACAACACAGCTTCCGGCTGGCATTGTGTGAGAGCAAATGTTGATAAAAATGGAAAGGCTACGTATACCGGCGGAAACGGCGAAAGCGTAAACAGCGGATTGGGGTGGTGCATTAATAAACAAGTAAAAGTTTTTCATACCAGCCAATATGCCGAAAAATGTTTCAAACATCAATTTGAGCAATTGAATGATAAAGAGCTTCAGCAATTAGACAATCAGTTGCGAGAGGAGCAGTTGCAAAAACAGCAACAAAACAGCGCTTCAGCGCAGAAAACAGCCGGCAAACCGACGGCGCAAGCGGATCTGCCAGAAAATCATACAGGTATGGAAAATCTGACAGCATCAATGTCAGCGGGACATTCCGCTATCAGTGAAAGAATAGCAGCTTTTCGTGAAAGAAGAAACGCCGAAAGTTTAGCTCGAGCTGATATTGTTGAGGGAATGCGCAAAGATAATGAGCGTTTGCAGCAGCGAAGAGAAGAATTGGCAGGAATGCGCGGCGAAAAATCGACTCCGCATTATGATTTTGCTGCCCGCCATTTTCAATGTGAAGATGTGGCTGCAACCGTAAAACAGCAAAATCAGGAAGCACGCCAGACAGAAGCAAGGCAACAGCAACCGCAGGAAAAACAAGTTTCAGGATTGCGACGCTTTATGAATCTGTTTTCAAGGTCTGAATATGCTTAAATAGTAAAAAACTCCCGTTTAAGGGAGTTTTTTTGTAGGTAGATTCACAATTATGTTATCTAACCCAATAATCAAAAAGTTGATTAACACTAATCTCAGCCAATTGATTGAGATCTTCCGGATGTCCGCTGAACCCCGCTTGTTCGCACCAACGGATAAAAGTTACCCATGAATGTTTGTTATAATTTGCAATAGGCAGGCGAATTTGGCGAACTTGCATATCGAGATCAATTTCCTGAGGCTCTTTTTCAAGCTGGTCGGCAAGCAAAACAGTAAGCATTTGTTTGCTTATTCGCGGTCTGGTGCACTGAGCGCGGATATTGGCGGCGCTGCGGCTGGCAGGAATGGCGAGCAAACGGGCAAAATCAAGCAAGGTTGCTTCCGAATTGAGATAACTCCAAGGAGATTTAGATTTGTTTGAAAACTCATCGGTAGGATTGATGTTGTACTTGTTTGCCAGAATGTCGCGATTTATTTGTTTGAATACTTGTTTGAAATATTCAACATAAATTTTGCCGTCTGAGAGCTTGCAATCTTTTAAGCTCATTTGTTTTATACCCAACTTTTGGGCTAAAACTTTGTAACTGTCTTTTTGATGCATAAGTTTTAAATTTTAATTGATTAATAATATTCAGTAATTTTTGTATAGCATTGTCTGGAAGATAAATCAACAAAATTTGACAAAAATTAATATAAATGCGCTAAATCCAAAAATTGCTGCGGTGTTAGTTCTTCTGCACGTGCTGTCGGAGCAATTTGAAGCTGTTCAAGTTTGCCTAGTATATCGGGCAAAGATTTCAAACTTTGACGCAGCATTTTCCGTCTTTGTCCAAAAGCAAGAGAAGTTATTTTTTCTATTTTTGTTCTTTCTTCTTGAGTAATAGGCTTGTCAAGCGGGCGGAAAAGCAGAACGCTTGACCAAATTTTCGGCGCAGGCGTAAAACATTCCGGATTTAAATCCATTAATTTTTCGATTTTACAGCTAAGCTGTGCTAAAACAGATACGCGCCCATAATCTTTGCAGCGGGTGGAGGCCATTATTCTTTCGGCAACTTCTTTTTGAAACATCAGAGTTAAAGCTGAATAATTTTTTATTTCTTCCAACCATTTTATTAATAAAGGTACGGATATATTATAAGGCAGATTGCTGATAATCTGTCGCGGAGAAGAAATATTTTTACTTGGGGTAAAAGCTAAAGCATCGCCGTTTACAATATTCATCGGACAATCCGTTTCATTTTTCAGATCTTCCATAATCCGAACACAACGCGAATCCATTTCAATTACGGTCAAAGATAAAGGATTTTGTTCTAAAACAGATCGGGTTAATCCTCCCGGACCAGGGCCGACTTCAATCATATTATAAGCGCTGAAATCCTTCAACCCCTGATGGCTCAAGCTTAACCGAACAATCTTGTCGGTAATATTTGAATCAAGAAGAAAGTTTTGTCCGAGAGATTTATCGGCCATAAGACCGTAAAAGTTAACAGTATCACGCAAAGAGAGAAGCATATTTTATTCTTTCAGTTCAATAGCGGCTCGTTGACGGAGATCTTGTAAATGTCTGGCGGCAAAACGTTCGGTTTTTTGTCCTGATAACATTTCAGCAATTGCACGTGAATCCGGCTCTGGCAGACTATCTTTTGAAGGATCGAATTTTTGCTCAACGCGAAAAATATGATATGCGTTGTTATAAAGAATAGGATCTGAAATTTCTCCTGCTGACATTTTTGATAAAGCTTTGTCAAGCTGTTCCGGAAGTTGTCCAGCATTAATCCAGCCCAAACGACCGCCGCTTGAAGCACTGGGACTTTGTGAAAATTGTGCTGCATACATTTCAAAACGAGGATCTTGACGCAAAGTTTGTGATAAACCGAAGATGTTTTTTGCATTTTTGCTGTCGATGACTATTTCAGAAACCATATATTTGGTTTTGCTCATATCTTTTTTTGTTAATTCAAGAGCTTCTTGAATTTCCGGTTCGGTAACGGTATCGTTTGAAGTTTTGTTTCTAACCAAACGCACCCATGCCAAATCGCTTTTCATTTGTTCACGAAAAATACTTTCGCTTACGCCATGCTCTTTTAACATTTTTTTCAAATGCTCGGGAGTGGTTTTGTTGTTTGCTGCATAACTCTTTATAGCATCGTCAACGTCGTTTTTGCTGATTTCTATTTTGTTGCTTACGGCATCTTGTAATTTAAGTTTTTCATCAATGGTGTTTTGCATTACCTTGTTGATAATCAACAATTTTGTTTGATCATTATAAGGAATACCTGTTGTCATGCAGAAAGCACGGACGCGGTTGTTTATATCTTCTGTGGTAATAATTTCTCCATTAACGGAAGCTAAAATTCTGATGTTTCCTGTGTATGGCGTCGGTTTTTTTATATTTTGCGGAACAATCGGCTGCGGGCGCGGAGCTGACATTTGAGGCGACTGTGTTTGAAAAACAGAAGATGGCTCGCTATTTTCTTCTGCATCAGTTTCAGCTGGTTCATTTTCATAACGCGGAGCATATCCCGAAGCAAATTGCGCCTGAGCGGGAAAAGACATAAGTAATCCTAATAATGTCAGCAATATTTTTTTCATATTTTTCTCCTCTATTCTGAGCCCACGCTTCCTAATGTTTTAAGCAGGAAAGTTGCAGAAAATTCATATCCGTCGTCATAATCCGGATCTGTTGAATTATATTTATGGGTGTTGAAAATAAGTTTAAAGCATTCATCTTCATAAATTAGTTTTCCGCCATGTTCCAAAGAGGTGTTATTTTCTTTTGATAAATCTTGGCGGTTATAAAGGACGACAGTCCAGTCGCGTGAAACCTTAGCATTAAGTGATGTATAAAGTTCTTTTCTTTCTTTATAGTCATCAAAGAAATATAAATCAGAATCTGAGCCTTTTTCTTTGCGTCCTTTTATTGAAGTATATGCAATATAAGCCCAAAACATTTGCGGTCCGATACGCGTGTTTAATTCGCTGTATTTAAGGTCATAATTATCTTTGTCAAGGCGAAAACGATAATTAAAATCAATATAAGAATTCGGAGCGGCAAAAATTCTGCCCACATAATCACTGAAATGCGACGAAGTATCTCCTAAACTTTGGGTGAAACTTTCATCTTTCTCAAAATAGTAGCTCTGCCCGAAAAATGAAGATGTTCTGCCGAGAATATTTCCGTATGCACTCCAGTTTAATCCATAGCTTATACGGCTGCCGGTGTCGTTGCGGTCATATCCTGAATAGCGGTCAATGTCCAATATATTACTGTCATCCAGTTGGGCATTTAAGCTGTCTTCATTCGGAATTTTGTCGATTTTATTGCCTCCGTTCGGCGCAGCAACTGCAACAATGGTTGGTTCGAGAATTTGCCGTGAGGTTTCGGTTGCCTTTACAAAAGGTAAGCGCCATTCCACGCCGGCCTGCGGAAAAATGCGTCCCGTAGCACCTGTGTAATTTTGGTTATAAGGATTGTAGTAATTATCTATGTAATAAAGATCAGATTTTACGGAAGCCATAAAGCGATATTTTTCGCCGAACGGGCTGGTATAAGGCAAGTTCCATGAATTTATCATTGTGGCGCGCTGGGTTTGTGTTTCGTCGCGTTCGCGATAGATTGAAGCCATATTGAACGTGTTTTTGAAATATGCTCCGATGGAATTTGATTCTCCTATATTTTCATAAGTGGCTAACGGTAAAATATAAGGTTTGCTGTATTCTCTTTGTTCAAAAGCATTTATATCAGACGTGCGCAGCGAATAACTGACCAGTTTGTATGAAAAGCCTTCAATTGCAGCATAGTCGCGCCCTTCAAAACGTTCGGCAGAAACTGATGAGGTAAGCCATGTTTCAGTTCTTCCCGGTAAAGATAAATCTTTTAAATACGCTCCGTCAGAAGCATAATTAATATCCATCTTCGCCAGCCATAAATCATTTATTTCATAACGGCCTTTAGCAACAATATTTCCGCGGGTTTCATTGGTGTTTTTGTCTTCCATTAAGGTGCCGCTGATATTTAAATCACCGTTGTACATCATTTTGCGGTATGTGCCGCCGAAAATAATATTTTGGTCACTGCTCAAAATCGGGGTGAGCGTAATATCTTCATGATCTCCTAAATCAATAAAATAACGCATTTCAACAGCTGAACCAAGATAATTGTTGCTGGCAAGCGAAGGCGGCAAAAAGCCGCTGCGGCGTTTTACTGTTGGGTCAGGATGTGAGAAAAATGGTGTATATAAAACCGGTACATTTTTTACCGACAAAAAAGCGCTTCGATAATAAACATCGTGTTTGTCGGCATCATGGGTAATTTTGCGAGCCTTAATTGACCATAATGGTTTGGGATTATTTTGACAAACATCACACGGAGAATAGACTGCATAAAAGAAGTGTTTGTCTTTGTTTGATGTTTGTTTTATGCGCTTGGCGGCTAAACGGCTTTCATCTGCTAAAATTGCTTTGACATCCGTAATAGTTGCTTTTGACATTTTATCACTCAAGCGGGCGTTTTTTGAAAAAACTGTTGTTCCGTCAGGCTGTCGTATACTGACATTCCCATCGGCGATTAATACATCATTTTTTCTGTCAAAAGTCAGAGTATCGGCTTTTAGCGTAACACCGTTGCGAACAATATTTACATCTCCGCGTGCCGTAATAATTTTTGTTTGGCTGTCTTCTTCAACTTCATCAGCGCTGAAAAAAATCGGCTGAGAATTCTTAGTTTGCTCGGCGTGCAGAAATACAGGGCAAACAAACAATGCCGGCAAAAAAGCTAATATAATGTTGCGAAAAATTTTTCTCATTAAAAATCTGTTCCTTTGGTTTTTGAGCGCAGTCTGGCAAACCAAGCCGGATTATAAAAAAACAATAAATAAATTCCTATGATGAGCGGAATAATGAAATTGGCATAGTAAAGCGGTAAAAAGTATAAGTTTTTAGCAGCCAAATTTCCCAAAACCAAGTCATCAGCTTCAATAAGCACCATTGTCATAATTGAAAGCGAGATAATTTTTCCTTGTCCGCGGCGGTTGAAATTTCCTACCAAAAGTCCCACACATCCTATCAGAGCCAAAATCAAGTTGTAAAAAGGATTAGCCAACCGGCGGTGTCCTTCGACAATATAACGGCGGGCTTCGGCTTGTGACAAATTCGGATTTTGCGCCGCAGTTAAAAGTTCTTTCAAAGATTTTGATCTTGCGGAAGCTCCTTTTCGTTTTTTGCTTTGCGAAGCGCCGAAATCAACGGAATAACGATCAAAAGAAAGAGATGAAAACTGAAGCGTTTGGTTATTTATTTCTTGGCGTACGCCGTTTATCAAAACAATCCGCGGGCCTTGGTCCGTATAAATAATTATGCCGTTTTCGGCGGCAACCGTGACTTTTGTTTTCGGATTGCGTTCGTCATTAATCATAACTCCTTCAACGGATCCGTCTTTATTGTGAGCAGTGATGAAAACGGTCAGGTTGTTGTCTAATGTTGTAAATTCTCCTTCTCGGAACATAAGATGGGATACATCATTTTTTACCTGCCATTCTAAATCCTGAAATTTTTTCTCCGCATAGGGAATACCGAAATTATTTACATAAACAGCGAACAATGAAATTATAATTCCCATAAACAAAGCAGGTTTTGCACTTTGCCACGGGCTGATACCCGCTGATTTTATAACTACTAATTCCCGATCGGACAGCATGCGGTTATAAACAAACAAAACTGCGACAAATAGTGATATAGGGGATAAAATAGCAAATAATCTGGGCATTAAGCAAGATGTCATTTTAATGAATAAACTTAAAGGCAATCCTTTATTGGTAATCATTTCGATAAAACGCAAAGACTGAGTAAGCCACAAAATCGACATCAGGGAAAATGTGACAAGTAAAAAGCCGACAAATATTTGTCCGGCGATATATATATTCAGTTTCTTCATTACGCCGATACTATAAGATTAAAATTCAATATGCAAGAAAATCCTCAAAATTGTTACCAATTTCGAGGATTTTCATTACAGGTCTATAAAAACGGTTTCTAGCTGTTAATTCTCATTTTGTAGAATGAACGCCATACAAAAATGAGGGCGATTAACAACAAACTGATGCCGGCACCCAAAGCAATACAACGAGGTGCGGAAACAGCCATTTCAACAGCCAATAATCCGAACAAAGTCGTAAATTTAATGATTGGGTTTAAGGCAACGGAAGAAGTGTCTTTATAAGGGTCACCGACTGTATCGCCGACAACTACGGCATCATGCAAAGCTGTGCCTTTTTCTTTCAAATCAACTTCAACAACCTTTTTGGCATTATCCCAAGCACCGCCGGCGTTGGCCATATACAAAGCTTGGAACAAACCGAATACGGCAATTGAAATCAAGTAGCTGGCAAACAAATCAGGATCAAAGCAAGCAAAAGCGATTGTCAGGCAGAAAATGACCATAAAGATATTGAACATACCTTTTTGAGCATAGATTGTGCAAATTCTGACAACTTTTTTAGAATCTTCAATCGAAGCGGCTTGTTGCGTATTTAGCTTGATATGTTGTTTGATGTAATCGACTGCACGATAAGCGCCGGTGGAAACAGCTTGCATAGATGCTCCCGAGAACCAATAAATAACGGCGCCGCCCAGCAGCAAACCGAACAATACCATTGGGTTCATTAAATCAAGTTTGAGATTTAAGAGTAAAATGATTGAAAAAATCATTGTGGTGGCGCCGATTACTGCAGTGCCGATTAATACCGGTTTGGCGGTAGCTTTGAAAGTGTTTCCGGCAGAATCGTTGCGTTCAAGCAATTCTTTGCCGACTGTGAAATCAGGTTCAAAACCATAATCTTTTTTGATTTCGTTTTTAATCCCTTTGCGTTGTTCTATTTGCGAAAGTTCGAAAACAGATTGTGCATTGTCTGTTACAGGACCGTAACTGTCAACGGCAATGGTAACAGGTCCCATGCCGAGCATACCAAAAGCAACCAGACCAAAAGCAAAAACATTCGGATAAACCATATATTCATCTAAACCGTTTGATGATGTGAAATAAGCAACAGCCATCAACGCAATCATAACCAGACCTTTCCAAAAGGCAGAAAAATTTCCGGCAACCATACCCGAAATAATGTTCAGCGATGCACCGGCTTGACGGCTGGCGTTAACAATTTCCTGAACGTGAATGGATTTTGAGGAAGTGAAAATTTTAGTAAATTCTGGAATGATGGCAGATGCAAAAGTTCCGCAACTGATGATAACCGAAAGCTTCCACCATAGGCTGTCCCCCATATTTCCGATCATTACATATGAAACGGCAAAGGTAACGGCAATGGAGAGCAATGAAGTTATCCAAACCAATGAGGTTAAGGGAGCTTCAAAGTCGAAATCCTGTTTATCACCGTAAAGAATTTTAGCAATACGTCCATTGATTAAATAAGATACGATGGATGTTAAAACCATCATCAAACGCATAGAGAAAATCCAAACAATCAAACGAGCTTGAATATCAATGCCGTCAGCCATTAATGACAAGCTGCCGTCTGGAGCATAAGCCATACCTGCAGCCAAAACAATAAAGCTGATAAGGGCAACGCCGGTTACGCCGTATGTTTCAAATCCATCGGCGGTAGGACCGACTGAATCGCCGGCATTATCACCGGTGCAATCGGCAATAACTCCGGGGTTGCGGGCGTCATCTTCATCAATTTTAAAAATAATTTTCATTAGGTCAGCGCCGATATCAGCAATCTTTGTGAAAATACCGCCGCAAATTCGCAAAGCTGAAGCTCCCAAAGATTCACCGATAGCAAAACCAATGAAACAGGCACCGGCATTTTCTCTCGGAATAAACAGTAGAATGATAATCATCATTAACAGTTCAACGCAGATTAGCAATACACCGATGGACATACCTGATTGTAAAGGCAAACTCATAACCGGAAAAGCTTTTCCTTTTAATGAAGCAAAGGCTGTACGGGCATTAGCATAAGTGTTAATACGCATACCAAACCAAGCAACGGTAAATGAGCCGAGAATACCCAAAACAGACCAAAGCAGAATATTTAGAACCATAGGCAGCGGAGTTCCGTTCAGTCCGAAGAAATAATAAAAGATACATACGGCAATAAAAGCCTCGAGCAAAACCAGCAGCAAAGCTTGCTGTTTCATATATGTTTTGCAGGTTTCGTATATCAATCCGGCCATGTCTGCCATAGATTTATGCACCGGCATTTTTTTTATTTTGAAAAATTCGAATAATCCAAAAATCATACCGAGGGCGCAAATGGCCAATCCGTAAAGTAAAATTTGCGAGCCTGTTACCGACCAACCGCCAAAATCGTATCCGACATCCAGTGAAGGAATGTTCAAATCGATTTCTGAGGCGGTTGCGGCTGATACACAGCTACACAAAAGCAGCACTATTGCTGAGGCAATAGAGCTGATTTTTCTTAAAAATTTCATGTTTTTTTCCTTATATAAGTGGGGTTAACAACTTAATAGAATCAGCGTACAACTTTAGAAAAATTATTGCAAGAGACTTTCGTTTTATTTGTTAACAAGGGGGGTGTTTGTAAAATTAATGTGACTATATAAAGGCGGGGAGAATTGACAAATGGGATATTTATTTGCATTTATTGCCGTTTTTTATGGAGCTTTAATTATATTATTGCCGTAACTTTTACTCAGAGTTTGACGCCGTTTGAAATAGCTTTGGGGCGCTGGTTAGTTGCTTCGGTTGTTGCGTATCTTGCTTGGAATAGTGCTATTGCTAAAATAGGCAGTGTTCAAACAGGTATCGTTTATTATACATTGCCTTTATTCAGTGGAATAGAGGCTTATTTTTTTGTTGGCGAAGAGGTTTCGCTGCCGCAGGTTTACGGAGGAATATCGGTGGTGTTGGGAATCGTTTTGGTGAGTTTTGATAAGAAAAAATGCTTAAAGCTTGACAATAAATCTTCTACGCATTAATTCTCATCAGAAATCAATGTATTATTATGATGAAAAAGAAAATTATTAAAATTGAAATGATTCAATCTCATATAACGATTGAATGCGGTGAGGGAACAATGTTGGAAACAGTTTACAAGTATAAGATACTGTTTGATGACCAAACTTCCCGTGAGGTTTCCACTCTTTTATGCGGCGGAGATTTATTGAAAGAAGGCGATGAAGTATTTGTTTATGACAATGCCGGTATTTATCGCGGAGCTTTATTGCTTGAGGAATTAAAAAGAATGACTTTTTGTAAAAAAGTCGTTCTTGCGGTTATCGTAATTTTGCTGTTTGGGGCAATTATGCTGACTGTTTTGTATTAAAAAAAGAGGGGATTTGTTTTCCCCTCTTTTTTTTGTAACTGAAAAAATATTTTTTTATTTTTCCAAATCTTCACCGGTTTCCTGATTGACGCGTTTGGCAGAGAGTTTAATTTTGCCGCGGTTGTCTGTGCCGAGGCATTTAACCCAAATGCTGTCGCCTTCTTTGTAAAAGTCTGAAACCGAAGCAATACGTTCGTTTTTAACTTCTGAAATATGGACCAGACCTTCAGTATTGCCGATAAAGCGGACAAATGCGCCGAAGTCCATAATTTTAGTAATAACACCGTGATAAATATGTCCTTCTTCAGGTTCGGCGACAATACCCATAATCCAATCCAAAGCGGCTTGACCATCAGCGCTGTTAACGGTAGCAATATGGATAACGCCATCTTCGCTGATATCAATTTTAGAGTTGGTTTTTTCGGTAATTTCACGAATAACTTTACCGCCTGAGCCGATAACTTCACGAATTTTATCAACCGGAATTTTGATGGCAATAATACGCGGAGCCAACGGTGAAATTTCTTTGCGCGGTTCTGCAATGGTTTTTGCCATTTCGCCTAAAATGTGTATACGGCCTTCATGAGCTTGAGCCAAAGCATTTTTCATAATTTCTTTGGTGATAGAAGTGATTTTAATATCCATCTGTAAAGCAGTAACACCGTCTTTTGTGCCGGCAACCTTGAAGTCCATGTCGCCTAAATGGTCTTCATCGCCTAAAATATCGGTTAAAATAGCTACGCGTCCATCGTCTTCTTTAATAAGTCCCATCGCAATGCCTGCAACAGGTTTTGTCATCGGAACACCGGCAGACATCAACGACAAAGTTGTTCCGCAGACGGTTGCCATAGAAGATGAACCGTTAGATTCCAAAATTTCGGAAACAACGCGGATAGTGTACGGAAAAGCATCTTTATCTTTTGGCAGCATCGGATGAATAGCGCGCCATGCCAATTTTCCGTGTCCGATTTCGCGGCGCCCAGGAGAACCTATACGTCCGCATTCACCGACAGAAAACGGAGGGAAATTATAGTTTAACATAAAATCTTGTTTGTATTCGCTCATTAAACCGTCAACAATTTGAGCATCTTCGCCGGTTCCGAGAGTTGTGACAACCAAAGCTTGAGTTTCACCGCGAGTGAAAATAGCAGAACCATGAGCGGTCGGCAAAGTGTCTACTTCACACCAAATCGGACGAACGGTTTTTGTATCGCGTCCGTCAATACGATGTCCGGTATTCAATACTTTTTCACGAACAACGACATGTTTCAATTTTTCGAGCGCATCCAACAGATATTGGTTATCAAATTCGTTTTCAGGATCAAGAGAAGCTTTTACTTCTTCATCAATTTGTCCAACCAAAGTTCCGCGGGTGAGTTTGTCTGTTTCACAAAATGCCTGTTCGTATTTTGCTCTGAAATTTTTAGCAATACGTTCGTAAAGTTCATCAAATTCTTTCGGAAAAGCAGGAACGGCCCATGCTTCTTTGCCGGCGTCTTTGGCTAATTCTTCAATCATATTGATAACAGGTTGGAAACTGTCAAAGCCAAACATAACGGCATTGAGCATGGTTTCTTCTGACAGTTCGTTTGCTTCGGATTCAACCATAAGCACACCTTCTTTGGTGCCGGCTACGGTTAATTCAAGTTCGGAATCTTTTTGTTCTTCAATAGTCGGGTTCAGAATGAAACGACCGTCTTTATAGCCGACTTTTGCTGCTCCGATTGGCCCCATAAACGGAATACCAGAAACAGCCAAAGCAGCAGAAGCAGCAACCATGGCGACAATGTCTGAATTGTTTTTCTGGTCATGAGCCAAAACAGTGCAGATAATTTGAACTTCATTCTTAAAAGCATCCGGAAACAACGGACGAATTGGACGGTCAATCAAGCGTGAAATCAAAACTTCGTGTTCTGAAGGTTTGCTTTCTCTTTTCATAAAACCACCCGGAATTTTGCCGGTTGCATAGTATTTTTCCTGATAGTTTACAGTTAGTGGGAAGAAATCCTGATCAGCTTTAACTTCTTTTGCAGCGCAAACAGTTGCTAAAACTTTTGTTTCTCCATAGGTTGCGACAACCGCACCGGTAGCCTGTTTAGCTACTTTTCCGGTTTCGAGAACCAATTTGCGTCCGCCCCAATCTAATTCACGGGTGGATACTTTTAAGTTATTCATATTAAATTACCTTTCTCTTTTCCATCTTTTTAAACAGCACCTTGGCTCTATGTGAGCAAGGATTTCATAAAAGCATTGCGGGACAGTTTTGCCCCGCAATGTGTAAAAACTTATCGACGAATATTAAGTTTTTGAATGATTTCCTGATATCTTTTTTCATCTTTTCCTTTCAGGTAGTCCAAAAGGTGACGACGTTTAGATACCATTTTCATCAAACCCAAACGGGAGTGTAAATCTTTACGGTGGGTATTGAAGTGCTCAATCAGGTTGTTAATGCGGGTTGTCCAAATAGCAATTTGAACTTCAGGAGAACCTGTATCGCCTTCGCTTAATCCATAAGATTTAATCAATTCGTTTTTAGCTTCTTTTGTAATCGACATCTATATCTTCCTTATCGTTATAAGTTAAATTAAAAACTCGAATCGGCGAAATCTTTCTTTCGTCAATTCTGACTATTGCCTGTAAAACTCCGTTGCAGACAGCTGCCGCAATATCCTGCGACATCAGACTTTCATCTCTATCTTTAGGGCTTAAAGACTGTCCTTGTCTGAGTTTTTCGGCTTCAGCTTCCGAAACGGCCATAACCGCGATGTCGCGCAGAGAGGTTTCTAACGGAAGCAATAATTTTATTGCTTGCTCACCATATACTATATTTTTTAATTTATCCAGTGAAATCGTATTGTTAAGCGTAAAAAGTCCGCTGCGTGTCCGTCTTAGGCTGCTAAGGTGCCCGCAAGCGTTTAGGGCGTGTGCTATATCTCTTCCAAGGCTGCGGACGTAAGTTCCTTTTGAACATAAAACCTTAAAATCAGCGTGATTCTCATATGTTTTCAGCAATTCCAACGCAAAAATTTCCACTTCTCGTTCGGGCATTTCTATTTTTTCTCCTCGGCGGGCTAAATTGTAAGCTCTTTGACCGTTTATTTTAACGGCAGAGAATGTCGGCGGTGTTTGTTTGATTAAACCGCTAAATTTTGGAAGTATGCTTTTTATATCTTCTGCCGATGGTACTTTTTCGTTTTCTGCCGTGATTGTTCCTGTACAATCGCAAGTGTCGGTTTCAGCGCCGAAATCTATGGTGAATTCATATTCTTTTTTTTCGTCTTGTAAAAAATCGATAAGTTTTGTTGCTTCACCGAAAGCTATCGGCAGAACACCGGTCGCAAAAGGATCCAATGTGCCGGTATGTCCGTTTTTGCGTGCATTAAAAAAACGGCGGGTGAAATTGACAACTTCCGTTGACCCCATGCCTTCGGGTTTGTCAATTATCAACCAACCGTTTATGTCGTTGCCTTTTTTATGCTTCATCGTGTTTGTTTATATCTTTTAGAACTTCCGGACTATGTAAAATACGTTCTATTTTGTCGGCTTCAGCCATAGTTGTGTCGACAAAAAAACGGATTTCGGGAACATAGCGCAGCATTGTTTTCGAAGCAACGACTTTGCGGAAATGATTTGCTGCTAATTGCAGCAGTTCACGCACTTTATTTCCCATGCTGTCGTCTGAAGTAACAAAGAAAACATCAGCATATTTCAAGTCAGGAGATACCGTGGCTTCCATAATGGTAACAAGCGTAGTTATACCTTCAAGATTGCGGACATGTCCTTGGTTTATTTCTTCGGCGATAATCCGCTTAATTTCCTGTCCAACGCGTAATTGACGTTGTGATAATTCTTTAATGGCCATTTATTTGTCCTTAATTCTAATTCAATTTAGCGGCAATAGCTTCGATTTCATAACATTCGATAAAATCGCCGACTTGAATGTCATTGTAGTTTTCAAAACTCATACCGCATTCATAACCGTCTTTAACTTCTTTAACATCGTCTTTGAAGCGTTTAAGCTGTCCAAGGTTTCCATCATGAATAACAACGTTATCGCGAAGCAGACGAACTTTGGCGCCGCGTTTAACCATACCTTCGGTAACCATACAGCCGGCAACACGTCCAACGCCTGTGATATTGAATACATTGCGGATTTCGGCATAACCAAGAATCTTTTCTTTGAGTTCAGGTGAAAGCATTCCCTCCAAACCTTTTTTAACATCATCTGCAACGTCATAAATAATTGAATAATAACGAATATCAATTCCGTCGCGGCGAGCCATATCACGAGCTTGAGGAATAGCACGAACATTAAATCCGATAATAAAGGCGTGAGAAGCTTTTGCTAAAGTTACATCTGATTCCGAAATAGGTCCGACTGCAGAATGCAAAATTTGAACGCTGACTTCATTGTTAGACAATTTGTTTAAGGTGCCTTCAATAGCTTCAATTGAACCTTGTACATCGGCTTTAATAACAATAGGTAAATGTTTGATTTCACCTGATTTAATTTTATCAAGCATTTGTTCCATAGCTGATTTTGCGCTTTTAACCAATTTTGCATCGCGTTCTTTTTGAATGCGGTAGCTAACAATTTCTTTAGCCTGAGTTTCGCTTTCGACAACGTTAAAGTTGTCGCCGGCGGCAGGTGTTCCTTGCAAGCCTAAAATTTCAACAGGGGTTGCCGGTCCGGCACTATGAATTTTTTGGCCATGTTCATTAAACATGGCACGGACGTGTCCCCATTCTTTACCGGCAATGATAATATCGCCGATATTCAATGTTCCTTGTTGAACTAACAGAGTTGCAACCGAACCACGGCCTTTTTCCATTTTAGCCTCAATAACTGTGCCGTTAGCTTTGCAATTCGGGTTGGCTTTCAAATCAAGAATTTCAGCCTGTAATAAAATGGCTTCTAACAATTTGTTAATATTAATGCGTTTTTTTGCCGAAACTTCAGCGCACAAGCATTCTCCGCCCATTTCTTCAACAGCAATTCCGTGTTGCAGCAAAGCTGTTTTAACTTTCATGGGATCGGCTCCCGGCAGGTCAATTTTATTAATGGCAACAACAATCGGTACTTCGGCTGCTTGAGCGTGGCGGATAGCTTCAACTGTTTGTGGCATAACACCATCGTCAGCTGCAACTATAAGTATTGCAATGTCAGTAATTTGAGCACCTCTAGCACGCATTGCTGTAAATGCCTCATGACCGGGCGTATCTAAGAATGTTATTTCTCTACCATTTATATTTACTTTATATGCACCAATGTGTTGAGTAATTCCTCCTGCTTCTCCTTCAATAACATTTGTGCTACGAATTGCATCTAGAAGTGATGTTTTACCATGGTCTACGTGTCCCATTACAACAACTACTGGTGGTCTTGGTTCTAGTTCGTCTGCTGAATCTTCTGTATCATCAAATAAAATGTCTTCTTCTTTTACTTCTTCTTTTTTATTTGCTGTTATTCCAAATTCCTGTGCTACTAGAAATGCTGTATCAAAATCTACTGTATTATTTATTGTAGCCATAATTCCTAAATTGAATAGTTTTTTAATAACTTCTCCACTAGTTTTTTTCATTTCAGCAGCTAAGTCTTTTACAGTAATCATTTCAGGAATTGTAATTTCTGTTAATTCAAATATTTTTTGTTTTGTTCTTTCTTCATCTCTTTGTGGTTTACGTTTATTTTTCTTTCCTCTAGCTGTTGTTAAGTCATAGTAGTCAAGCATTCCACCATCTTGTTCATTAAACATATGAGATAATTTGTCAACTTGTTTTAAATCTTTTAGTTTTCCTTCGTTAAATTCTTCACTAAAGCGATCATTTTTCTTTGCTTTAGTTCCTTTTTTAGCTTTATTATCTTCATAACGATTTGCTTTTTCTTTGTCAATTGCTCTTGTACTAATGTCTCTCTTATCTTCTTTTTCTATTATTTCTGTAGACATTATATCTTTAATATTTTTGTCAATTCCATAATTGTCTAATGGTCTACCATTGTTATTTCTGTTAAATGGTCTTTGACCATTTCTATTGTTAAATCTATTATCTCCATTTTGGCGATTATTATTAAACCTATTATCTCCTT